>NZ_AOSR01000132.1:0-658 GCF_000349585.1 Dietzia sp. UCD-THP
TCCGAAAGGCGTCCCAAACACTCCGGCCGCCGCAACGGTTCTGTCGAACCCGGGTCGGGGCGGCTGGATAGTCGTGCGAAGGCTTGGGCCTGGTGCACGTACGGGCGGAACGGGAAGGTGGTGGGCGCCCAGTCCAGCACGTCGGCGGCACCGTCCTCGGCGGGGCGGAACGGCATGCGGGTGCGCACGTACGGTCCGTGGAACATGCCCGTTCTGGGGTTTCCCACGAAGTCGGTGAGCGCCGACAGGGTGGATTTGTCCGATAGGGCGAACGTGGTGGACAGGAACTCGGAGATCCCGCCCTTGAGTTCCTCGGCCGCTTGCAGGGGTAGTAGTGCACTCACGGCAGTTCTCCCTCAGCGAGCTCACGCTCGAAGCGCTTGTAGGCGGCCCGCATATCGGCCTCACGGTCGAGGACTCGGAAGGGGTACTCAAACACGTAGGTCGCGCCGGATTGCGGGTGAGTCCAGGTGCGCTCTTCCTCGCTGAGCTCCTGACCAGGCTTGAGCTTCCGGTGAAGCTTGGCCACGTCCTCGGCGACTTTGCGGCCGTTGGCGTCGAACAGGTCCTGCGAGTCGTACTTGCGCATCACGGGGAACTGGGTGCGGTAGATCATGCACAGCTCGTCGGCGGTCACCCCTAGGAGACTGCTGAACAA
>NZ_KB714675.1:0-256 GCF_000349585.1 Dietzia sp. UCD-THP
CCCTGAGGCTTGGCGGCCGCACCGCCCCCGCTCGAGCTGCCGCCCCCCGCCGGGCTGGCGCCTGCCGGTGAGCCCGCCCCCGCTGGCGCCGCTGGGGTGGGGCCGGAGCCCCCACCTGATGGCGGGGTCGACGACGAACCAGACGAGTGCGGCCCGAGGTACGCCGCCCCGTTCGCCGCGCCCTGGCCACCTGACCCCGACGCCGTCGACGAGGCCGCACCCGCCAGGCTCTGCGACGCACTGCCCAGCGCAGCCT
>NZ_KB714675.1:402-4160 GCF_000349585.1 Dietzia sp. UCD-THP
AAGCACTGCCCAGCGCCGCCCCCGCGGCTCCTGCGACAGCGCCGGTCGCGCCAGCGGCGACCGCACCGATGCCGGCCGCACTGCCGCCAGCCACTGAGGCGGACACCGCCGGCGCGACCACCCGCATCAGTGCCGAGAGAACCAGGCCTGCAGCAGCCAGCAGCAGCATCGACGACACCGCCTCCATCACCGACGGCGCCTGTGTCCCCGAGGACATCCAGAACGCCGCCAGGTACAGCAGGGTTGCTACCGGCTTGAACAGCAGCGCCGCCACCACGAAACCGATCATCGACTTGAATGCCTGCTTGCCCGTGTTCATCGCAAACGATGCCGCCGCGAGCGGCAGCAGACCTACCACCACCACCAGCAGACCCTCTCGGACCACTAGAGCGACCATCTGCGCCAGCGCTCCCAACAGGGCGAACACCACGAGAATCAGCACCGCCGCCGGACCAAGGCCGGTCTCCTCGTCGATCAGAGCCACCGCATTGATCGCCGCCGCGGGATCCCCGCCCAATCCATCGGTGAGCCACTGCGCCGACACCGCATCCGTGGCCAAATGCAGGGACAAGATCACCACCGGCAGGGCGGCGCCGGCCAGAACGAAGTTGAACACCACCTGACCGACGTCCTCGAACCCATCGCCCAAGCCGCGATTACGAGCGACCGCCATCCGAGCACCCGCCACGATCAGCGACACCACAAACAGCAGCGCCTGCGCCCACAGCGTCAGATTGAAAATCCCCTCGACAGAAGAGGCGAAATCAGCGCCCGAGAACGGCGACTCCTTGATCCACATCGTCATGATCAGCGCCAACGACTGCGCGTTTCCCTCCAACAGCGACTTCACGAAATCGCCAATCGGATCACCCCAGAACGCTGACGCCGCGTTGCCCGCGGCCGTCGACACTGCTCCACCGGGGTCCTCGATGAATGCGTTACCAGCGCAGTTGATCGAGTTCGCCGCTTCGGCTACCCCGTCCGCGCCGATGGCCCGCAGTGCGGTGTCCATGCCTCGATCCAGGGCGTGGCCACGCACGTCACCGTCGCGAGCCGCGGCGATGCACTCCTCGTAACTCTCTGAGTACTCGGTGCCGTTGCTCGGCCCTAGATCTTGCGCTGCCGCTGTCCCCGCCCCTAGGAGAAGAAGCACCAGAGCAGCAAGAATGGCGACGGCCGTAGTGGCGATTCGGCGGCTCACGGTCACAGCTGCCATGAGATGAATCCGCTCTTGTTCTCGGTCACCCCGCGATTGGTGTAGGAGCCCTGTCGCATCGACAGCTTCCACTGGTCCTGGTCGCGCACCACGAGCACTGACTGGACCAGCCACTTGGGTTCGGGAAACGGCCCGGTGGCGTCCCCAAACAAGTCGTAGGCGTAGTCGATGACCACTGCATCAGCGCTACAGCTGCGCACCTTGAACGCCACGGGAGCACCGAGAGAGTTCTGGCTGGTGTTGGCCCCGTCTTGGACCTCGGCCTCCACGATCTCCCGGAACTGGTCCTCGGCGACGACATGCTTGCGCACTGTCTCCTTGCCCGCTGTACCCCCCGACTGCATCAGCCACAGGTAGTTGGTGCCAGCCAGTAGCGCGCCCCGGGGGCCGTCGGCGTAACCAGTGGGAACAGCCCCTTCGATCCGGGTGGGGCCAGAGTCGGTGGAGAACAACAACGGATAGGCATTGACCTGCTGGATCTGAACTCCCTGGGGACTGACTATGTCGTCGCAGGTCCCACCGTCATCCGAGGACTCCGAGAGGATGTCCCCCGCGGGGTTGCCCGGGAGGACCACCTGGCGCCCGGACAGATCGGTCTCGATCGCCCCAGGTGTCGGTGGTCTCTGCGGCGGACCTGGATCAACTGGCTGTGCATCTGCCGCAGCCGGGTCGGCGGCCTGTGACTGTTCGTCGGTTGTCCGGTTCACCATGGCGACAACGATCACCAGGGTCAGCAGGACACTTGCCACGATCGCGGCGAGAGTTACCCACCTCTTCTTCGTCATTGCGCGTCCTCGTCCCAGGTCGTGAAGCCGTCGAGAGACTCGATCTCAGCGGCGTCGATGTTGTCGGCCTGCGTGGGCAGAACGACCTTCCAGTCCGCCCCGGTCCAGGCGAGCTGCACCGGGTAAGCAGCCAGGAGGGGCTCTGGCTCGTCGGCGGACGGTGGAGTAGAGGTAGCCAGCAGCACGATCGCCCGCTCGGGTGAGTAGTCGCTGACCTTGAAGCCGGAGAACGTCGTCGCCACCGCCGGGTCGACAGCTCCGGACACGCTCATCAGCACCCGGGCTTGCGCCCACTGATCGCGTCCCGGGCCGGGAGCGGTCACCGTTCGCACCACCTCGGGCCAGGTGGTATCCGGGGCCGTGGCCAAAGCCGCCTGACCGTTCGCCGCCGCCAAAGCCGCACCCTGCGGCGTGTGGCTGTAGCCCTGGGGCGGGGACGTCCTTGCCGGGCCGTCGGCACGGGAGGTGGGAACCTTGAGCCCTGCGACATTGCGCCAGGTGAGGTCGGCAGGCGCAGCGGCGACGTCGACGGCCGGGGCCTCGGTCTGCTCATCTGTTGAGCAGGCTGAGATGGGTAGCAGCAGCGCTATCGCCGCAGTGATGAGAACCCGTCGCACAGCTATCTCTCCTTCTAGATGAAAACGTCGGCGATGTGGCCGGCGGAGGCCACGATCAAACACCCGACGATGACCTTGATGGTGATCGCCTGGATCGAGGGCCCGTACTGGTCGATCAGGCGGTTGTCGATCGTCAGCAGCGCGCCGATCGCCATCACCCCGGCGACCAGGACGGCGGTGGCGCCCCACTTCACCCAGCCGACTGCCTGGGTGAAGCGGGTCATCGCCTCGGCCGGTGGCCCAACAGGACTGGTCGGGGGCAGCACCGCGCCCGGATCCTGTGCCAGGACGGTCACCACGTCGGCGAGCACGGCTCTAGGAGACCAGCGCGTTGACGATGGGGCCGGCCAGCATGATGAGCAGGCAGCCACCGATGATGCGGGCGACCGTGGCCTGGACCTCGTCGCCACGGCCCGACGAGCGGGCCATGATGAAGTAGGCGCCGGCGGCCATTACGCCCATGATCCCGATCGCGATGCAGCCCCACATGAAGTACGACAGCGCGGTGTCGACCTTCACGCCCGCTCCGGGGATCTCCTGTGGGGACAGGTTCTCCCCGACGGCGATGATGTGCTCGGCCACCGGGGCGGCGGCGTGAATCGTCTCGACAAACATGGAGTTCTCCTTGTGGTCTGGTGCCCACGGATGAGCTTGGGGTCAGGACTTTGTGGTGCGGCCGCGCCACCGCTCGGCGGCGGCGGTGAAGACCTCCGCTGCGGCGGCAGCGACGGACGTCGGGACCGCGTCGGTGGGTGCTGGTGGGCGGGCAAACCGCTTCACCACCGGGGCGGTGTAGTTGGGCGTCCACGTCGCCAGCTCGGGCGGTGTGGTGGTCAGCAGTTCGGGAATCCAGTCGATGTGCCAGCTCGCGCCCGCCGCAGCGGCGACGAGCTCGCGGCGGCGCGACAGCGACAGTGCCGGTTTGTCGGGGGTCGCCGCGACGGTCACCAGGCCCAGTAGTGAGCATCCGCCGACCGCCCCGGCCTGGTGTTGGAGACACAACCGGTGCGCGGCGTCCAGGCCCGCGGCGTGCATCCGAGCGACGACGACCACGAAAGGCGCGGCATCAGCGGCGGGCCACCCACGCCGACTGTCCGCGGCAGGTGCCCACATCGACTCCAAGGTGGACACCCCGGCCCC
>NZ_AOSR01000135.1:0-1428 GCF_000349585.1 Dietzia sp. UCD-THP
CGACGTCGACATGACAACCCCCCCAAGGCAGGTAACGGGTAATCGGTAACACGTTACGTTACCCACGTTACCAGCGAGGGCGGACAAGGCCTAGCCATCCGCGCCTTCAGGACCGGGGGCGGGCGCGAGCTGTCCGTCGACGGGGGCCGCCGGCACGGCGAGGGAGTAGCCAGGATTCCGGCCACGCCGCTGCGCGGCCCCGGCCGCGGGCGAGACAGCGGGCCGAGACCTGACCGCGATGCGCCCACTGGGCGCCGACGGGCCGGCGTGGCCACCGGCAGAACCCCCGCCGTGCGGCGGCGCCGATCCGGCCATCGAGACCAGGCCCAAAACTGTGATGACTCCCGTGCAGGAGCTCTCGACAAGGCAACGCTGCGCCATCCGGCCCAGGCTCATGCCTATAGAGAACCGGGCGCGGGAAGTCACAATGGAGCACCAACTCCGCATCCTGTACACTTTTGCGTACAGGAGGGGTTGAGATGAAGACCATGAGCTATACCGAGTCCAGGGCCCGCTACGCCGAGGTCCTCGACGGGGTCACCAACGACCGCGAAGAAGTCATCATCACCCGCGCCGGCCACGAACCGGTGGTGATGGTCTCCCTCGACGACTACGAGTCCCTGCGCGAGACCGCCCACCTCATGCGATCACCGGCTAACGCCCGACGTCTGCTCGATGCGATGGAGCGGCTCGAGTCCGGCCGCGGACAGGCGCGCGACCTGCTCGACGCCGACTGACGTGCTACTCGTCTGGGACGACAACGCCTGGCAGGACTACCTCTGGTGGCAACAACAGGACCGCAAGATCCTCAAACGCATCAACCTGCTCCTGCAGGACATCACCCGCAACGGCAATGAAGGAATCGGCAAACCCGAACCCCTCAAATACGACTTCGCCGGATACTGGTCCAGACGCATCACCGACGAGCACCGCCTCGTCTACAAAGTCACCGAAACCGAAGTCCGCATCGCCACCTGCCGCTACCACTACGGATGACCTTGCCGCCCACGCCGCATGCGACCGGGATATAACCCCCAAAAGACCCTTGGCATGAAGCGTCCAAGAATGTTATTGCGCGTCATTTAGCCGCTTCATGCATACTGTGATCCTGCAAGGACAGGCATCACAATAGGGGGAAGCAATGGCTCAGCAATTTCAGGTGAGATTCATCGACGATCTCGACGGAACCGACCTAGGCGAGACGTCGAACACCATTTCTTTTGCCTTTGAGGGCAAGGAGTACGCCATTGACCTCAGCGATGACAACGCCGAGGCGTTCCGCGAGGCCGTAGCGCCGTACATCCAGGCCGGCCATCGGGTGACCGGAAGCAAGGCCAAAACCGCCCGTAAGACTGCGGCCCCGTCCGGAAACACCAAAGCGATACGCGAGTGGGCCCGCAACAATGGCTACGACGTCTCCGACCGCGG
>NZ_KB714676.1:0-234 GCF_000349585.1 Dietzia sp. UCD-THP
GAAGGCTCCCGCCAAGAAGGCTGCGGCAATAAGGGAGCCGATTAAGAAGGCCGCGGCCAAGAAGCCCATGGTCAAAAAAGGCTCCGGACAAGAGATCGGCGTAAATTAGCAGGCAGGCTTGAGGTATGCCTTAAAAAAACCGCCGGTTTCGTGCAGTAACGCGTCTTTGCGCGACTTCGAAAGTGGCCGGGGTGTGTCTGTCGCGTAGACCGACCCGTCGAAGCACTGCTCGAA
>NZ_KB714676.1:452-1497 GCF_000349585.1 Dietzia sp. UCD-THP
CCGTCGAAGCACTGCTCGAAGTAGATACGGACCCGCGACACGTGCTCCCAGTAGGTCACGACCAATAGAGAGTCGTATCCGCGCTCGCGCGCAATTCGGGTGGCGGCTGTCGTCTCGCCCTCAGTCGTCCCGACATCGGGTTTGAAGCACTCGACCGCGATTCGTCGCCCGTCCCGAGCAATAACTGGGCCGGCCTCGCAGTACGAATCGATTGCGGTTGCATATGGACTATCTCCTCCGGGCGACGGCTGAGACACCAGAATGCGGCCAGCCAAGCCGTTTTCAGCGAGATGCCGCGCGTATACATAACGATCATCGTTGGCTCCGGCTACCACCACGATGGCGTCTGCGTGCGTGGGGGAGTCGATTCGCGGAAAGAGAACCGCCCGCGCTGCGGCCAGTCCTGCCAATATGGCAATCACCAGCATGAGAAGTAACGCGACGAGTACGTTTCGGCGGCGCTTCGAGCGGGGTCTCACGGATATGAGGCTACGGGCCCAACCTGTGTAACGGCTGAGGTCACCAGTACTCGGTGAGATGGTTACGTACAAAACGCGAACTTGTGTAGTGCCCACCTGCCAAATAGTCCTGCTGATAACCGGTCGCGAAGTCTAAATCCCTAGAATGGTGTCGCCGTCTCCGCGACGATGAGCGAACTGGGATAAATACCTCCGCTCGTCCTGCTCGTGCGGAATAGGGACACCGCAGCCGCGGGCCCCTTCCGCGGCGCCGGTCACTTAATTGTGTTTGTGGTGTGGCAAGATCTAGGCCTCGAAAGCAGTCTGAAGCAATCGCCATTTGCGTCGCTGGGTGTCACAACGAGTGATCACATCCACCCCCAGGTGCGGGCAGGGCCCTTATCGGTCGTGGAGCAAACTTCGGTCAAGTCCTAAGTCCGTCTGCGGCAGGCAGAGCGAGGCAAGTGCCTGCTCGAGGGCGCCGGGCGGGGGTGCGCACCTCGTTCGAACTCGGTGACAACGCGGTGCAACACGGCCACACGGTACTAGGTGTACTGCCCACGCAGGTTGTGTACGCGGTCTGCGGG
>NZ_AOSR01000138.1:0-8218 GCF_000349585.1 Dietzia sp. UCD-THP
CGCCCGGAATCTGTATCAATAGATCTTAGACCCGGCGGGAAGGCGTTTCATAAGTGCCGAACTAGACCCTGCGACACAGCAGCGATGGCCGGCGGTATATCGTCCCGCACGGGTGTACTCCAACAGGACATCGCTGGGTTCCCTTCGCTGTGACCTTCGCCGGTAAATGGCGGTGTTCTGTCGATGCTCCGTGGCGGCTTTAGTTGGTGGTACCGATGACAAGCGTGGTCTGGCCGTCCGTGGTCGAGAGTCCTGCCGCCGATGCGAGGGCGGCAGTGCCATCGTCAGCAGCTGAGGTGTCCTCGTCGACGTAGCCAGATCTCCAGGGGAATGGTCGTCAGTGGCGGTACCGCGGCGATGATCGAGAGAGCAGTGACCCGCCATGGCCACCGCAGGGTGATGGCGGTGATGAGCGCTATGGCGAGGTAGATGAGGAACATGCCGCCGTGCAGGGCGCCGAAGATGCTGACACCGACGTCGGTTGTGCCCGTCACGTACTTGAGGAACATCCCCGCGAGCAGACCAGCCCAGGTGAAGGCTTCGAGAAAGGCCGCGACGATGGAGACTCTTGCCACAAGCGGAAGTCCATAACGCTGCTGGGTGCTTGCGCTCATTGGTTCGCCTCGTTGCTCGGGAGTTCGTCTGCGTCCGCGACGGAGCGGGCGAGGTGCTCTGCCAGCGCGGCGCGCAGCTGGTGGGGTAGTGGGATCGCGCCGACGGATTCGCTGAGCCAAAGACCGTCGGCAGCGAGGTAGGCGACCATCTTCTGCAGTGCCCGAGGGTCGGTCGGGTCGATGCTGGCGGGGTCGGGGACCCAGCGAGTGATGACTCGTTTCCACGGCTTGCTGAGCTCGCTGTGGGTGCTCGCTTCGAGCATAAGCAGTAACTCCGCGCCGGTGGCGCCGCGGGCGCTGACTCGGGCATAGGCGGCGAGTCGCTCATCCTGCGATGCCTCATCCGGGTCCTTGCCCAGTGCGTGGATCATCTCCTCGTCCCAGTGCTGGGCTTGATGTTCGTGCAGCGCGAGCATCATGGCGTCCTTCGAGGGGAAGTGGTAGAGCAGCCCGCCTTTGGTGAGTCCGGAGGCGGCGGCGACGGATTCGTACGTGAGCGCCGTGACGCCGTCGGTCTCGACAACGCTGAGGGCGACCTTGAGGATCGTGTCCCGTTTACTGGTCCGCATGGGCGGTCCTTTCTCGGTCAGTGCTCGGAGTGCAGCTGTGACTGGGTGCCAGGCAGGTACCGGCGCAGAAGCACTCCGGTGATGACTGCGCCCACCGCGAGAACGACTGCGACGACCAGCATCACAACGAGGTAGGCGGAGTCGAAAGCCGTCGCCGCCGCCTGGAGGATCTCTGCGTCACCCTGCGCAGCAGCCTGTGCCTCAGCGATGCTGTTGCCAGCCGCGTCCGGGGCGCCGTCGGGTAGAACGACGCGTGCGCCGTAGATAGCCGTGAGCAGGCTCCCGAGCACGGACACTGCAATGAGGCTGCCGAACTCGTAGGAGACTTCTTCGATCGAGGCGGCCATGCCTGCTCGGCGCACCGGCACGTTC
The DNA here is from genome assembly GCF_000349585.1 of Dietzia sp. UCD-THP. NCBI lineage: Bacteria > Bacillati > Actinomycetota > Actinomycetes > Mycobacteriales > Dietziaceae > Dietzia > Dietzia sp. UCD-THP. The sequence goes on from NZ_AOSR01000138.1 coordinate 1,556, forward strand.
CCGATAATCGCGGTGGAGGCGACCGCCAAGGCGGCTCCGATACCAGCTCCGGTCAACAGCAGTCCGAGGATCAGCACGCCGAAGGACGACTGGAATCCGATGACCGTCACCACGACGCCGCCGGTGGCGAAGGCGAGACCGCCGGTGATGAGCGCGAGCAGTCCGGTGCGGTGCAGGAACGCGCCCCCCAGGAGCGCTGTCGGCAACGTGCCCACGGCGGCCGCGGCGACCAAGAGCCCAGCTTCCAGCGGGCTGAATCCGGCGACCTGCTGGAATCGCTGCGTGGTGACGAGCTGGATGCCCCCGATCGCGAACATCGCGAACGACGCGGCCAGCACTCCGGCAGTGAACGCCGGGTTGCCGAAGATGGAGAACTCCAACAGAGGTTGCTCCATACCTCGCTGACGGCGCACGAACAGCCAGAACCCGATGGCAGCAACGAGCAGCGCAACAATGATGGTCGTTGCCGAGGGCGGCGCGTGGCCGATCTCTTTGATGGCCATCACCGTTCCGACAAGCCCGATCATCACCAAGATCGAGGAGATGGCATCCCATCGCTTCGAGGGATCCGGGTCGTTGGCCGGGCGGATCAGCCAGGTAGCGACCAGCGCCAGCACCACAACGGGCACGTTGATCAAGAACACCGAGCCCCACCAGAAGAACTCAAGGAGTGTGCCGCCAATAATCGGGCCGAGGGCGAACCCGATGACCGACATACTTCCCCAGACCGCGATGGCGATATTGCGCTCACGCTCGACCGTGAAAGTGGTGCGGATCAGCGCCAGGGTGGCCGGCATCATCGCTGCCGCACCGACAGCGAGCACAGCACGCGCAGCGATCAGGACCTCGGGTGACGGAGCGAACGCTGCCAGCAGGGAAGCCAGTCCGAAGATCACCAGACCGACAACAAACATCCGCGTGTGGCCGATGCGATCCCCCAGGGTTCCGCTGCCCAGCAACAGCCCCGCCATCACCAGGGGGTAGGCATTGATGATCCAGAGGTTCTGTGTGTTCGAAGCCTGCAGTTCCTCAGTCAGCGTCGGCAGGGCCGTGTAGAGAATCGAGTTATCCAAGGTGATCAGCAGCAGACCTGCTCCAACCGTCACCAGCAGCGACCAGCGTCGCCTCTTCGTCATCGCGGACATGCGCGTCTTCCCCTCGTCGTGAACGACATAACTGTACCGGATGGATGGTGTAGTTAAGTCGACGGAGGGAGAGACTCACGGCGCGCGCTATGCATGGCGTGCGGGCGGCGAAGCTTGGAAGGTTTTAGAGCGAAGGCGCGGCACTTCGATGCAGGCAAAACCGGACGAGCTGGTGCCTCAGTTGGGTACAGGTTTATGAGACTTTCAGCGGGTGGTCGGCCTCAGGTTCGCTTCCTGCGTGAACGCGCTCTCGGGATTGTCTTGCGAAGTCGTCTCGACGGAAAGTGCCTCAAGGCGGTGACTTCCAGGACTTTCTGCACCATGCTGGGGGTATGAGGCTTCTGGGATATACGCGGGTGAGCACGGCGACGCAGGACGCGCAGCTGCAAGTCGATGCGCTGGTGGAGGGCGGGGTGCAGAAGCGGGACGTGTTCTCCGATGTGACCTCGGGTAGCCGGACCGCGATCGAGCGACCGGGGATGAAACGTCTGCTGGACTACGCCGAGGACGGCGACACGGTGGTGGTGTGGCGCATCGACCGGCTGGGCCGGTCCCTGCTCGACGTCCTGAATACGGTCACGCTGCTGCGCGGCCAGGGCGTGAAGATCAGATCGGTCTCGGACGGGATCGACCCGGAGACGACATCGGGCCGGATGATGCTGGGCATGCTCGCGACCTTGGCCGAGTATGAGCGCGAGCTGATCACCGAACGCGTCAATGCGGGGATCGCCGCGGCGAAGCAGAACGGCACCCGCTTCGGCCGACCCCCGGTCGACCCGGCCGTGATCGCGGAGAAGCTCGAAATCGCGGGCGATGCCCGCGCGAAGGGCCGCACCGCCGAGGACGCCGCCCGACTCGTCGGCTGGTCCCGGGCGACGCTCTATCGCCATCGGCAGGCGGCCCGTGCCCGCGAGGCCGTCGCCGAGCAGGTGTGAGGTGGACGGGCCGGCGCGGTGGCGCATCCTGCGGCTGCACGTCGAGGACGGTATCCCGCTGAGCGCCCTGGCCCGGGAGACCGGGATCAGCCTGCGCACCCTGGAGCGCTGGCACGCCCGCTACCGTGCCGACGGGTACGCGGGCCTGGAGACAGGCCAGCGCTCGGACGCCGGCGCCCACCATCTGCCCAGGGAGCTCGTGCGGTTGATCGAGGGCCTGGCGCTCAGCAAGCCCCGGCCCGCGATCGCCACGATCCACCGCAAGGTCACCGACATCTGCGGTACCCGAGGGTGGCCGGTGCCTTCCTACGGGGTGGTCCGCTCGATCGCGGGTGCCCTCGATCCGGGCATGGTCACCCTAGCCCTGGAGGGCGCGGCGTCCTACCGGGACAAGCACGAACTGGTGCTGCGCCGGCACGCCGAACAACCGAATGCGATGTGGCAAAGTGACCACACGCTGCTCGACATTCTCGTGGTGGGCACCGACGGCAAACCAGTCCGCCCCTGGCTGACGACGATCCTCGATGACTGCTCCCGCGCGATCTGCGGCTACACCGTCTTCCTGGGTGCGCCGTCCGCGATGAACACCGCCCTGGCGCTGCGGCAGGCTATCTGGCACAAGAGCGACCCCGCGTGGCCGATGTGCGGGCTGCCGGACGTGCTCTATGTCGACCACGGCAGTGACTTCATCAGCCGCCACCTCGCCGGCACCGCTGTTGACCTGCACATCCGGCTGATCCACTCCACCGTCGCCCGTCCCCAGGGCCGGGGCAAGATCGAGCGGTTCTTCGGCACCGTCAACACCGAGCTTCTCGCTGACCTGCCCGGCCACATCACCGAGGGCCATCCCGCGCCGACGCCGAAGCTGTCCCTGGCCGAGCTCGACAGCGCGGTGGAGGGGTTCGTGGCCACCTACAACGACCGGACCCACAGCGAGCTCGGTGCCTCGCCGCGCACCGCGTGGATCGCCGAGGGCTGGCTGCCGCGCATGCCCGAGAGCCTGGAAGACCTCGACGGGCTGCTGCTCACGGTCGCCCAGTCCCGGGTGGTGCGCCGTGATGGCATCCGCTTCCAGGGGCTGCGCTACGTCTCCCCGACGCTGGCCGGCTACGTCGGACGGCCGGTGGTGATCCGCTACGACCCGCGCGATATCACTGAGATCCGCGTGTTCGACCACGACGAGTTCCTGTGCAAGGCCGTCAACCAGGACCATCACGACGAGAAGATCAGTCTCAAGGAGATCCAGGCTGCCCGCAACGCGCGCCGTCGCGCCCTGCGCCAAGGCATCAATGAACGCATTGCCGTCGTAGCCGCGCACACCACTGAGACGCCATCGACAGCCGAGCCGCCAGCCCCAGCACCGAAGCGGAAGCTGAAAGTCTACAAGGAGGACTTGAGGTGAGCCAGCGCTTCATCGTGACCAAAGAGCACCGCCGCTTCACCGAGTTCGCCGACGCTGTCCGCCGCGGCCACACCATCGGTCTGTGCTTCGGACCGGCCGGGGTGGGCAAGACACTCTCCGCGCGCCGCTACGCCCACTGGGAGAAGGCCTATGACCTGCTGACCTATTGGGGTCCGCGCGCCGACAGCGACGCCAAGATCTACGCCGCCCTCGCTCGGAGTCGTACCGTGCTCTACACCCCCAGCGTGCTCACCACCCCACGGGTGCTGAAGGATGAACTCGACCAGGCGATCACCCGCACCAATATCTGCATCGAGCAGCATCTGGAGGCAGTCGGTCAGATCACCCCGCAGACGTGGGGCCGACGGCACGGCAGGAACCACGTGCAGCTGGTCATCGTCGATGAGTCCGAACGGCTCCGCCCCACCGCGCTGGAGCTGCTGCGCGATCGCTACGACCGCGACAACATCGCCTTGATCCTGATCGGCATGCCCGGCCTGGAGAAGCAGTTCAGCCACTACCCGCAGTTCTACAGTCGTGTCGGCTTCGCCCACCAATACCGGCCCCTGGGCACGGACGAGCTGCTGTTCGTCCTCCAGCGCCACTGGCGCTCCCTGGGCAAGACCCTCGACCCCGAGGACTTCACCGACGCGCAAGCCATCGCTTCCATCACCCGCATCACCCGCGGGAACTTCCGACTGCTGGAGCGGCTCTTCCCGCAGATCGAGCGCGTCCTGAAGATCAACGAGCTCGACACCATCACCAACGACGTCATCGAAGCCGCCGCCAGCACCCTCGTCATCGGCACCACCTGAACAAAGACCGCCACTGAGCATCGACAGAACACCGCCATTTAACAGCGAAAGTCACAGTTCCGGCTGATCGTTATGTGCTTCGCAGAATGTGCGAATGTGTCGCAGGAAATGCGCATCCCGGTGAAGGGCCGCAGGTCAGAGCAGTGGTTCGCATACTGACTGCGGCCCGGGTTCGCTATCGGACAGGCCTCGGATCATCTGCGCGATGCGCACCTGCTCGCAGGTCAGGCGCGGCCCGAGTCCAAACGAGCCTCGAGCCATTCGGGGAGGTGTCGAGTTCGCACGATCGACAACTCGGCACCTTTCACTTTACATAAGATAAGTTATCGGCGTTAACTCGTAGCCGGTCGAGCGCCACTGGTGCGGGACGTCATCGCCGGCCCTGGCCGAGGATGAACGACTGCTCCGGGAATTGTCAGCGGCTCGGGCTCAGACGCGGCGAGTGAGGTGGCGGGAGAGCTCGCCGGGTCCATGTGTTGCACTTGGTCGTGCTACACGCGACTCGCTGGTCCGCGGCCCGGCGAGGGGCTCGTCTACTTGTCGCCTGCGCGACTCGGATTCTTCAGTCCGTGAGGTGGAGCGGTTTTTTTAGTCCGTCGGCGTTTCGAAGCCAACTGGGTAGAAGAGCTGCGACTTCATCGGCGAGGGCTGCCGGTGATATTGAAGCGCTTCCTAGCCGGTCCATGATGAGCGTCATGACGCCTCCGACAACGAAGAGAGCGGTAGTGCGTGCGTCGACCGGCAGTGCCTGGTTTAAGGCTGCGATGGAGGCCTCGAAGTGATCGACAAGCACCGTCCGTAGTTCCGCCTCAGCCGGGTGGGGCTTGCCTCCGTTCGCACTCAGTAATGCCCGGCAGAGTGCTTGGTGGGCGTCCAGATGGGTAAATAAATCTCGCAGGCTGGCAGTTGGGCCTGTGACTTCGGTTCCGAGGCCTGTGGAATCGGACTTGGCTACGGTGTGGAACGTGAACAGGATGTCGCGCAGAGCAGCGACCCCGACTTCGTCGATGTCCGCGAAGTGGCTATAAAACGTGCTTCGGCTGACGCCTGCTGTGCGAACCAAGTCCGCAACGCTTACCGGGTGGCGCCCCCGCCTGATCTCCTCTTCGAACGTCTCCAGCAGTAGCCGCCGACTGCGCTGTGCCCGTGGGTCATCTGGGTTGCCTTCCCGCATGAAGATCGCGGGCGGAACTCCTGTCAGCGCCACGTAAGGAGAATACCTGAAGTTCTATCGTACAGATGTCCGATAGTGCTACCGTGGTCGTGATGCAAGACACACCCGTGATGGGTCGGCATCTCAGTACTTACAGTCGCCGGTTTCGTCGGCATGTCGAAGGAGATAAGAAGTGGCTATCGCTCTGGACGCCGAAGTTGGCGCGGTCTTGATGGAAGCTGCGGCGGCGGCCGGTACGGCACCGGTAGCAGAACGAGGTGATGCCGCCGCCCTTCGCGCCATCACCAATGCAACCCTGGGGGCCGTGTATGGACAGATCCCGGCAGGTGAGGCTGTGACCAGGTCGGATTTCGAAATAGAGGCGGACGATGGCGCAGTCGTCCCTGTGCGCTGGTATGTCCCAGACGGGCGTTCGAGCGACAGTGCCGTGGTGTATGCGCACGGCGGCGGGATGATCTGCGGGTCGATCGAGTTGTACGACAAGATGGTTGCCCATTACGCCCAGCTCACGGGTGTGGCGTTCCTATCTGTTGACTACCGCCTGGCTCCCGAGAATACGGGTGAGCGTCTCGCTAAGGATGTCTATGCCGCCCTGAACTGGCTACTTGGGGAGTGCGACGCTTTGGGTGTCGATCCGCGTCGGGTGGCAATCATGGGAGACAGTGGTGGAGGGGGAGTTGCTGCCGGGGCCGCTATCCTTGCCCGCGACAGCGGTGTTCCGCTGGCCCGGCAGATCTTGATTTATCCGATGCTCGATTCGCGAAATCTCCGCCCGGATCCGGAACTCGCCCCTACCGCGACATGGACTTACGACGACAACTTCACGGGGTGGAATGCGCTGCTGCCGGACGAGTCAATGGTGTCTGCGATTGCCTCGCCCGCTCACCTCGAGGACTTCTCTGGTTTGGCGCCCAGCTTCATCGACGTGGGCGACCTCGATATTTTCCGCGACGAGAGCATCGAGTACGCACAGCGACTTCTTCGCTCCGGAGTGTCATGTGAGCTACACGTGCGATCCGGTGCACCCCACGCATTCGAGTGGCTGGCACCTCAGGCGGCGGTTAGTCGCCAGTCGCTCGACGACCGCCTTCGGGTAATCAGGGGGCTTTGAGGGGGTGTCCCAGTCAAACTAGTGGTCCGCATTTGAAGTCTTCTTACGGTTGGCCTTCGCAAGGACTTCCTCGGCGGTTTT
>NZ_AOSR01000139.1:0-562 GCF_000349585.1 Dietzia sp. UCD-THP
AGCGTGCCCCGTCGGAGTCGTCACGCACTCTGGGGCGCCTCGATCCTTCGAACGAGGTCATCGTGGNTGACAGAGAACAGTCGGTAGAGATCCGAGCAGTACACGGACGGGTTCTTGAAGCCACCGTCAGGGTCGTACCGGTGGGTGATCAACCCACCCCCGCACAGTTCCTTGAGTTCGCACGAGACGCAGTCGTCGTGCAGCGCCTTCTCGCCGATCTGCCTCGCGACCACTCCGGGGTGTTCGAGCAGCGCGTCGACCGGGTGCGTGAGGACGTTGACGACGGTCTCCGCCGCACCGTCATAGGTGATGCCGATGTGATCGACCAGCTCCAGATCCCCGTTGCTCTCGACCACCGCCAGGCGGGCGGGTGACAGCCCGAGCATCTCGAATGCGGACTCCCCACCGAGGAGGAGGTGGATCATGTCGTCGAAGATGCGGACGCGTGGCCGGTCGTCATCGGCGGCCCATTCCGAGTAGATGGTCGCCAGCCAGTCGCCGTAGGGCGCCGGCTGGCCGGTTCCCCGTCGGCCGTTCTTGAGAGGCGGTGTCTTCTCCCAGG
>NZ_KB714677.1:0-1165 GCF_000349585.1 Dietzia sp. UCD-THP
AGACCCCCAAAACCCTAGCGTCCTAGTACGCTAGGGTGCTAGTATGGTGGTACACCAACAAGGGAAAGGGACACCATGACCAGCACCACCGCCCCGGCGTACATCGCCCCCGGTCTCGAAGAGGTCCGTGCCGGATATGCGCACCTGCGCTACCTCGGTGTCGATGCCGCGACTGCCGCCGAATGGCTAGCTGAGCACGTCAGGACCGTCACCCACGAAGACCTCACCCCTCCGGTCGCGCGCACCAGCAGCCCCGCCAATGCGGGCGGCGTCACCGCCGAGGAGGACCGCCGTATGCGCCACGCGCTGCGGGTCGCCGTGAAGGTTTACAACCGGCAGCGGCCGCGCCTGTCCGAGTTCGACATCAAGACCGGTCACCTGGTCACCAAGAGCGGCGCCGCCGCCGTCAATCGCGCCGCCGTTCAGCGCGAGACGACCAACTCGAAGGAGCGGCCCGCGTTCCTCGGCCGCGCGGATGCTCAGGCCGTGCACGGAGCCACCCGCATCAAGGCGTTCCAGGTCTCGGGACGCCTGCACATTCCCGGCGCAGGACTTCGCGCGTTCGTCGCGTACTTCGAGGCCACCCAGGCAGACCACCGAGACCACGCATCCGTCAGGCTCCACGACTTCCAAGTGGTCCACTAGCGAGCAGCCGCCGAGCGGGGCCGACCGAGGTCGGCCCCGCTCGGCATTTCACACCGCCGCAGGACACCACAGAAGCCCGGCACGGGGCCGCAGCTCGGCCGAGACCGGGCCGATGCCGTGGCACGCTTGCCGCCATGAGCACACCCGAACCGCTACGCGCGGCGACCGTTGTTGAGCTGACCCACGCCGTCGTCATGGCGGCGCTCGACGGCGACCGCCGAGCCCGCCGTGTCAGCATCGGCCACCGCGCCGGAATCGTCACGCCGCACACCGATCCGGACGGCGACCTCGACGCCGACGACCTCGCCGCCCAGGTCTGGGCATTGGCCAATAATCTCGCCGCCGACGATGGAACATACGCAGAGGGCATATTCACCAGCGGCGGCCGGACCTACACCGTGCCCTACGTCCCGACCCTTGGTTGACCGCCGCCGCGGCGGCTCATCCGTGCAGTTCACAGCCAAATAACGATCCTCCCCAGACCCACAAACCCTAGCGCACTAGTACGCTAGGGTGCTAG
>NZ_KB714677.1:1359-1771 GCF_000349585.1 Dietzia sp. UCD-THP
ACAAGGGAAAGGGACACCATGCAGGACAAGCCCGGCCAGCAGCTCCACAGCTTCGAGACGGTCACGGCCGAGGGTGACGTGATCCTCGCCGAGACTCGCCTCGTGGTCACGGCAGGCGTCGAGACCGTGTGGCAGTACGAGCGAGACCGGCTCGCTGACGTTCGGCTCGCGCAGCGTTGCCTAGACTGCGGCGACATCGTGACGCCCCCCGCCGAGGGCGTCACGTGTTGGCCCTGCCTCAACTCGAGCGCAGACCTCTGAGTCGCCCTGGCGACGAGCGTCTGAACGGGAGCGGCCCCGACGGCCTGACAGCCGTCGGGGCCGCTCTAGTCCGGCCTGACAGTGGTGCGGGATGGGGATACCGCACCAAGCCGGAGGGCTGATGCTACCCGCTTCGGAACATCGCGGCGGG
>NZ_AOSR01000142.1:0-470 GCF_000349585.1 Dietzia sp. UCD-THP
ACCCACTTCAACACGGCGAGCTGGGTGGGGTTGATGGGATCCGAGTGCGCCACGCTCTCAGTGTCTGACCTCGCGGACTACCGGACGCTGAATTGAGTCAACTCGCGCGGACCATTGGTTTACTGGGCCCAGCGTGAGGCGGTGTGCGCAGCTAGCGTCTCGGCCAGCTCTGCGGGCTGCTCGTTTTCAATCCACTGCCGCGGGGACTGATCATCCAAGTCAGGGTGAGGTGCGCATATCCAGAGCAGCGCGGTCCACGCATCAGCGCTCGTGACCAACTCCCTCCACAGACATAAGAATTCGGGACGTACCTGACTGTTCGTGAGCTGCCATGTCGGGCACAACCACGCACCGTCTTCCAGCTGGGCGCCCAGCACTTCCCCAGACTCAAGCCTGCGCACGGTCTCGGTCAGGGAGATGCCCAAGACCCCGGCTATCGAATCGGGGGTGTAGAACGGCCCGATCTTCGA
>NZ_AOSR01000013.1:0-256938 GCF_000349585.1 Dietzia sp. UCD-THP
GTTCCGGGCTCGAGCCGCTCGCAGTCGATACGCGAGGCGTCCATGCGTTCGAGCAGGGAGTGCAGACCGGTGGCCGAGCCGAGTTCGATCCCCACGAGGGCGGCCCCGTACTCGCGGTTGTTCCGCTTGAGGTACTCGAACTGCGTGATGTCGTCCTCCGGCCCCAGCACCTCGTCGAGGAATCGACGCAGCTGACCGGGTTCTTGGGGGAACTTGACCAGGAAGTAGTGCTTGAGGCCCTGGTGGACCAACGAGCGTTCGATGATCTCGCTGTACCGCGAGACGTCGTTGTTGCCTCCCGAGATGATGCAGACGACCGTCGCACCCTCATCGATGTCGAGCTGGTCCAGTGCGGTGACCGCCAACGCGCCGGCGGGTTCGGCGATGATCCCCTCATTCTGGTACAGCTCCAGCATCGCGGTGCACACCGCGCCCTCATCCACGGTGAGGACCTGGATCCGCTCGGTCATCGAGGAGATCACCCCGAATGGGAAGTCGCCGATCCGGGCCACCGACGCGCCGTCGACGAAGGTGTCCACGGTGTCCAGGGTCACCGGCTCCCCCGCTTGCAGGGCCCTGGTCAGCGACGGGGCCCCCGCGGGTTCCACCGCGATGACCTTGCAGTCGGGGGCGTACTCCGCCAGGTAGGTCGCGAGACCGCCCACCAGCCCGCCACCGCCGACGGGCACGACCACCGCGTCGGGGACGCTGTCGAGCTGCGCCAGTATCTCCGCCGCGATGGTCCCCTGGCCGGCCATGGTGTCCGGATGGTCGAACGGCGGGACCATCGTCGCGCCGGTCCGTTCGGCGTCCGCCCGGGCGGCGGCCTGAGCCGCGTCGAAGTTGACGCCGGTGACCACCAGCTCCACCCAGTTGCGTCCGTGGGCGAGGATCCGGTCGCGCTTCTGCTTGGGGGTGTTGGTGGGAACGTAGATGCGGCCGTTGATCCCGAGGCTCCGGCAGGCGAAGGCGACGCCCTGGGCGTGGTTGCCCGCACTCGCGGTCACGACTCCGGCGCTGCGCTCGTCACCAGTCAGCTGCGACATCAGGTTGTATGCGCCGCGAATCTTGTACGACCGGACCGCCTGCTGGTCCTCGCGCTTGAGCAGGATGGTCGCACCGGTCTGCTCGCTCAACCGCTCACTCTGGTGAAGCTCGCTGGCGAGGATCACGTCGCCGATGCGGCGGGCGGCGGTGTCGATATCGTCGGGGGTCACGACCTGGGTCGCGGCGGAGTCGGTCACGGTCACGACGACCAGTGTCCCACCGCGCGGTCCGTCACCGCCAACTGGTCATCCGGTGAGACAGCCAGGCCCGAGGAGCGCCTTGAGGTCCCCCATGAGCGAGGACGACGTCTCGACCCGCAGATGGTCGTCCAACCGCAACACCGTGGACGACTTCCCGTTGACCAACCGCAGGTGGACGTCCGAGGGTCCGGGGTGCCGCCCGAGGACCTGCTTGAGGGCGGTGACCGTCTCGATGGTGCACATCTTCGTGGGCAACGTCAGCGCCAGCGGGGCGCCGTTTCCACCCACGACCAGGTCCGGTACCTCGAGGGTGTCGCCGAACACCGAGACCCGGTCCTCGCGGATGTTGATGCGAGCCTTGACCAGGACGACAGCGTCCTCGGCGATGTCGAGGGCGGCGAGGCGATAGGTCTTGGGGAAGAAGAGCACCTCGACGCTGCCGTTGAAGTCCTCGATCGTCACGATCGCCCACGGTTCGCCGTTCTTGTTGACCCGCCGGTCCACGCCGGAGATGATCCCGCCGATCGTCACCGCGGTGCCGTGCGGGAGCTCGCCCTCGTGGATGGTGGCGATCGACGTGTCGGTCTTCGCGGCGATCGCGGACTCCAGCCCGTCGAGCGGGTGTCCCGAGACGTACAGTCCCAGCATCTCCCGCTCGAGCGCCAGCTTCTGCTTGATGTCCCACTCCTCATCGGGAACCCTGACCGCGAAGACGTCGCTGAACGCCGAAGCTCCCCCGGCGTCCTCCGCATCTCCGCCACCGAACAGGTCGAACTGGCCCACCGCCTCGGCCTTCTTGGTGGACATCACCGACTCGACCGCGTCGGCGTGGACCAGGAACAAGCCCTTGCGCGGGTGTCCCAGGGAGTCGAACGCTCCCGCCTTGATCAACGATTCGGTGACCTTCTTGGTGCACGCGGTCTGGTCGATCTTCGCCAGGTAGTCGGAGAAGTCGGTGAACTCCCCTTTCTCCTTGCGCGCGGACACGACGGAGTCCACCACGTGCGTACCGACGTTGCGGACCGCACCCATCCCGAAGCGGATGTCCTCGCCCACCGAGACGAAGTTGGTGAGCGACTCGTTGACGGACGGCGGCAGCACCCGGATCCCCATCTGCCGGCAGTTGGACAGGTACAGCGCGGCCTTGTCCTTGTCGTCGCCCACGGAGGTGAGCAGGGCCGCCATGTACTCCGCCGGGTAGTTGGCCTTGAGGTAGCCGGTCCAGAAGGACACCAGACCGTAACCGGCCGCGTGGGACTTGTTGAAGGCGTAGGAGGCGAACGGCTCGATGGTGCCCCACAGAGCGTCCACGGCCTCCTTGGAGAATCCGCGCTCGCCCATGCCACCGGAGAACTTCTCGTACTCGGCGGCCAGGACCTCGGCCTTCTTCTTGCCCATCGCCTTGCGGAACCCGTCGGCCTCACCGGCCGTGTAGCCCGCGAGTTCGCGGGAGATCGCCATGATCTGCTCCTGGTACACGATCAGCCCGTGGGTCTCGCCCAGGATCTCCTTGAGCGGCTCCTCCAGCTCCGGGTGGATCGGGGTGAGCTCCTGCTTGCCGTTCTTGCGGTCGGCGTAGTTCCAGTGCGTGCCCATCCCCATCGGTCCGGGCCGGTACAGGGCGAGGGCGGCCACGATGTCGTTGAAGCCGGTGGGCTTCATCCGCTTGAGCAGCTCGCGCATGCCGCCGGAGTCCAGCTGGAACACTCCCAGTGTGTCGCCGCTGGCCAGCAGGTCGTAGGTCGCCTGGTCGTCGGTGCTGAGCGTGTCGAGGTCGATCTCCTCGCCGCGGTTGGACTTGATGTTCTCCAGGCAGTCGCCGATCACCGTGAGGTTGCGCAGGCCCAGGAAGTCCATCTTGAGCAGGCCGATGTCCTCGCACGAGGGGTAGTCCCACCCGGTGATGAGGGCGCCGTCCTGGGCACGCTTCCACATGGGGATCACGTCGAGCAGCGGCTCGGAGGACATGATCACCGCACACGCGTGGACGCCCGCCTGGCGGACCATGCCCTCCAGCCCGCGGGCGGTGTCGTAGATCCGCTTGACGTCCGGATCCGTCTCGATGAGCTGCCGGACCTCCGAGGCCTCGCCGTAGCGCTCGTGCTTGGGGTCGGTGATGCCCGACAGGGGGATGTCCTTGGCCATGATCGCCGGCGGCAGGGCCTTGGTGATCCGGTCGGCGATCGCGTAGCCGGGTTGGCCGAAGTTCACGCGGGCGGCGTCCTTGATGGCGGCCTTGGTCTTGATGGTGCCGAACGTGATGACCTGGGCGATCTTGTCCGAGCCCCATTTGTCGCTGGCGTAGCGGATCATCTCGCCGCGGCGGCGGTCGTCGAAGTCGATATCGATATCCGGCGCGGACGGGCGCTCCGGGTTGAGGAATCTCTCGAACAGCAGGCCGTGCTCGATCGGGTCGATGTTGGTGATCTTGAGTGCGTAGGCCACGAGCGCGCCCGCCGCCGAGCCGCGGCCCGGGCCGACCTTGATCCCGATGGATCGGGCGTACTCGATGAGGTCACCGACCACGAGGAAGTACCCGGGGTACCCCTTGCCCTTGATCACCTCGAGCTCGAACTGCGCGCGGTCCAGGTACTCCTGCGGTACCCCGGCGGGGAAGCGCCATTCCAGACCCTTGTGGACCTCACGAGCCAGCCACGTGTCCTCCGTCTCGCCCTCGGGCACGGGGAACTTGGGCATCCGGTCCTTCGGCGCCCAGATCTCGTCGTACGGCTGGACGCGTTCGGCGATCCACAGCGTGTTGTCGCACCCACCGGGGATCTCGGGGTCCCACTGCGCGCGCATCTCGTCGGCCGACTTGAGAAAGTACCCGTCGCCGTCGAACTTGAAACGGTTCTCGTCGGCGAGGGTCTTGCCCGTCTGCACGCACAGCATCGCCTCGTGGGCGTGGGCCTGTTCGCGGGTCACGTAGTGACAGTCGTTGGTCACCAGCGGCGGCATGCCCAGGTCCCTGCCCAGTGTGATCAGGTCCTCCCGGACCCGCCGCTCGATGTCGATCCCGTGGTCCATGAGCTCCAGGAAGAAGTTGTCCTTCCCGAAGATCGACTGCCACTTCTCGGCCGCCTCGTAGGCCTCCTTGCGCTGACCGAGGCGCAGGCGGGTCTGGATCTCTCCGGAAGGACATCCGGAGGTGGCGATGATCCCCTCGGAGTGCTCGGCCAGGATCTCGGCGTCCATGCGGGCCCACTTGCCCAGTTGACCCTCGTACGAGGCCAGGGAGGACAGCAGGAACAGGTTGCGCAGCCCGGTGGCGTTCTCGGCGAGCATGGTCATGTGGGTGTAGGCGCCCGACCCGGCGACGTCGTCACCCTTCTGGTGCTTCTCGCCCCACGTCACGCGCTTCTTGTTGAGCCTGGACTCGGGGGCGACGTATGCCTCGATACCGATGATGGGCTTGATGCCGGTCTTGACGGCCTGCTTGTAGAAGTCCGAGGACCCGTACATGTTCCCGTGGTCGGTCATGCCCACCGCCGGCATCCCGAGCCTGGAGGCCTCGGCGAACATCGGGGTGATCTGCGCCATCCCGTCGAGCATCGAGAACTCGGTGTGATTGTGCAGATGCACGAACTGGGATCCGCCCACGCAGCATTCCTCCTACGGCTTGTCCGGCCCAGTGTAGGTCGGCGCACCGACACGACCCGAAACCCCAGCACGCACCGAGCGTGGCGTCCGCCCCGCCAGCGTGAACGCGATCACCGCGGTCCAGATCAGCGCGAAACCGGTCCACTGGACCGCGTCCAGCCGCTCGCCCACCACCAGCAGTCCCCAGGCCATCTGCAGGATCGGGATGATGTACTGCAGCATTCCCACGGTGGCCAGGGGGATGCGCTGGGCGGCCGTCGCGAACAGGAGCAGGGGCACCACGGTCACCACCCCGGAGGCGGCCAGGAGAGCCGAGTGGCCCACCCCGTGTCCGGTCAAGGTCCCCGCGCCGGTCACACCCAGCCACACCAGCACGGACAGGGCCAGCGGGCCGATGACCAGCACCTCCCCGGTCATCCCGACCACCGGGTCCGCGCGGAGCTTCTTCTTGAAGACCCCGTAGAACCCGAAACTCGTCGCGAGGAGCAGCGAGAGGTACGGGACGTGTCCGTACCCCACGGTGAGAACGCCCACCGCGACCACGGCGAGGGCCACCGCGACCACCTGGGGCCGGTTCAGCCGCTCGCGGAAGATCAGGACCCCGAGGAGGACGCTCACCAGGGGGTTGATCGTGTACCCGAGCGCGGCCTCGGTGACCCGTTCGGAATTGACCGTGTGGACGTAGACACCCCAGTTCACGGTGATGAACGCGGCGGCCCCGGTGATTCGCGCCCACGAGAGACGGTCGAGGGCCCACAGCTGCCGCCACCGCCGGGTGACGGTGAGCACCAGCGCCATGATCACCAGCGACCACACGACGCGGTGGCCCACGATCTCGACCGCACCGGCGGGTTCGAGCAACGGGAAGAACGCGGGGAAGAACCCCCAGAGCGTGTACGCACAGACCCCGGCGAGCATCCCGAGCGCCACGGAGCGATCGGCGGAGTCCTGCCCCCCGGTCGCCCCACCACGCTCGCTCACCGGTGCCATCTCGGCTCCCTCTGGTTCACGCCGAGGGGACGGGCGCGTCGTCCGGCAGCGGGAACGCGGCGTCCACCTGCTGTGGTTGGAGGGGCCGGACGGCGAACCGCTGCCACACCGCGTCGGGGGGCAGCGCCTCGACGGCCCGCACCGACGGCCGGCCGGCCGCGTTACTCAGCTGCGCCGGGGTACCCCGGGCGAGCAGACCGATGATCGCCGGCTCCCCTGATCGGATCCGCGCGGCGGTGAGCGCGGCCGCCTTGGCCGCCCGGTCGGCGTCGGGCGGAGCCTGCCCCCCATCCGGTCGCTCGGGCCCGGTGGGGATCACTGCGTCCAACCGGTGCGCCACGTCATCGAGGCCTCGGTCGAACACCGGCTCACGGCCCGACTCCCCCGACACCGGCTCGGCCAGCGTCACCCCGGTCACGGGCATCGCCACGCCGTCGACCGGCACCTGGACATAGAGCCCGGAGACCCTGGGCAGGCTACGGACCACGGCGGCCGCCTCCGCGGCGGACCACGGCCGGGCGGCGGTCACGAGCGCCCAGCGGTGGGCGTCCGCTCCGGTGGCGGGGTCCTCGCCGTCGTCACCCAGCTCACCGTCGTCAACCATTTCGCCGTCGTGTCTTAAGGAGCTCGCGGCACGCGCCAGGTAGTCGTCGACCGGTTCACCGTTCTCGGGTCCCAGTGCATCGCTCATCACCCCGGGAGTGCGCGGGAGCTCGGTGCGCAGCGCGGTGAGGACGGCGACCAGTGCCAGGACGATCACCACGCCCACTCCCGCGACCGTAAGAGCCCTCAGTGTGACCGACCGAGGCGTGGAGCGGTCGGCTGCCGGGGCAGGGCTGCTCACGCCGCGCGCAGGGCGTCCAGCGCGTGCTGGAGGTCGTCGGGGTACGGGCTGGTGAAGTCCACGCGCTCACCGGTGCCCGGGTGGTCGAAGCCGAGCCCCACCGCGTGCAGCCACTGCCGCTCCAGCCCCAGCCGCTTCGCCAGCACCGGGTCCGCGCCGTAGGTGAGGTCGCCCGCGCACGGGTGGTGGAGGGCCGAGAAGTGGACGCGGATCTGATGGGTGCGACCGGTCTCGAGCTTGACCTCGACGAGCGTTGCCGCCTGGTGCGCCTCGAGCGTGTCGTAATGCGTGATGGAGTGCTTGCCGTCGGAGGTGACCGCGAACCGCCAGTCGTGGGAGGTGTGGCGGCCGATGGGCGCGTCGATCGTCCCGGACAGCGGATCGGGATGTCCCTGCACGAGAGCGTGGTAGGTCTTGTCCACGGTGCGGTCGCGGAACGCCCGTTTGAGCAGCGTGTACGCCCGCTCGGAGGCCGCCACGACCATCAGTCCGGACGTGCCCACGTCGAGTCGGTGGACGATCCCCTTGCGCTCCGGCGGCCCCGAGGTGGAGATGCGGTATCCGGCGGCCGCCAGCCCACCGATCACGGTGGGGCCGGTCCAGCCCACGGAGGCGTGGGCGGCCACGCCGACGGGTTTGTCGACGACGACGAGGTCGGCATCCGAGTAGACGACGGCCATCCCTTCGACCGGCTCGGCGACCACCGCGGGTTCGGCCCGCGGATCGGGCATCTCGACCTCGATCCATGACATCCCGGTGAGCTTGTCGGACTTACCCACCGCCCGGCCGTCGACCAGCACCTTGCCCTGCCCGGCGAGATCGGCGACCGCGGTACGGGAGAGTCCGAGGAGGCGGGAGACACCGGCGTCCACCCTCATCCCGTCGAGACCGTCCGGGACGGGGAAGGTGCGCAGCTCACCCATCCTTCGTGACCTTCTCCGCCGGCCCACGTGAGCCGTCGAACTCCACTCCCTTGAACACGGCGACGGCCACCACGACCACACCGATGACCAGACTCGAATCGGCGACGTTGAACACCGGCCACCAGCCCACCGAGACGAAGTCCACCACGTGGCCCTCCAGGAAGCCGGGAGCGCGGACGTAGCGGTCCACGAGATTGCCCGCGGCGCCACCCAGGATCAACCCGAGCCCCCACGCCCACCACCTCGAGTGGACCCGGCGCGAGAACCACAGCAGTCCCAGCACGACCACGGTGGCCACGAGACTCAACACGACGGTCGACCCCGCGCCCATCGAGAAGGCCGCGCCGGGGTTGCGGAGCAGGAGGAGCCGCACGGAATCACCGACGATCCGGATCGGGTCCTGCCCCTCGAGACCCCACACCGCCAGCGCCTTGGTCGCCTGGTCCACCGCCACGATCACCGCCGCGATCACCAGCATGGCCGCCGGCCCCGCCCTGAAGTATCGGGCACCGGTCCCACCGGGCGTCGTCCCCGCCGCATCGGCCCGCGTCCCGTTGGTCTCCGTCATGCGCTCCAGTATCCCTGATCCCCCGGCGGGGCCGCCGGGTGCGGTGGACCGACCCTCTAGGCTCGGGGGTCGTGAACCCCCGAACACCCTCCGCCTCCGGCCGTCCCCGACCCGTCCGTTCCGGTCGGCGACTGCTCGTCGCCGCACTGGCCACCGCGCTCGTGGCCTCCACCGCCGCATGCGCGGACGAGGGCGACGCCGCCGTGGACGACACCGTCGCCGCACAGGAGGGCCAGGCTCTCGAGCCCGCGGTGGAGGTCGACCCCGGACCCGCCCCCACGGTCGAGCTCCTCGACGAGGGCTCGGGCGAGCTGCGGGTGATGGCCTACGCCCCGTCCCGCGACGCCGTGACCGTCGCCGTCACCAGGTCCGCGTCGGCTCGCACGACCGTCCCGGGCGCGGAGACGAGGGTCGACGAGACCCCCGAGCAGACACTGACCGTCGAGGGCCTGTCGGAGCCGGACGTCGACGGCGCCCAGCGGGCCACCGTCACGACCCGGGAATTCACCTCCGTGGACGAGCTCCGCTCCGCCCAGTTCGCCACCGCTCCCGGATTCGCGGTCACCTGGACCCGCAGTGCCGACGGCATCGTGCGCGGCCTGTCGTTGGAGGCGCCGGCCACCGCGACGGACGCCGCGCGGGCGGGGGTCGAGATCACAGCGAACGCCGTATCCGACGCGACCGTCGCGTGGCCGACCGAGGCGATCGGGGTGGGGGCCCGGTGGACCGTCACCCGCAGCGTCGAGGACGCGGTGGCGCCGGAGCGGGCCGTGACCTACGAGCTGACCGCCCTCGACGGCGACGTCGCCACCGTGTCGATGGAACTGGCGGCACCCGACGCCGCCGCGACCCTGGACGCACCGGCACCGGATGGCGGCCCGGGCGTCACGCTGCAGGTCGAGGAATACGAGGTGACGGGGTCGGGTGAACTCACCGTGGACCTCCGCGCGCCACTGCCCGTCGACGGGACGACGGAGTCCTCGACGCGGGCCGTGTACGTGGACCCGGGTTCGGGCCGACGCACGACCTACGTCGAGGACTCGGTGCTGGAGTTCCGCACCGCCGGGTGAGACCCCCGCGAGGGGGCGGGACCCGGCGGGGTCTTCAGGGAATCAGGCGGTCTGGCACGTCGCCGGCGGCTCCAGGCCGGCATTGGTGATGAGCGCACAGGCGAAGGACTGCTGCAACTGCCACTGACCGCCCTGCTGGATGAACTGGGCCTGGACGTTGATGTCCTCCTGGCCGGGCTGGATGATCACCGCGTTCGCGATGAGCGTGCCCGGGATGTCGCCCTCGGCGGCGCCGGTGATGATCACGTCGGCGCCCTGCTCGGCCTTGAGCGCGGCGATCTGATCGAAGAGCTCCGGCGCCTCGGCGCCGCCCTCGACCAGGTCGACCTTCTCCTCCACCGGCACCGCCGGGTCGGAGGCCCGGGCGAGCAGCTGGGTCAGCTCCTCGGCGGTGGGCACGGGGGCGGCCGTCTGCTCGGTCGCGGTGGGGGCCGGTGCCGTCTCGCGCCCTCCGTCGTCATCCCCGCCGCATGCGGCGAGACCGCCCAGGGTGAAGGCGGAGAGGGAGACTGCGGCGATGGTCCGTCGAAGACTCACGCATGGTCCTTTCGTCGTGATGTGCAACTGTCGGGCCGTTCAGCAGCCCAACGGATACCGACGCTCCATTGTTCCACCGTCCACGGCCCGGGTGGTTGACGACGAGCCCGGAGCCCACCACTGTGGACCGGGTGACCAGCGTCGAGACCAGCACCGATACCCCCCACGTCGTGATCTGCACCACCGGCGGGACGATCACCGCCTCCACAGTGCCGGGAGGGGCGGTGGTGGCGGGCGACTCGGCCGCGGCGACGCAGGCCATGCTCGACGGGCTGCGCTCCGCGCTGCCGGCTTCGATCCGGGTGAGTGCGCGGGCCGTGCTCGACGCCGACTCGTCGACGTTCGGCCCCGCGGAGTGGGACGGCCTCGTCGACGCGGTCGCGGACGTCCTTGTCGATCCGGAGGTGGCCGGGGTCGTGGTGGCCCACGGGACGGACACGCTGGAGGAGACGGTCATGGCGCTGGACCTCCACCACAGCGACCCCCGGCCGGTGGCGGTCACCGGTGCCCAGCTGCCCGCCGACCACCCCGAGTCCGACGGGCCCGCGAACCTCCTCGACGCGGTGCTGCTCGCGGCCGACCCGGTCTCACGTGGTCTCGGCGTCCTGGTGGTGCTGGGACGGGCGATCCTCCAGGCCCGAGGGGTCCGCAAGTGGCACACCACGGAGCCCGTCGCCTTTGCGCGCAACGCCCCGGACCAGCCGGTCGAGGGCCTGCCACCGGAGCTCGAACGGCCCACCCTGCCCGGCCGGGCCCGGTTCTCCGGGACCCGGGTGGACGTGGTGTCCTGCCCGCCCGGCTCGGACGCCGTGGCGCTGCGGGCCTGCGTGGGCGCCGGGGCCCGCGGGCTGGTCCTCGAGGGGACCGGGTCCGGCAACCTGCCCCCCCTGGTGGCCGAGGCCGTCGCAGATCTGGCCGTGGAGCGCCCGGACATCGTGGTGGCGACCTCGACCCGCGTCCCGCGGGGCGAGGCGACGCCCACGTACTCGGGCCCCGGCGGCGGGGCGGATCTCGCAAGGCGAGGTGTTCTGAGCTGCGGTTACCTGCGTTCCGCCCAGGCACGGGTCCTGCTCACCGCACTGCTCTCCCTCGCCGAGGACGGTGCCGGCGCCGACGCGGTCCGGGCACAATGGTCCAGGTTCCACCTCTACAGCTGAGGTGCACCCTGTCTCCGACGCTCCCGCGAGGTGCGCGGGCTCTTCGTCCGGTTCGCGAGGGGGTACGCGGCCGGATCGGTCCAGACGGGCAGCGCACCCGGTGCGCAGCAGGGTGCGCGCCGTGGCAGGGCCGGGCTCCCCGCCCGGCTCCGCGCGTCACCACCCCAGGGAGTCCAGCGGATCGGCGAGCTCCAGGTCGGGATCGTCCTCGGCGAAGGTCCGCATCCTCCCGGGACCGGTGACCGCCGTCTCGAACCTGACCGACACCCGACCGTGGCCGGAGCCCTGGACCCAGCCGTGCCCGAACTCGGGATGGCGTACGTCCGAACCCGTGCGGAACCTCTCCTGCAGTCCCTGACGCCACGCGCCGATCGCCGGTGTGGCGGGGAGCGGGTCGTCCGCGGCCTCCGCACCCGGGCCCGAGGCCTCCTCGTCGGTCGTGACCGTGGTGCCGACCCCGAGGATGTCGGGGAGGTCGTCGGGTTCGTCGTGCCCGGAATCCTGCCGCGTCCCGGGCAGGAACTCCTGCTCGAACAGGGCGTCCTGGTGGATCTCGGTCAATCCCGACAGGCCCACGCCCAGCAGCCGGATCGCGCCGAAGTCCAGGGGGTCGGGGGCCAGGGACCGCGCGACGGCGATGATCGTCTCCAGCGACGTCGTGCCCACCGGCAACGTGAACGAGCGCGTCATCGACGTGAAGTCCGTGCGCTTGATCTTGACCGTCACGGTCCGGGCCGCCCGCCCGTCGCCCAGCAGCCGCCGGTGTGCGCCCTCCGCCGATCTGCGCACGGCCGCCGCGACCTGCCCGGCGGTGGTGAGGTCGGCCGCGAAGGTGCTCTCGGCGCTGATCTGTTTGGCCTCGGCCCGTTCGTGCACCGGCCTGTCGTCATACCCCCGTGCGATTCTGGCGATCGCCGGCCCCACGGTCCTGCCGAGCGCGTGGACCACGTCGTCGTCGTCCATCGCGGCCAGATCGCCGATGGTGGAGATCCCGAACTGGGAGAGCCTCTCCCCCGCCACCGGCCCCACGCCCCACAGACTCCGCACCGGGAGCGGATACAGCACGTCCGAGTGATCGCGTCGGGGCACCACGGCGATCCCGTCGGGCTTGGCGAGCTCGGAGGCGATCTTGGCGTACTGCTTTCCCGCCCCCGCCCCCACCGAGGCCGGCAATCCGGTGGACTCGCGTATCGCCGCCCGCAGGTCCTCCGCCCACCGGCGGGTCCGCTCGGCGTCGGCACCACGGAGCTCAGGCGGTTCGAGGAAGGCCTCGTCCACCGACACCTGCTCGACCACCGGAGCGTGCGCGGAGAAGACCTCGAACACCCGGCGGCTCAACGCGCGGTACACCGCCATCCGGGGGAACACGAAGACGGCCGAGGGGCCCACGAGCCGCCTGGCCTGGTGCGAGGGCATGGCGGAACGCGCCCCGCGGGCGCGCGCCTCGTACGAACACCCCGCCACCACACCGCGACCCCCCACGCCTCCCACGAGCACCGGCCGACCGCGCAGCGTCGGCCGGGTGAGCTGCTCGCAGGAGGCGAAGAAGGCGTCCATGTCCACGTGCAGGACCCACCGGTCCTGCCCGTCAGCCATGCCGGTTCCCGTCTCGTCTCAGGACCGGTCCGTGTCAGACCCGGGCCAGGGTCATCCTGACACCGTCACCGAGCTCCTCGGCGTCGCCGTCGCCCGGGGCCAACGCCTCGACGACCTCGAAATCCGTGGCCAGGACCTCGTCGGCGATCAGGCGGGCGTGACGGTCAGCCCACTCGCGACGGTCCGCCGGGACCTCCAGGCGTACCCGGATGCGGTCGGAGATGTCGAAGCCGGCGGCGCGCCGGGCCTCCTGGATCTCGCGGATCCGGTCCTTGGCCCAGCCCTCGGCCTCCAGCTCCTGCGTGACGGTCAGATCCAGCACCACCAGACCGGCCCCGCCGGGAAGCGCCGCCGTGGACTCCGGATCCGCGGCCACGAGGCGGTGCTCGTACTCGCCCTCCTGCAACTCGACGCCCCCGGCCACCACCACGCCGTCGACCTCGGACCAGTCGCCCGTCTTGGCGGCCTTGATGCACGCCTGCACCTGCTTGCCCAGCCGAGGCCCCGCCGCCCGCGCGTTGACCGCCAACTCCATCCGCCCGTGGGCGGCCACGTCGCTGGTCAGTCGCACCTCGCGCACGTTCACCTCATCGGCGATGATGCCGGTGAACGGCTCCAACCGCTCGGCGTCGGGCATCGCCACGGTGAGCGCGTTCAAGGGCAGGCGCACGCGCAGGTGCTTTGCCTTACGGATCGAGGACACCGTGGAACACACGTCGCGGACGGCCTCCATCGCCTCGACCAGCCCGGCGTCGTGCGGGAGCTCGTCGTCGGCCGGCCAGTCCGCCAGGTGGACGGACTCCCGCCCGGTCAGCCCGGTCCACACGACCTCCGACATGAGCGGCAGGAGCGGGGCGGCGAGCCGCATGGTCGTCTCGAGCACCGTGTAGAGGGTGTCGAAGGCATCGCGCGAATCCTGCCCCGACGACTCCCCCGCCCAGAACCGCGACCGGGACCTGCGCACGTACCAGTTGGTCAGGGCGTCGGCGAACTGGCGCAGCTCGTCGCAGGCGGCGGCGATGTCCGTGGTGTCCAGGGCCCGGGTCATCGCGTCCCGGGTCGTGGCCAGACGCGACAGGATGTAGCGGTCCAGCACGTGGGGCGAATCCGTCCGCCAGGTGGCGCGCTCGGCGGCGTACAGCTGCAGGAAGCTGTAGGAGTTCCACAGCGGGAGCATGGCCTGGCGCACGCCCTCCCGGATGCCCTGTTCGGTGACCACGAGATTGCCACCGCGGAGGATGGGGGAACTCATGAGGAACCAGCGCATGGCATCCGAGCCGTCGCGGGCGAACACCTCGTTGACGTCCGGGTAGTTGCCCTTGGACTTGCTCATCTTGAGCCCGTCGTTGCCCAACACGATGCCGTGCGCGGCGACGTGAGTGAACGCGGGCCTGTCGAACAGGGCCGTGGCCAGGACGTGCAGCGTGTAGAACCAGCCCCGGGTCTGGCCGTTGTACTCCACGATGAAGTCGCCCGGGTTGTGGGTCTCGAACCACTCCTTGTTCTCGAAGGGGTAGTGGACCTGGGCGAACGGCATGGACCCGGACTCGAACCAGCAGTCGAACACGTCGGCCACCCGCCGCATGGTGGACCTGCCGGTCGGGTCGTCGGGGTTGGGCCGGGTCAGCTCGTCGATGTACGGACGGTGCAGATCCGTGGGTCGCACGCCGAAGTCGGCCTCGAGCTCGTCGAGAGACCCGTAGACATCCACGCGCGGGTAGGCGGGGTCGTCGGACTCCCAGACGGGGATCGGCGCGCCCCAGTACCGGTTTCGGTTGATGTTCCAGTCCCGCGCGCCCTCGAGCCACTTGCCGAACTGCCCGTCGCGCACGTGCTCGGGCATCCAGGTGATCTGCTCGCGATTGAGTTCGACCATCCGGTCCCGGAACGCGGTGACCTTGACGAACCAGGCCGGCAGGGCCATGTAGATCAACGGCTGACCGGACCGCCAGGAGTGAGGGTAGGAGTGCTCGATGGTCTCGTGGCGGATCAGGCGCCCCGCGGCGCGCAGGTCGCGGGAGATCGGCGCGTTGGCGTCGAAGACCAGCTGGCCCGCGTACGGCGGCACCTCGGCGGTGAACTTCCCGTCGGGTCCGACGGGGATGACCAGCTCGATGCCGGCCGCATCGCAGGCGTCCTTGTCCTCCTCACCGAAGGCCGGCGCGAGGTGGACGATGCCCGTGCCCGACTCGGTGGTGACGTAGTCGGCCGACAGCACCACGTGCGAGTTGGGGTGGCCGGCGAAGAAGTCGAACGGCGGGACGTACGGCAGCCCCACCAGTGCGGAACCCTTGGCCGTGGCCACCACCTCCGCGTCCTCACCGAACTCGGGGGCGTACACCCCACGGCGGGCCTCGGCCACTACGAAGCGTCGGCCGGCGAGCTCACCCGTGTTCACCTGCACCACGCAGTAGTCGATGTCGGGGTGGACGGCGGCGGCCAGGTTGGACGGCAGGGTCCAGGGGGTGGTGGTCCACACCAGCACCTCGGCCCCGTGGAACGGGCTGGACTGCGGGGCCTCGAGCGGCAGGCCGACCGTGACCGCGGGGTCCTGTCGCATCTTGTACGCGTCGTCCAACCGCGTCTCCTGGTTGGACAGGGGCGTCTGCTCGTACCAGGAGTACGGCAGCACGCGGAAGCCCTTGTAGACCAGGCCCTTGTCGTAGAGGCGTTTGAACGCCCACAGGACGGACTCGGTGAAGTCGATGTCCAGGGTCTTGTAGTCGTTCTCGAAGTCCACCCAGCGGGCCTGGCGGTGGACGTAGTCCTCCCACTCGTCGGTGTAGCGCAGGACCGACGTCTCGCACGCCGCGTTGAACTCGGCCAGACCCATCTCGAGGATCTGCGACTTCTCGGTGATCCCCAGCTGCTTCTCCGCCTCGAGCTCGGCCGGCAGACCGTGACAGTCCCAGCCGAACCGGCGCTCGACCAGGTACCCGCGCATGGTGCGATAGCGCGGGATCACGTCCTTGACGTACCCGGTGAGCAGATGCCCGTAGTGGGGTAGGCCGTTGGCGAACGGGGGGCCGTCGTAGAAGACGTACTCGTGGGCGTCCGCTCGCCTGCGGACGGACTCCCGGAAGGTGTCGCGCTCGTCCCACCGGGCCAGGACGGTCTGCTCGAGCGCGGGGAACGACGGCGACTGCGCGGTGGTGCCGCCGGTGAGGTCGAGAATCGGGTACGCGCTACCCGTTGCGGTGGGCTCGGTGTTCACAGACTCGGTGTTCACAGACTCGGTGCTCATGTGGGCGGACTCCTCGAGGTACGGGCCCGCACGAGCTGGTACCCGTGGGGCCGACAGGCCTGCGCTCGGGGACGAACCGGACGCGACTGGCGCATCCGTCCGCGGTACCACCCCGTTTGGCGTCGACGGTGCGACGCCCACTCGTGGGTCGGGGGCCCTGACTGGCTCCCCCGGTTCGGTTCTACTGAGCCGCCCCCACCTCGGGGCCGACCGTTCTTCCGAGCGCTCCCCGGTGATGGCCGGATCTCAACGCATCCGGCTCAGCGCCGGACATCGGATGATGTTACCTGTCGCTGTGGGCGTCCGTCTCCTCCGCCTCGTCGCTCGCGTCCGGCGGAGTCGCGCCGGAGCCGTCGCGGGCCGTCCTCCCGCGGAGAAGATCCATGAGCAGCAACAGGAGGCCGAGGGCGCCGGCCACGATGCAGGCCCACGCCCACCCGATCTGCCCGGTCGCCACGGCCGCGACCAGGAAGGCGAAGCCGAGCAGCGTCAGTCCGAGTGCGGCGACGAGCATGCGTTCCTCCTGCCGTGGTACGAGTCGTGGAATGCACCGGCTCCGGGGCGGACCCACTCCCCGAATATACGTCGGTCCCCGCACCCTGGGCAGGGGCGGGGACCGGACGCGACGGTGCGGGGTCTACTCGGCGCGGTGGCCGCCGTCCTTCTTGCCACCCTGATCCGGCGCGCCGGCGTTCTCGGCCGGTGCGGTGGGGGCGGCGGACCCGGACTTGCCGAGTTCGGTCAGTTGGTTCTCGAGGTAGCTGGTGAGGCGGCTGCGGTAGTCCTTCTCGAAGGTCCGGAGCTGCTCGATGCGACCCTCCAGCACCCCGCGCTGCTGGTTGATGGTGGCCATGATCTCGGTGTGCTTGCGCTCCGCGTCGGCCTGCAGGGCGTCGGCCTTGGCCTGTGCTTCCTTGATCTGCTGCTCGGAGCGGGCCTGGGCGTCCTTGACGATCCCGTCGGACTTGGTCTTGGCCTCGCCGAGGATCTTGTCGGCCTCCCTGCGGGCATCCCCGACCATCTTCTCCGACTGGTTCTTGGCGTCGCCGACGAGGCGATCGGACTCGCCACGGGCCTTGGCCATCAGTCCGTCGGACTCCTTCTTGGCCTCGCCCGTGAGGCGGTCCGCCATCTCCTGTGCCATCGCGAGGACGCGGGCCGCGCGGAGATGGGTGTCCGAGTTCGCGGAACCGCTGTCCTCGCTCGCGAGGGACGGGGTGGCCGCAGGCGCCGGGGTCGGCGCGGGGGCGGCGGGCGCGGGAGGCGGGGTGGCGGCCCGCGGTTCCTCGACGCGGCCGGCACCCGAACCGCTCGCGGAGTCGCCGGAGGCCTTGTCGGACTTGTCCGCCGACTTGCGGGCCTTCTCGAGGTCCTTGGTCAACTCGTCGACACGCTGACGGAGGTCGTCGTTGTCCTCCACGAGGGTTCCGAGCTCCTCCTCTACCAGGTCGAGGAACTGGTCGACCTCGTCCTCGTTGTAGCCCCGCTTACCGATCGGCGGCTTTGAGAACGCGACGTTGTGCACATCGGCTGGAGTCAAGCGCATGGGATACCCCTCGTGGTCGTCTCGGGTGCCGGCCCGGCGTTCTCGAACCGGACCCACGACTTCATTACTACCTTAACGCGTGCCAATCTAGTCACATTCGGCCCGCGCGTCACCAGCGGCCCGCCTACACGCGTCACCTGTGTCCCGCCACGCCCCTCACGCGACGCTGGTGATCATGATCCGCAGGACCAGTTGGATCACGATGATGATCACGAAGAGCACCAGCACCGACAGGTCCAGGGAGACCTGTCCGAGCCGGACCGGCTTGATGACCTTGCGCAGCGCCT
Source organism: Dietzia sp. UCD-THP (assembly GCF_000349585.1). NCBI lineage: Bacteria > Bacillati > Actinomycetota > Actinomycetes > Mycobacteriales > Dietziaceae > Dietzia > Dietzia sp. UCD-THP. The sequence continues at coordinate 17,610 of NZ_AOSR01000013.1, forward strand.
TGACCGGAGGATCGGTGATGGTGAACAACCACTCGAGGACCACCGCGAGTACACCGCGGGGGCTCCAGCCACGGGAGAACGAGGCGATCATCTCCACGACGATCCTGGCGAGGAGCAGATACCAGAAGACCTGGGTGATGATGTAAAGGACCAGCAGGATTTCACGCACGGGACAAGCCTACTGGCAACGATCGACGCCGCGCCGCGGACACCCGGTCATACGGGGTGACCACCCGGGGTCAGCGACGGAACGCGCCGTTGACCGCGTCCCGGACCTCCGCCTCGGTGAGGTCCATTCCGGCCGGCTGCAGCAGGAAGGTGCGCTCGCGATCGGTGACCTTCTCCATGCGGCCGTCGAGGCCGAAGACCAGGCCGGCGGCGAAGTCGACCATCCGGCGCGCGTCCCCGGAGGCCATCGTGGACAGATCCAACACCACGGCACGGCCCGCGCGGAAGTGCTCCCCGAGGCTCTTGCCGTCACCGAATCCCCGCGGACGCTCGACCACGGTCTCGGGGAGGGTCACCAGGCCGTCCTCGACGAAGTCCTCCTCCGGGGCCAGGGCGACGGCGCCGCGAGTGACGGGGACGCCGCGGAGCGAGGCCCGGGCCCCGGCCTCGGCCGCGTGGTAGCGCCTCGGGCGCGGGGCGGGGTCGTCGAGACCGCGGTGGCGACGATCCGGGGCGGGCTCGTCGACGGGATCGAGGTCACCCAGCCGGGGCCGGGGGGTCGCCTCGTCGCCGTACCGATCGGCGGCGTACCCGTAGTCCGCCCGGCGATCGCGGGCGACGCCACCGAGGTCGTCGGCCTCGTGCAGCGCACGCGAACCGCGGATGTCGTGGTGGATCGGGCGGTCGTAGTCGTCCAGGTACTCGTCCTCGTACGCCGCGACGGGCGACATTCCGAAGTACTCCTTGAACCGGGCGATTGCGCTCATCTTCCGGGGACCTTCCTGATACGGGTCGTCGCGGGCCGTTCCTCGTGGGGAAGGCCCCACGATGCTGGACCTCAAACTACTGGCCGTGGTCCCAGGATCGCCGTTCCGACACGCACGCAGGTCGAACCGGCGGCGATCGCGGATTCCAGGTCGCCGGACATCCCGGCGGAGAACTCGCGGGCCCCCGGGTGGTCGCGTCGCAACTCCTCCGCCACCCGGGAGGCCTCGGCGAAGTGCGCGGCGGGCGGTCCGCTCAACGGCGGCACCACCATGAGCCCGGCCAGCCGGAGGTGGTCCAGCCCCGCGACGTGATCGGCGAGCGCGGGGAGGTCGTCGCGGGCCACCCCGCCACGTGAGGTGTCCCCGTCGAGGCTCAGCTGGAGCAGCACCGGCAGCACCCCGGGGTGGTCGCCGTCCGCCGCGGCCCGGCCCCTGCCCTTGTCGAGGCCGCTTGCGACCTTGACCGAGTCGACCGAGTGCACGCGGTCCGCCCACCCGGCCACCGCGGCGGCCTTGTTGGACTGGATGTGGCCGATCATGTTCCACCGCACGGCCCGCGCCAGGTCCGGTTCGGTCGCCGACAGGTCGGCCACCTTCGCGGCCGCCTCCTGCACCCGGTTCTCCCCCAGGTCGCGCACCCCCAGGCGGGCGAGTCGTGCGACGTCGCCGACCGGGTGGAACTTGGTGACGACGACGAGGTCGACGCCGTCCTGACGGCCCGCCGCCGCCAGCGCCGCGTCCAGTCGCTCCCTGGTCTCGGCGAGCCTGGCGGCCAGTTCCTCGGTCCGGGAATCAGACACGGCTGCCGGACACCGGACTGGCGTTTCGCTGCATGTCCGTAACCTAGCGGAGGATCGCGGCCGGCCGCCAGCCGGTCACACCTGCCGCCAGATCACGCTGGCCTGGCGTCCCGTGCGGCCCTGCCTCCGGTAGGAGAAGAGGGACTCGTCGGCGATGGTGCACCGCGGGTCGCTGTCCACGCGGTCGACGCCGAGCCCGGCGAGCTGGCGCGTCAGGCCCGCGCGCAGGTCCACCCCGGACGTCCCCGCGACGGTCCGGGCGAGACTGCCCGGCAGCGCCTTCTCCACCTCGTGCGCGAGCTCGTCGGGCAACTCGTAGTGCTGACCCGCCGCCGCCGGTCCCAGCAGGACGCTGATCCGCTCGGGCTGCGCGCCCAACGAGGTCATGGCCCCGATCAGCGCGGGGACGATACCTCCGACCGCCCCCGCGCGGCCCGCGTGCACCGCGCCGATCACACCGGCCTGCTCATCCGCGGCCAGGACGGGCACGCAATCGGCGCTCAGCACGGCCAGCGCCAACCCTGGCCGGTCGGTCACCAGTCCGTCGGTGGCCGGTACGGCTCCGCCCGTGGGGCGGGTGACCCGGGCGATCCGGGTGCCGTGGACCTGGTCCATCCACACGACGTCCGAGGCCTGCAGTCCCAGTATCCGCGCGAGGCGGGCCCGGTTGGCCGATACCGCGGACGGGGCGTCGCCTACGTGGTCACCGAGATTGAACGAGTCGAAATCCCCCGTGGACACGCCACCGCGCCGGGAGGTGACGACCCGGCGGACCCGGCCCGGGGCGTGGGGCGCCATCCGGTCAGTGCCGCATGAAGGGGGGGACGTCGATGTCGTCGTCCTCGTCCCTGCGGCGCGACCCCTGGGAACCCGCACCGGACTGGCCCGGCTCGCGGCGCTCCTCGCGACGGCCCCCGTCGAGAGGGGTCGACCCGAGCCCGGGGGCGCCGCCGGTCTCGCCGGACGCCCCGGGGACCTCCTCGTCGTCGAGATGGTGGCGGCCCCGCCGTGCCCCGCCCGAGCCGGAGGTCTGACGGGAGCCGCCCTCGAACCCCGCGGCGATGACGGTCACCCGCACCTCGTCGCCGAGGGAGTCGTCGACGACGGTGCCGAAGATGATGTTCGCGTCCGGGTGCGCCTCCTCCTGCACGAGGGTCGCGGCCTCGTTGATCTCGAACAGGCCGAGGTCGCTGCCGCCTGCGATCGACATGAGTACGCCCTTGGCGCCCTCCATCGTCGTCTCCAGCAGCGGCGAATTGATGGCGGCCTCCGCGGCCTTGTACGCCCGGCCCTCCCCCCTCGAGGAGCCGATCCCCATCAGCGCGCTGCCCGCCCCGGACATGACGCCCTTGACGTCGGCGAAGTCGACGTTGATCACGCCGGGGGTGGTGATGAGGTCGGTGATCCCCTGGACGCCGTTGAGGAGCACCTCGTCGGCGGTCTTGAACGCCTCCATCATCGACACGCCGGCGTCCCCGAGCTGGAGCAGGCGGTCGTTCGGGATCACGATCAGGGTGTCGCAGGCCTCGCGCAGTCCCTCGATCCCCGCTTCCGCCTGTCCCCCGCGGCGCTTGCCCTCGAAGGAGAACGGGCGGGTGACGACGCCGACGGTGAGCGCGCCGAGCTTGCGCGCGATGGCCGCGACGACCGGCGCCCCGCCCGTGCCGGTGCCGCCGCCCTCACCGGCCGTGACGAAGACCATGTCGGCGCCCTTGAGGACCTCCTCGATCTCGTCCTTGTGGTCCTCCGCGGCCTTGCGTCCGACCTCCGGGTCCGCGCCGGCACCGAGGCCCCGGGTCAGTTCGCGACCCACATCGAGCTTGACGTCGGCATCGGACATGAGCAGCGCCTGAGCATCGGTGTTCACCGCGATGAACTCGACGCCCTTAAGGCCCTCGTCGATCATCCTGTTCACGGCGTTGACACCGCCGCCCCCGATTCCGACGACCTTGATGACTGCGAGGTAGTTGTGCGGTGAGCTCATCGAGGCCCGGCCTTCCTTTGGGGTGTCGTGCTCGGTTGCATGCTGTCTCGACGAAAGACTCTCGCCCAACTCTCACCCTCTACTTGAGGGTTAAAGTTGCTGGTCAGAGGCGGTTTCCGCCGTCGGGTCACACGGTAGGGGCACCGGACCCGCCCGTCCACGAGGCTCGCGGGCGTGTCGGTCTACCGCGACGCCGGCAGCGCCGGATTGGAGACGTTCCAGATCTCGCCGGGCTGCTCGAGGACCATCTGCAACGCGACCGCCTTCTCGTGGTCGCGGCCGGCGGCCCCCCACTCGACGATCCGACCGTCGACGAGGGTCAGGACGATCGACGCCGGCGTCTCCACGTCCACCGAGGCGATCTCCTGCCCCGCGGTCCCCCGGACCTCGGAGAAAACGACGGACAGGTCACGGACGATCCCCGGCAGGTCGGAGCGGGCCTCCTGCCCCACGGTGAGTTCCGGGGTGCCGGGGGGCGGATCGCCCTGTCCGAAATCGATCCCCTGCCCGTCGACCAGATGCCTCGCGCCGTCGACCTCGACCACCACCAGGGCCGTCCGTTCGATGAGCGAGATCCGCAGGGTCGACGGGTAGTCGCGGGTGACGGTGACCTGGTCGACCCTCGGTATCCCCGCGACACGCCGCGCCACCGCGTGGGTGTCCACCTGCAGCAACGGGGTACCGGGGGCCACCGCCGCCCGCTCGGTCACCGCCTCCACCGGGATCGTGCTGGTCCCGGTCACCTGGACCTGCCGGACGGAGAACACCGGCAGGAAGTACATCGCGATGTACCCGACCAGCAGGACGACCAGGGCCACACCGAGCCCGATGTAGATACGGTTGGTGCGCCGTCGCCGCCTGCGCAGGGTGGCCCGGACCGCGGGGTCCGAGTGGCGCACCCGCTCGTCGGAGCGGCGGACGGCGGCCGCGGCGAGCCGTCGGTCGGGATCGTCCGACGTCGTCGGATCCGCCGCGTCCTCGCGTGGCTCGTCGGTCACCGCGGTGTCCCCCTCACGAGGCGGCCCTCGTCATGACCCCGTCCCGCTCCCCGTGGGTCCGCCCACGATCCTCGGGCCGAGCGTCGTGATGTCCCCGGCCCCGAGGGTGAACACCACGTCGTCGGGCCGGACGATGTCGAAGACCGTGGCCAGGGCCGAGTCGAGGTCGGGCACGTGGTGGGCCGGGGAGCTGACGTGGCGGGCGACGAGTTCACCGTCGACCCCGGGCTCGGGCTGCTCGCGCGCGCCGTACACGTCGAGCACCACCACCTCTTCGGCGAGGGACAGGGCCCGCCCGAACTCCTCGGCGAAGATGCGGGTCCGGGAGTACAGGTGGGGCTGGAACACGGCGATCAGGCGGCCGCCGTCCGCGGAGACGATCTCCCGCCCCGCGCTCAACACCGCCCTGACCTCGGTCGGATGGTGCGCGTAGTCGTCGAAGACCCGCACCCGACCACCCGGGACGGTGGCGGTGCCCTTGGGCTCGAACCGCCGCCCCACGCCCCGGAAGCCGGACAGGCCGGACAGGAAGTCCTCGACGTCGATCCCGGCGACCCCCGCGACCTCCCGGGCTGCGAGTAGGGCCGCGAGGGCGTTGAGCGCCATGTGGCGACCCGGGGTACCCACGTGGAGGTCCCCGCGCGGGCGACCGTCGAGCGTGAGAACGGCCCGGGTCCCGCCGGAATCGACGTCGATCCCGGCGAGTTCCCCCGCGACCGGCAGGTCGGTCTCCGCGCCGCCCGCGGTGCGGTACCCCACCACCCGGACACCCGCGGACGCCGCACGGCGGGCGCGCTCGACCGCTCCCTCGTCGTCCAGGCACACCACCAGGGCGCCGGTGTCCGGGATACGGGCGAGGAACGTGTCGAAGACCTCGAAGTACGCCTCCGCCGTGCCGAAGTGATCGAGGTGGTCGGGCTCCGCGTTGGTGAGGATAACCACGTCCGGCTCGTAGTGCACGAGCGAGCCGTCGGACTCGTCGGCCTCGGCCACGAACACCGGATCCGCGCCGCCGTGCGCGTTGGTGCCGAACTGCAGGACCGTGCCCCCCACCGCGAAGGACGGGTCCGCGCCGGCGGCGAGCATCCCGGCGATCAGCATCGACGTCGTGGAGGTCTTGCCGTGCGTGCCGCACACCATGATCGAGCGACCCGCCCGCGCGAGGTGGCCCAGGACCTGGGACCGGGTCACCACGGGGATCCCCGCCGCCCGGGCCGCGACCAGCTCGGGGTTGTCCGCGGGGATCGCGGCCTTGGAGACCACGACGATCTGCGGCGGGGAGTCGAGCGCGTCCACCGCCGCCGCGTCGTGGCCGACCCGGACCACGGCGCCGAGGGACTCGAGGGAACGGAGGTCCACCGAGTCCCGGGCGTCACTGCCCGAGACCGCCACCCCGTGGTCGAGCAGGATGCGGGCGACGGCGGACATCCCCGCGCCGCCGATGCCGATCATGTGGACACGACCCAGGGTGTCGGGAACGGACCCCGTCGTGATGTCGTCCCCGGTGGAGCGGGCCTCCGGTGTGGTGCTCTCGGTCAACGCCGTGCCTTTCCGGCGGCGTCGATCGCGATCCGCGCCACGACCTCCGCCGCATCTCGTGAGCCGCCACTGACGGCGGCCGCGGACATGGTGTCCAGCCGGTCGCGGTCCAGTGCGAGTGGCAGGACCGTGGACCGGAGGTGGTCCGGTGTGAGCGCCGCGTCCTCGACGAGCAGCGCCGCCCCGCCCGCCACCAGGTCCCGGGCGTTGAGCGCCTGCTCCCCGTTGCCGTGCGGGAGCGGGACGAACACGGCGGGCAGCCCCACCGCGGACACCTCGGCCACCGTGATCGCCCCGGACCGGCACAGGATCAGATCGGCCGCCGCGTACGCCAGGTCCATCCGGTCCAGATAGGGCACGGTCACGTAGGCGGGTCCGTCCCCCGTCACGGCCGGCGCGTCACCGAGGTTCTTGGGCCCCACGGCGTGCAGCACGCCGACGCCGGCGTCGGAGAACTCCTGCGCCACCACGGCCATCGCCGAGTTCAGGGATCGGGCTCCCTGGGATCCACCCACCACCAGCACGGTCGGCGCGTCGGGGTCCAGCCCGAAGGTCGCCCGCGCCTCGGCCCGCAACGCTTCCCGGTCGAGGCCGGCCACCGCCCGCCTCACCGGATTGCCCACCACCCGGGCGTCCAGTCCGGATCCACTGACCGCGGCCAGCGTGGCCACCGCGAACCGTGCGCCGAGCTTGTTGGCGATCCCGGCGCGGGCGTTGGCCTCGTGGACCACGATCGGGACCCGGCCCCTGGTGAGGGCGGCCGCCAGGTACACGGGGACACACGCGTACCCGCCGAACCCCACCACGACGTCGGCCTCCGTCCGGCGCAGTACGGCGCGCGCGCCGCGCACCGCGCGCGCCAACCGTGTCGGCAGGCGGAACAGGTCCCCCCCGACCTTCCGGGGCAGGGGAACGGGGTCGACCAACTCGAGGGGGACACCGCGGCGCGGGACCAACTCGGTCTCGAGACCCTTCGGGGTGCCGACGGCGGTGACACGGGCGTTCGGATCCAGCTCGGCCACGGCCTCACCGACGGCCAGGGCGGGTTCGATGTGGCCCGCGGTACCGCCTCCCACGACCAGGACTGACAGAGCGTCGGTGCGCGGCGCGCTCATCGCTCCCGTCCCCGGTGGATGGGACTGGGTCCACCACCGCCCGGCGACTGGCGGGATCCGGGGTCGGCCGCGGGTCGCCGCGGCAGGCGCCGGTCGTCCTCCCGGGCTCGGACGGGCTTGGCGTTGCGCCCGGTCATGGCGGTGGCCCCACGGCGTCGGTCCCGGGCGGCGTCGGCCGGGATCGGCATCGACTCGTACCGCGGACCGGCGGGCGTCCCGCGCGCCGGCCGCGGTGCCGGTGCGGGCTGGGCGGCCCTGCGTCGGGGCGCCGGTTGGCGGGTGACGGGCTCGCCGTAGCGCCGGGCGCCGGCGCTCGAGCGGCCGGGGGCGTCCGAGGCGGGAACCGGGCGCTCAGGGGTGTAGGGGCGCGGATCCGGGAGGGTGAACCACCGACGCCGGCGCCGCTCGGGGGAGCTGAGGATCGCGGAGATGGCCTCGGGCTCGTGCCGGGCGCAGTTGGCGAGGAGTCCAAGCGACACCAGGGTGACGACCGCCGAGGTGCCACCGTTGGAGATCAGAGGTAGCTGGAGGCCGGTGACCGGCAGCAGGCCCACCACGTACCCGATGTTGATGAACGCCTGCAGGACGATCGTCGTGGTGATGGTGCCGGCGAGCAGTCGCCGGAACGGGTCGGCCGAGCGCAGCGCGATGCGCATACCCGCCCATCCCAACGCCAGGTACAGCGAGACGACGACCGCGGCCCCGAACCAGCCGAGTTCCTCTCCGATGATCGCGAAGATGAAGTCGTTGGTCGCCTCGGGGAGGTAGAACCACTTGGCACTGGACTGTCCGAGGCCGACCCCGAACAGGCCGCCCTCGGCAAGCGAGAGCATCCCCTGATACGACTGGTACGCCGACCCCTGCGGGTTGGAGAAGTCCCCGACGAAGGTGTTGGCGAACGTCCTGACCCGTTCGAACCGGTAGGCGAACGTCACCGCGAGCACGCCGAACACGACGGTGCCGAAGGCGATCACCCACACGAAGTGCCGGGTCGGATACCCGGCGAACCACAGCACGCACAGGAAGGCGAGGGTCACCGCCGTGGCCATCCCGAGGTCGGGGGCGACGACGACGAGGGCGGCGACCACCCCGTAGCCCACGATGGCCGGGAAGAGCAGATCGAGCCAGTACCCGGTGCGTATCCGCTTGGCCACCACCGACGAGGCCCAGACGATGAACGTGAACTTGGCGATCTCCGCGGGCTGGATCGCGAAGAACCCGAGGTCGATCCATCCGCGGGAGCCGTTGATCTCCATGCCGACGCCCGGGATCAGGACGGCGATGAGCAGCCCGATGGACACCAGCAGCATCGGCAGCGCGGCTGCTCGGAGAAGCTCGAACCGCATACGCAGGGCGACCACGAACCCCACCCAGCCGATCGTCACGAAGACCGCCTGGCGGAGGAAGATGTCGAAGGGTGTGCCGCCACCGGAGAACGCGAGGACGTTGGAGCTCGAGAGCACCATCCCCAGGCCGATCACCGTGAGCAGGGCGGTGACCACCATGACCACGTGGAAGGAGGTCAGCGGCGCACGGTTGATCGCCGCCAGCGGCGCGGCGATACGACCCAACAGGTCGGGCCGCGCCTCGGCGACCTGATCGTCGTCGCCGTGGACCCTGTCGGCCCCGTCGGCCCTGTCGGACCTGGCGGATCTATCGGCGCCGCCCCGGCGAGCGGATTCGTGAACTGCCATGCCCTACCTCCCGGCGACCCGGCCCACGGCGAGCGCGAAACTGCGCCCGCGGTGGCCGTAGTCGGTGAACATGTCCATCGACGCGGCGGCGGGGGCGAGCAGCACGGTGTCGCCTCCGGTGGCCATCCGTGCGGCCTCGGCGACCGCCCGGTCCATCGTCTGCTGCGGCTCGTCGGGAGCCGCCGCACCGTCATCGTCTCCCGAGGCCAGCTCCACGACGGGCACCCCCGGCGCGTGTCGGGACAATGCCTCTGCGATCCGCGCCCGGTCGCGGCCGATCAGGACCACTCCGCGCAGGACGTCCGCCACCTCCGCGACCAGGGGGTCGACATCGGCGCCCTTGAGCAGTCCGCCTGCGAGCCACACCATCGTCCCGCCCGCGAGCAGCGACGTGCGGGCCGCATGCGGGTTGGTCGCCTTGGAGTCGTCCACGTAGCGGACCCCGTCCACCGTGTCGACCAGCTCTGCGCGGTGCGCGGCCACCGTGAACCCCCGGAGACCGGCGGCGACGTGCTCGGCCTCCGCCCCCACCGACATCGCCACAGCCGCGGCGGCGAGAGCGTCGAGTACGCCCGCGGGCCCCGGCGGTCGGACGTCCTCCGCCGGCAGCAGTGGCACCCCGTCGTCGTCGCCCGGGTTATCACCGATCCGCGCGGTGAGGACACCCTCGACCACCCCCAACTCCCCGTCACGGGGTGCGTCGAGGCGCACCCCGATCCGCGTGGCCGCGGGCGCCTCCGCCAGTAACCGGGAGGCGATCGGATCGTCGTTCCCGGCCACCGCCACCCGCCCGGTGAGGACCCGCGCCTTGGCGGCCGCGTATGCCTCCATCGACCCGTGCCAGTCCAGGTGGTCCTCCGCGACGTTGAGAACGACCCCGACGTCGGGGCGACAACTCGGCGCCCAGTGGAGCTGGAAACTCGACAGTTCGGCCGCGAGCACCTCGACCCTCGGCTCGGCCAGCAGGACCTCCGTCACGGGCAGGCCGATGTTGCCGCACGCCCGCACGGCAAAGCCCGCCTCCCGGCAGATCGACTCGAGCATCGAGGTGGTGGTGGTCTTACCGTTGGTACCCGTCACCGCCAGCCATGTCCGCGGCGGCCCGAACATCCCGGCCGCATCGGCCCGCCAGGCCAGTTCCACGTCCCCCCACAGCTCGAGGCCGGCCTCCGTGGCGGACCGCAGCAGCGGGGAGTCGGGCCGCCACCCCGGGCTCGTCACCACCAGGTCGATCCGGCCGGGGCCGGTGTCGAGAAGCATCTCGGCCGCACGATCGAGGTCGACGCCGGTACAGCCCACCCCCTCCGGGAGCGAGGCCTGGAGCAGCTCGACGGCATCCGGTCGTGAGTCCGCCACCACGGGCTCGGCGCCGAGCGCGTGGAGTATCCGGACCGCCCCCGGGCCGGACACCCCGGCGCCGAGGACCAGGACGCGGGCTCCGGCGAGGTCGCTGATGCCGAGACCCTGCCCGGAGCCACCGATCCCTGCCGTGCGGAATGCTCTCGTCTCGTGCCCTATCGTCTCGCGCCTTGTCACGTCCGTCATCCCGATGTGCTCGCGAGCCAGTCACCGTAGAAGAGCGCGATCGCCAGACCGCAGGAGATGGCCACGAGGAGCCAGAACCTGATGGTGACGGTCGTCTCGGCCCACCCGCCGTTCTCGAAGTGGTGGTGGATGGGTGTCATGCGGAACGGACGACGGCCGGTGGTGCGGAACGCCACGACCTGGATGAGGACCGAGACGAACTCGATCACGAAGACCGCGCCGACGACGACCATGAGCAACTCGGTGCGCGAGACCACCGAGACGCCTGCGACGATGCCACCCAGGAACATCGACCCCGTGTCGCCCATGAAGATTTTGGCCGGGGCGGCGTTCCACCACAGGAAGCCCAGACACGCCCCGAGCGAGGCCGAACACACCACCGCGATGTCGAGTGGGTCACGCACCTGGTAACACCCGGACAGATCCACCCCCTCCGCGGTGGAGAAGCACGAGTAACGGAACTGCCAGAAGCTGAACACCACGTAGGTGCCCATGACCATGGCCATCGACCCGGCGGCCAGCCCGTCCAGACCGTCGGTGAAGTTGACCGCGTTGGACCAGCCGTAGACCAGGACCACGATGAAGATCAGGAAGACGACCACCGGGAAGGTCACGGCGACGAAGTCGCGCATGTAGCTCAACGAGCGGCTGGCGGGGGTCAACCCGTCGTCGTTCCGGAAACCCAGGACCAGGATGCCGAACGCGAGAGCCGCGAGCACCTGGCCGACGGTCTTGGACAGGATGCCCAGACCCTTGTTGTGCCGCTTGAACACCTTGAGGCCGTCGTCGATCATCCCGACCACCGCCAACGCGGTCGCCAGCCCGAGGATGAGCAGACCGGAGGCGGTGAATCCCCCGCCGCCGACCGTCACCTGTCCTACCAGTCCGGCCACGATGTAGCCGAGCCACACCGCGGCGAGGATCGCGATGCCGCCCATGTTGGGGGTGCCGCGCTTGCTCATGTGGGACTGCGGGCCCTCCAGGCGGATCTCCTGCCCGAAGCCGTGGCGACGGAAGTAGATGATGAGCACCGGGGTGAGGAAGATGCTCACGACGAAGGCGACGATGCCAGCGACCATGATCTGGGTCATTCGGACGTCTCCTCACCACGCGTCGCGAGCAGATGCTCCGCGACGCTCCACAAACCCACAGCCGCCGAGGCCTTGACCAGCACGATGTCCCCCGGCCGCACCTTCTCGTCCACGACGGCGCACGCCTCCTCTGCGGTCCCGACGTGCTCCGCCTCCGACCCCCACGACCCCTCCTGCACCGCACCCTGGAACAGCGCGCGCTGGGGGCGACCCCGGCCGACCACCACCAGTTGGGACACGTCGAGGCGCACGAGGAACCGACCGATGAGGTCGTGCTCCGTCACCGAGTCCTCGCCCAGTTCGGCCATCTCGCCCAGGATCGCCCAGGTCCGGCGGTGTCCCCCGCCCGACCGCGCCATCACGGCGAGTGACTTGAGCGCTGCCCGCACCGAATCGGGGTTCGCGTTGTAGGAGTCGTTAATCACGGTGACGCCGTCGGCGGTCACCCGCACGTCCATCCGCCGCGCGGACGCGGCCCGGGCGGTACCGAGGGCGCCGGCGATCGTCGAGACGTCCATCCCGCAGGCCAGGCCCACCGCGGCGGCCGAGAGGGCGTTGCCCACCTGGTGCTCCCCGTGGACCCGGAGGGCCACATCGGCCTCGCCGTCCGGGGTCACCAGCCGGAAGGAGGCCCGCACCTCGTCGTCCACCCGCACGCCCTCGGCGCGGAGGTCAGCGGACCGGCCGGACCCCACCGTCACGACCTCAGCGGAGGTCCGTCCGGCCATGCCCAGGACCCGGTCGTCGTCGGCGTTGAGCACCGCGACGCCGCCATGTGCCGCGTCAGGCAACGCCTCGACCAGCTCGCCCTTGGTGGCGGCGATGACGTCGCGCGAGCCGAACTCACCGAGGTGCGCGGTCCCCACGTTGAGCACCACCCCGATCCTCGGGGGCGCGATCTCCGCGAGCTCCCGGATGTTGCCCGGCGCGCGCGCACTCAGCTCGAGCACCAGGAAGTCGGTGGACTCATCGGCGCGGAGGGCGGTCCAGGGATGGCCGATCTCGTTGTTGAACGACCCGGGCGGCGCGACGACCGTCCCGGCGGCGGAGAGGACCGCGCCGATGAGGTCCTTGGTGCTGGTCTTGCCCGAGGATCCGGTGATCCCGACCACGACGAGCCCGTGGTCGGCGACCAGCCTGTCGACGCTGGCCCGTGCCAGGGCTCCGAGCGCCGCGAGCACCGCCGCGCCGGACCCGTCGGAGTCCGCGGCCAGGGCCATGGCGTTGGTGGCGCGCCGGTCGACGGGGGGCACCACGATCTGGGCGCCCGCCGCCCCGGGGGCGTCGGTGACCTCGCGCGCGACCAGAGCGGCCGCCGCCCCGGCCTGCAGGGCGCGGCCGACGAACTCGTGGCCGTCGACCCGCTCGCCGGGCAGGGCGAGGAACAACCCGCCGGGCTCGATACGGCGGGAGTCGAACTCCACGGAACCGGTGACCGCGGTCGAGGGGTCGCCGCCGACCAACCGACCGCCGACGATCCCGGCGATCTCGCCGAGGGTGAGGTCGATCATGAGGTGGTGTCCTCCGTCCGCACCGATGGGTCGGTGTATTCCATGCGTCTGATGAGTTCCTCGGCCGCGCGGGTCCGGTCGTCGAAGGGGAAGACCACTCCGTCAATTTCCTGTCCGGTCTCGTGGCCCTTGCCGGCGATCACCACCGCGTCGCCGGAGCGCGCCCAGTCGATCGCCGCGGCGATCGCGGCACCCCGGTCCGCTATCTCCTCGATGCCGGTCCCCTCGCCGGCCGCGGCCTCGGCACCCGCACGCACCGCCGCGCGGATCGCGGCGGGGTCCTCGCTGCGCGGGTTGTCGTCGGTCACCACCACGAGGTCCGCGACCTCCGCGGCCGCCGCGCCCATCAGCGGTCGCTTGCCCGGATCCCTGTCCCCGCCCGCACCCAGGACCACGGCGACCCGTCCCCGGGTCTGCGCACGCACGGACCTCAGGACCGCGGCGACCGCGGCCGGTTTGTGGGCGTAGTCCACGAGGACGCGGAAACCCTGCCCGCGGACGACCGGCTCGAGGCGCCCCGGCACCCGCACGCTGCTCAGTCCGGCGGCCGCGGCCCGCACGTCGAGCCCGAGGGCGTCGACGATCGCGAGTGCGACGAGTGCATTGGTCACGTTGAACCGGCCGAGGAGCGGTAGATCGACCTCCACGGTCACCCCGTGCGGCCCCCACGCGGCGAACGCCTGCCGATCGTCGTCGGTGGTCAACGCCTCGCCCGCCGTCCAGTCGGCGGACCCGCGGGGATCGGCCGAGACGGTCACCGCGTCCGGGCGGGACGCCAGCAGTCGTCTCCCCCAGTCGTCGTCGACCACGATCACTGCCCGCTCGGCGGGCCGCACCGCGGAACCCGCGTCGGCGTCGGGGTCGAACAACCGGGCCTTGGCCCGGAAGTAGTCCTCCATGCTCGGGTGGAAGTCGAGATGATCCTGGGAGAGATTGAGGAAGGCACCCACGGCGAACCGCGTCCCGTCCACCCGACCGAGCCGCAACGCGTGGCTGGAGACCTCGGCGGCGACGGCGCGGGCACCCCCGGCTCGCATCTCACCCAGCAGGGCCTGGAACTCGGGCGCTTCAGGCGTCGTGAGACTGCTCGGCAGGTGCCGTCCGTCCACCCTGCTGCCCGTGGTGCCGATGAGCCCCGCCACGAGGCCACAGCCCGCGAGCGCCGCCTCCACGAGGTGGGTCGTCGTGGTCTTGCCGGACGTCCCGGTGATCCCCACGACGTCCAGGTCAGCGGAGGGGTCCCCGACGATGGCCGCCGCCACCTCGCCCAGGACGGACCGGGGTCGCGGGTGCACCAACACCGGGACACGGTCGGCCACGGGACCCATCAACTCCAGGCCCTCGGTGTCGGTGAGTACGGCCGACGCGCCCGCCTCGACCGCCGTCGCGCAGAAGGAGGCACCGTGGATCCTCGACCCGGGCAACGCCGCGAAGAGCGTGCCGGGTCCCGCGTCCTGGGCCCGGATGGTGGCGCCGGTCAGCTCCGCGTCGGCTGCCGCCCTGTCACCGAGGAGGCTCGCCTGCACCGCGTCCGCCAGCTGTGCTGCTGTCGTCATCGCCTGTCCTCGACCCGCCTCTCGTTGTCCGTGACCCCTCGTGAACCCGCTACACGCTACCTTGCCGGTCGCGCGTCACTGCGCCTGCAGGATCAGGTCCGGCGCGGGGGCGGACGGAGGGATGTTGTCCCGGTTGACCAGCCACGAGGCGATGTCGTGGAAGAGTGGTGCGGCGGATGCGCCGAGGGTGCCGCGCTGGGGTGCGTCGAGCATGATCGAGATCACGTACCTCGGATCGTCGGCGGGCAGGATGCCCGAGAAGGTGATCCAGTACTGCGAGTTGGAGTAGCAGGCACACGAGGGGTCGATCTGCTGGGCGGTGCCGGTCTTGCCGCTGATCTGGTACCCCGCCACCGCGGCCTGGGGGCCGGTTCCCGCCTGCGCCCCCGGGCCGGACTGGACGACCGAGCGGAACATGTCACGCACCGTGCGAGCGGTCTGCTCGCTGACCACCCGCTCGCCCTCCGGTCGATCGGCCTCGTGGACCTCACCGTCCGGGTCCACTCGCTCGGCGACGATCCGTGGCGGCACCCGGACCCCGTCGTTGGCGATGGCCTGGTAGATGCCAGCCATCTGCAGGGTCGTCATGGACAACCCCTGCCCGATGGGCAGGTTGGCGAACGTCCCGCCCTGCCAGTTCTGCAGGTCGGGGACCAGACCGTCGGACTCGCCGGCGAGTTCGATGCCCGACCGCTGACCCAGCCCGAACTTCCGCAGGTACTCCGAATACGATTCCTTGCCGACGCGCTGCGCCAGCATGAGGGTCCCGACGTTCGAGGACTTCCCGAAGATTCCCGTGGTCGTGTAGGGCGTGGGCCCGTGCTGCCACGCATCGGAGACGGTCACCCCCTCCATACTGATGCTCCCGTCCACGGAATGGACCTCATCCGGGTCGGTGAGTCCGGCCTCGATCGCCGCCGCGGCGGTGATGATCTTCTGCACCGAGCCGGGCTCGAAGGGCGAGGTGATCGCCGGGTTGCCGAGGTCCGCCCCGCGCTCGAGTTCGGCGCCGATGCCCACCGCGGGGTTGAAGGTGTTGTCATTGGCCATCGCGCGGACCTCTCCGGTCCGGGAGTCCAGCACGACCGCCGAGGCACTCTGCGCGCCCGAGGAGTCCTTGGCGGACTGCACGGCCTTCTGGACGTGCCACTGCAGGTCGGCGTCGAGGGTCAGACGGATCGTGTCGCCGTCGCGCGGGGCCGAGACGTTCCGCAGCGTCCCCGGGATCACCGTGTCGTCCTGGGCGCGGTCGAAGGTCTGGCGACCGTCCTCGCCGTCGAGTTCGTCGTTGAAAGACGCCTCTATGCCCTGCAGACCGATGAGCTTCCCGTCGTCGCTCTTCGATGTGGCTCCCACCACGTTGGCCGCGAGGGCTCCGCCGGGGTACTCGCGGATGTCCACACGTTCCGCACCGATCATCGGGAACTTCCTGGTGATGGCGTTGGCCTGGGTCACGTCCACGTTGCGGACGAGGTAGGTGAAACCACCCTCGGAGGTGAGTTTGGCCTCGATCTCCTGCCGGTCGACCTTGTCCCCGAGCACGGACTCGAACTCGTCGGCGATCTGGTCGACCAGCTCGTCCCACGTGGGGTTGGTGCGGTTCAGTTCCCTGCGCGCTTCGGCGTTGCGTTGCTCGACCAGCGGCTGGATGGACAGATCCCGGGCCTCGCGGGTGAACGCGATCGGGTCGCCGTGGACGTCGACGATCGCGCCGCGGGTGGCGGGGAGCACCTGGTGGACCTGTCGTTGGCTCTCCGCGCGTGCCGCGAGTTCGGTGCCGCCGATCGTCTGGACCCACAGCAGCTTGACCAGCGCTATCACCATGATGACGGCGAAGGCTGAGCGCATCCACGTGAACCGCCGGTCCGTCGAATCGGCGGTGAGGACCCTGCCAGACCGGGTGGGCGGCCGACCGTCGCCCGGGCGGCCGCCGCGAGGTGCCCCCGAAGGGACCCGCGGGCCCTGTCCCGGGGTGCGTCGATCGGTCATCGAGGGGCCTTTCGCAGGTCGTGTCGTCAGTAGAGCGGGCCGGGGACCGGCGCGAGTGTCGCGACATCGCCAGCCGGGGCCGGCACGGGGGCCGGGGGGTCGGGGGCCACAGCGGGAGCCGGGGCGGCGGGTTCCTCCATCGGGGCCGGCGGTGCGACCGGGACCGGGCGACCCGCGAGCGGTGGATACGGGACGGGGGCGACCCCGCGAGGAGTCCTGTCCTGCGGCGCCTGCGCGGGCGGTGCGTCGAATCCGCCCCGCTCGGGCGACGTCGACGGTTCGGACGCTACCGGAGCCGGCTGCAGCGGCCTGACCGGCGCGCCGAGCTTCGCCTCAGGCTCGCCGACCACCTCGATCGCACCGTCCGAACCCCTGGTGAGGATGGGGGCACTGGCGACCCCGACCATTCCGAGCTTCTCGGCGCGCTGCGCCAGGACCTCCGCCGACCGGGCGCGCTCGTTGGACGCCCGGAGCGTCTCCATGCGCTCGACGAGCTCCACGTTGGCGTCGCGCGCGTTCTTGAGGTCGTAGGTGTCCTGCGTCGTCTGCGCCGACAACAGCAGGGTCCCGCCGACGCCCGTGCCGATGAGGAGGAGCATGACCACCACGAAGGGGATTCGACCCGCCAACTCGGCAGGACTCAGTCGCTCGGCGGGGACGACCACCGTCCTGCGCCCCCGCACCGAACGGGTGACCGGCTTGCGGCGTAGCCCCACCGCCCCGACGCCCGGGGTCCGCCCGGGCCGCTCGGTGGTGGGGGCGGACCGGGTATCGGAGCCGTCGGCGGGATCCGCCGTGTCGATGGTGCTCGTCATGGGGTTCTCCCGTCGATACGCCGGACGCATCGCACCCGGACCGAGGCCGAGCGCGGGTTGTGGTCGATCTCGGACTGTGACGCCTTCTCCGCCCCGCGGGTCACGGACTCGAACTCGGGGCCGTGCCCCGGCAGTTCCACCGGCAGCCCGGCCGGGGTGCGCGAGGCCGTCCGAAGGGTGAGCTCCCGCTTGACGATCTTGTCCTCGAGCGAGTGGTACGCCATGAACAGCGCCCGACCGTCACGCCTCAGGAGGTCGAGGTACCCGGGTACCGCGTTCTCCACCGCCTCGAGCTCGGCGTTGACCTCGATACGCAAGGCCTGGAAGACGCGCTTGCCGGGATGCCCGCCGGTGCGGCGTGCGCCCTGCGGAATGGTGTCGTAGAGGAGTTCGACGAGCTGGGCGCTGGACGAGATGGGATCGGTCTCCCGGCGGCGCACGATGGCGGAGGCGATCTGTCGCGCGAACCGCTCCTCGCCGTAGACCCGGAAGATCCTCGCGAGATCGTCGCGCGGGTAGTCCGCCAGGATGTCGGCGGCGGTCGGACCCGTCGTGGGGTCCATCCGCATGTCCAGCGGCGAGTCGACCGAGTACGCGAATCCACGCTCGGCCACGTCGAGCTGCATGGATGAGACCCCGAAGTCGAGCAGTACCCCGTCGATCGCCGGGCCGGCATCGTCCCTCGACTCCGCGGGAAGACTGTCCACGATCAGGTCCAGATCATCGAACCGGGCGTGCACGGGAGTGAACCGGTCCCGGAAGGCGGTGAGCCTCCGGGTGGCGATCTCGAGGGCCTCCGGGTCGCGGTCGACCCCGACGATCCGCAGGTCGTCGAAGGCGGCGAGGAGGTGCGAAGTGTGTCCGCCCAGGCCCAACGTGCCGTCCACGATCACCGGCCTGCGGCCCGCGGTGGCGGCGGCGTCGATCACGGGCCGAAAGAGCTCGATGGTGCGGTCCAGGAAGACGGGGACGTGGCCGAACCGGGCCGCGGCGCGGTCGGAGCCGGGCTCTTCCGCCATGTCGCCTCCCTCCCGTCCGGATGTCATCGGTGCTCCGGTTGTGGTGGAGCCCCCTGGTCCCCGTCCGGTACCCACCTGGCGTTGGGGAAGTACGCCAGGGTGGTGCCAGGCAGGGGCCGGGGGGCTCCGTCCGTCGTGCTGTCGTGCTGTCGTGCTGTCGTGCTCTCGTGCTGTCGAGATGCGGTCTCGACCGTCCGGTCTCGGTCCCGGCGATCAGAATTCGATCCCCAGGGATGTGCCCTCCATTTCGGAGAACACAGGGAGGTTCTCCGCGCTGTAGCGATCCCAGGCGTCTGCATCCCAGACCTCGAGGCGTTCCCCCAGGCCGTTGACCACGCAGTCCTTGTCGAGGCCCGCGTAGTTTCGCTGACTCACCGGGATGGAGACCCGCCCCTGTGAATCGAGTTGTTGAACCTCCGCGCCGCTCACCAGGAGACGGAAGAACGCCATGTGCCTCTCGCTGAGGTTGGCGGTCGGCCGCACCTTTCTGACCAGCGCGTCGAACTCGCGCTCCGGGAAGACCGAGAGTGTGTTGGTGAACCACCCACACACCACCACCCCGTCCGACAGGCCTGGCCTGAACCTGGCCGGGATCGTCAGCCGTCCCTTGTCGTCGAGCTTGGGACGGTGTGTCCCGTACCCGACGAAGGCTCGTTCGCGCTCGGAGTCGTTGAGGTCGGTGTCGGTCACCCGCCACCTCCTGGGATCAGGCCCCTTCGAGCTCCTCGCGTCCCCCACTGTACCCCACAATGCCCCACAAACAAGGCCTGCGCCCCACTTCTCCCCACTCTGTCTTGTCTTTGCAGTTCAGAACGTCCGGTCGCGGGACAACTCCGCTACCGGGACCGAAAGTGGCGCGCCCGCGCGGACGCGTTCCCGGCGGTCAACTGTGATTGGTGTGACTGGAGCACGCCTATGGGATAGAACAGCGGATCCCGGTGGGGCAAAGTGGAGAACGGGGGGCGAGCGGTGGGGACTGACGCCGCCGAACTCGACGCCGAACTCTCGGGCGACCCTGAGCTGGGCCACGCCGGGACTCGTACGGAGCCACGGGAACGGGCCGACGCCGCAGAAACGGATCGGCGCCAACGGAGTGTGTCGACGCCAGTGGGGCAGCGGCGCGGGCCGGCGCTCAGACGTGGGCCAGCGCTCGGACCCGGGCCGGCACCTCGGACCCCGCTACCTCACACGCGGGCCGGTACCCCACAAATAGGAGCGAGGGGCGAGCGCAGATGCGCTCGCCCCTCGCCGGAGCTCGTCAGTCGTCGTGGTTACTGCTCGAACCGACGGCGGAAGCGGTCCTCCATACGCGAGGAATAACTCTGCCCGTCCGCCCCCTTAAAGGACGACTTCCCCGCGCCCGGCACCCGGGTTCCGCCGGAGGCGCCGGTCGACGACGACCCCGTGGAGGGCGCCGACCGAAGAGCCATCACACCCGCCGCGAACATCACGAGGAAACCCACGAGACTGAGGACGGGAAAACCGCCGGGCTTGAAGTCGAGTGCCAGCCCGCCCACGAGGAGTGCGACCCCCACGATTCCGAGGGCCACCACCACACCGGCGGGTCGCCGACCACCGGTCCCACCGGTCTTTCGAACGGACGACGCGAACTTGGGGTCGTCGGCGTAGAGCGCATTCTCGATCTCGTCGAGCATGCGCTGCTCGTGCTCGGACAGGGGCACTGCGACCTCCTCAGAACGCTCGTGGTTACGAGCTCGGCCGGCTCGGCCGTGTGACGGGAACAGTCTACGGGGATCGGCCGGTCGAGGGTTCCCCCCATCATACGAGCGCAACGCGGTGGTGACCACCGCGATTCCGCGTGACGACGGGAAGCCTGCCCCGCGCGTCGTCCACGGCGTCACGCCGCCGGCCCCAGAACCCCCAGCCGCTCGTCCACGAGGTCCAGGAATCGGCCGACCGCCCAGAGGAAATCGTCCGCCATACGGTGTGTGACGTCGCGGGGCAGGCCGTCCTCCACAGCGGCGGCGAGGGCCGAGTAACCGCCGAACGCGGAGGCCCATTCCGCCAGTTCGGGCACTTCCACGGCGAGCCTGTGCCACACATCGGAGGGCCCCCGTCGACGCGGCCCCGGGGACACGAGCGCCGCCGCCGCCGACCTCGCCGCGCGGTACGACTCGAGAAAGCGGTCGGCGGGTGACGCCGCGGCCACCGCACGGCCCCGGTGGATCTCTGCGCGCTCCGCTCGACCGAGGAACCCGACGGCACCCCCGGTCGGCGTACGAACCGACGTTCTCGAACCCATCTGTCCTGCACCTCCCCTTCTGCGGCTCACGGTATCGGCGGGGTACGACACAATCCCGGTCGCGAACGCGCGCACGTGATGAGATGGGGTGGATGGACACCGTGATCACCAGCGTCGACGCCGGCGAGTTCCGAGACCGACTGCCCGAGGCGCTCGGTGTGTACGTCGACGCCATGGGCTACCCGCCCCAGGTGATCCGGTCCCGCGCCCCCGCGTGGATGGAGCACAGTCACCGCGACGGATGGTCCGGGGTCGCGGCCTTCGAGTCGCCGCGTCGGCGGTTTCTCGGTCACGCCCGTGGGCCGCTGGTGGCCATCTGTTACGGCTACCGGGGCGCCCCCGGCCAGTGGTGGTACGAGCAGGTCGCCCGGGGCCTGGGTGATCAGGGCCGACAGCTACCGACGGATTACGTCGAACTGACGGAACTCCACGTGTCCCCCCGATATCAGGGGCGCGGGATAGGAACGGAGTTGCTCCGACGCTTCCTGGCGGACCGTACGGAGCGATCCGTGCTGCTCTCGACCCCCGAGGTCCCCGAGGAGGCCAACGGGGCATGGCGGCTGTACCGCTCGCTGGGCTTCTCGGATGAACTCAGGGCCTACAGGTTCGAAGGCGACGCCCGGCCCTTCGCCGTACTGTCGCGTTCGCTCCCCCTCACCCGACACGGAGGCTCGCGTGAACAACCGTCATGACGTCGTGGTGATCGGTTCCGGCCACAACGGACTCATCTGTGCCGCGTATCTCGCGCGGTCCGGCCTCGACGTGCACGTGGTGGAGAAGGACACCGTCCTGGGCGGTGCCACCTCCACCGTCGAGCGCTATCCCGGCCACCGCACGGATCGTGGATCGTCAGCCCACCTGATGATCCGACACACCGGTATCCCGGAAGAGTTGGACCTCGCCGCTCACGGCCTCAGGTATGTGGACTGTGACCCGTGGGGATTCGCCCCCGCCCCGCCGGGCAGCGACGACCCCCCGATCGTCTTCCATCGCGACCTCGACGCGACCTGCGCGAGTATCGCCGCCGCCTGCGGCGAGACCGATGCGCACGCGTACCGCGGATTCGTCCGCCGGTGGGGGGTCCTGGCCGGACGGATGATGAAGGGGTTCGGCGTCCGTCCCACGGCGTCGCGACTGGGAGCGGCGTTCCTCGGTCGGGACGATCTCCGGGATCCCTTCGGCGCGGTCCAGACCTTTCTGGCCTCCGGCGACGCCCTGCTCGACCAGACTTTCACGTCCGAGCGGCTCAAGGCCGCCCTGTCCTGGTTCGGCGCACAGTCTGGACCACCGATGTCCCATGCCGGCACCGCGCCGATGATCGGCTTCGCGGCGCTCATGCACCAGACCCCTCCCGGCCGTGCGATCGGTGGGTCGGGCGCCCTCGCCGACGCACTCGTGTCCGCCGTCCGGGCCGCCGGTGGATCGGTCACCGCGGGTGCGGGAGCGACGGCGATCCGCCGCGCGGGGTCCGGGTGGCGGGTGGAGACCGCGGGGGGCGGGTCGCTGCACTGTTCGGCCGTCGTCGCGGCCTGTCATGTCCACACCACGCTCGACCTCCTCTCCCACGAACTCCCCGCGGCAGGACTCGACGCCTGGCGCCGGCGGATCCGACCGGGGTTCGGGCTGGGGATGGTCGTCCGGCTGGGCACGACGGATCTGCCGCGTTACCCGGGAGTGTCCACGACGACCAGTGCGCACGGTCTGCAACTGCTCGTGACGGACCGTCGCCGACTCGACCACAGGTACGGGGTCGCCGCGGCCGGACGGCTCGACGCGGATCCCGCCGTCCTCGCGATGAGCTTCAGCTCTCTCGACCCCTCGCTCGCGCCGGCGGGCCGGCACGAGCTCACACTGTGGTCGCAATGGCATCCACGGCACCTCGCGGACGGGCGCTCCTGGTCCGAGGCGGGTCCCGGGGAGGCGGACCGGATCATCGCGGCCGCGGAGCGCTTCGCGCCCGGGCTCACCGACTCCATCGTCCACCGCCACGTCCAGACGCCGCAGGACCTGGAGACCGAGCTCGGCCTGATCGGGGGCAACGTGATGCACGTGGAGATGTCCCTCGACCAGATGCTCCCGATGCGACCCCACCCGGACCTGGCCGGTCACACCGTCCCCGGCGCCGACGGCGTGTTCCTCGCGGGCGCCTCCACCCATCCCGGCGGCGGCGTCATCGGCACGAGCGGGAGGACGGTGGCACGTCTCGTCGGCCGCCGGCTCGGCACGTCGACGCGGCGTCGGCATCGCACGCGGGCACAATGACGAGCGTGATCGAACCGAGCGGCACCGCGAACAACCCCGTGACGGCCCCGCACTCCCCCGCGGGCCGCCGGCTCGTGGGCGTCACCGCCCTGATGACGATGCTGTTCGTCCTCACCGGGTGTCTCCAGCTGAACGCGCAGATGAGTGTGCGGAAGGACGACACCGTCTCGGGTCGCATCCTGGTGGCCGGCGACCAGCCGGCGCAGACGGCGGCGCTGGAACGGCTGTCGACTCCGTCCGGCCTGGAGCAGAAGGTGCGGATCACCGCCTACTCAGCGGACGGTTTCACCGGCAGGGAGATCTACTTCACCCAGTTGACGTTCGCGGAGGTCGACGCGCTGTCACTGGCCATCGAGGTCGAGGGCGCCCGGCCCTACACCCTGGGGTTCCGGCGGAGCGGCGACACGGTCTCGTTCACCGGCTCGGTCGACCTCTCGGGGATCCCCGCGGACCGCGCGGAGTCCGCGACCACGCGGGTGGACCTCACCTTCCCCAACCGCATCGGCGAGACGAACGGCACGCTTGGTGGGGGCAACTCCGTGAGCTGGACGCCGGCGCCGGGCTCCATCACGCGGATGCAGGCGTCCTCGTCCTACCCGGACCCCGCCACCCGCGGGTTCGCGGTGTGGATGATCGTCGGGATCGGCGCGGCCCTGCTGGTGTCGATCGGGACCATCCTCGCCGCGCGGACCTCCCGCGCCCGCTCGGACCGCCTCGTACGCTGACCAGCACAGTCTCCCGCGACGGCACCGGCTCCCGCGACGGCGCCAGCTCCCGAAGCCGCCCGGAGCGGGCGGTCTCAGGCCCCGCTCGCCACCACGTCCGGCGACGGGACCATCGACAGGTTGGCCAGCACCTCGTGGGTGGCGCGGGAGAAGTTCAGGGTGTTGAAGTGCAGGCACGGCACGCCCTCGGCGATCAGGCGCTCGCAGAGTTCGGTGGCGAACTCGATCCCCACCTCACGCACCGCGGCACGATCCTCGTCGGGTCCGTCCCCCGCGGCGGTACGCAGCCTGCCGGACAGTCCGTCCGGCAGCGCGCACCCGGACAGCTCCACCATGCGGCGGACCTGACGGAGGCTCGTCACGGGCATGAGCCCGGGGATGACCGGCTTGACGGCCTGTTCCGGGTCCGCGGACTCCAGTCGATCCCGTAAGCGCAGGTAGTGCTCGACATCCCAGAACATCTGGGTGATCGAGTACTCCGCGCCGGCGCGGAGCTTGTTGAGCAGGATCTCGGTGTCGTGATCGAGGTCGCGCGCCCGGTAGTGCCCCTCGGGGAAGGATGCGACGCCCACGTGGAGGTCACCGACCTCGTGGATCAGTCGGACGAGCTCCTCCGCGTAGTGCAGACCCTCGGGATGCGGCGTCCAGTCACCGAGCGGGTCACCGGGGGGATCGCCCCGGAGCGCGAGGATGTTGCTGACCCCCACGTCGACGTACATCTGGATCATCTCGCGTAGTTCGGCGACCGAATGGCCCACGGCCGTCAGGTGCGCGATGGGCACCAGGTCGGTCTCCCGGACCACCCTCTCCACCACCTTGACCGTCCGGTCGCGGGTGGAGCCGCCCGCACCGTAGGTGACGGACACGAACGCCGCCCCCAGTTCGGAGAACACCGAGGCAGCGCGCCACAGACGGGCCTCCGCGGCCTCGTCCCGGGGTGGGTAGAACTCGACGGAGAACGGCACCCTGGGGGTGCGCGACGAGGCGATGCGGTCCACGATGCTCGGGTGTCGGTCGCCGCCCGCCGGTACGAGGTGGGGTAGCTGGGTCACCGGACCAGGGTAGCCCGACACGCGCCGGTGCCGACCCTCGCCCGGCGACTAGGATCACTGCCACGAGGGCTGCCGGACGGCGGCGCCCCGAAGGGATGGTGACCGTGGTCACGGCGACTCGCCCGGACGACGCAGAACGGGTGCTCGGCGCACTCCGCCGCCATCTCGACGAGCGGCGGCGGGTGGTGTCCGGGGTCGACGACCGTGTCGACGCCCTCGCGGGACGGTTGTCGGACTTCGTCCTCAACGGTGGCAAACGGATCCGACCCCGTTTCGGCCTGGCCGGGTGGTCGGCCGCGAGCCCGGCGGACGCGACGGTCCCGGATGAGATCATCACGGCCTGCGCGGCACTCGAATTGATCCAGGCCTGCGCCCTCATCCACGACGACATCGTGGACGCCTCGGACACCCGTCGCGGCCGACCGACGGTCCATCGTTCGATCGAGGCGGCACACCGGGACCTGGGATGGTCCGGTGACCCCGCCCGATACGGCGTGTCGCAGGCGATCCTCGTCGGGGACCTGGCCCTGGCCTGGGCGGACGAGATGTTCGTGACCTCGGGCGTCGACCCCGCCGCGCTCGGCCGCGCACTGGAGCCGTGGTACGCCATGAAGACCGAGGTGCTCTCGGGGCAGATGCTGGACATCCTGGCCGAGTCCTCCGGTGCGACCGACGAGGAGACGCCGGCCCGGGTCAACCGCTTCAAGACGGCCGCCTACACCGTCGAGCGGCCCCTGCACATCGGTGCCGCGCTCGCCGGGGCGGCACCGGACACCGTCACGGCGCTGCGCGAGTTCGGGGTGGCCGTGGGGCAGGCCTTCCAACTCCGTGACGACATGCTCGGCGTCTTCGGGGATCCGGAGGTGACCGGCAAGCCGTCCGGGGACGACCTCAGGGAGGGCAAGCGGACCCTCCTGCTCGCCCGCGGTACGGCGCTGGCGACGGCCGGGGAGGCGGACTTCCTGCTCTCGGTCCTGGGCACCGATCTCGCCCCCGCCGAACTCGAGCGCGCCCGCCGGATACTGGTGGACTGCGGTGCGGTGGCCTCCGTCGAGGCGGAGATCGACACCTTCACGGTCCGGGCCCTGGACGCGATCGGTTCCGACGCGGTGAGCGAGCACGGTCGGGTCACACTCCGCGCCCTGGCCGAGGCCGCCACCCGTCGACGGTCGTGACGGTGGCGCCGGAACCGACCCCGGGGGCCGTGGCGTCCCACGAGTCGGATGCGTCGGCGCCGGCGCGCGCCGCCGCGAGCGCCCGCTCGCTCACCTCCTCCGCGCGCTCGGCCCTCACCGGGCCCTGCGGCCCCGCGCTGTACCGGGGGATGCTCGGGTCCGGGCTCCTGACGCTCGGGGGCTTCGGCGCCGGAGCGCTGCCGGTGGACGGTGGGCCCGCCGTCGCCGTCGGCCTGCTCGGGTTCACTTTCGGTCACGGTGAGATCCTGGCGCTGGCGCTGTGCTGGATCGGCATCGCGCTGCTCTTCAGCGGCTGGCTGGCGCTGGGACCGCGGGCGCTGTCCGGTCGGCTCCCCACGCGGGACGCGGTGTGGGCCACTGCGCTGTGGTCGCTTCCGACCCTGCCCGCGGTGCCGATGTTCAGCCGCGACGCCTGGTCGTACCTCGCCCAGGGGGCGATGGCCGCCGCGGGCGTCGATCCCTACGAGTTCGGTCCCGAGGCCAACCCGGGCGCGTTCTCGGACGAGGTCAGCCCCGACTGGCGGTCGACCGCCACCCCGTACGGACCGCTCCACCTGCTGCTCATGAGGGGCGTGGTGGCCGTGTCCGGCGGCAACCCGGCGGTGGGGGTCGTCATCCTGCGCGTCGCGGTGTTGTCCGCACTGGCCGCACTGACCGTTCTGCTCGTCATGGCCGCTCGCCGGGCCGGTGTCGACGCGGCGGCCGCGGTCTGGCTGGCGTGCGCGTCGCCACTCGCGGTGATCCACCTGGCGGGCGGGCTGCACAACGAGATCTTCCCGCTCGTAGCCTGCCTCGGGGCGGTCGTCCTCACCCTCGACGGGCGGGCGACCTGGGCGGGGGCGGCTATCGGGATCGCGGTGGCTTTCAAGGCGACCGCCGTGATCGTGGCCCCGTTCCTGCTGTGGATCGCGCTGTCGCGACGCCGCGAGGACAAGGCTGTCGCCAGACCGACCCTCCGGGCGCTCGGCGACACGGCGCTCGCCGCGGCGGTCGCGATCGGTGTGCTCGGGCTGACCACCCTCGCGTCCGGTACCGGAATCGGGTGGTTCGACGCGATCGCCGTGTCCGACAGGGTGATCAACTACCTCAGCGCTCCGACGGCGGTTGCGCATCTCATCCACGCGGTCACCGACTCCCCCGGGTTCGAGGATGTGCTGGCGGTGGCCCGGCAGGTCGGGCGGGTGGCCCTCGCCGTGGCGCTGGTGGCCGTGTGGTGGCTCCATCGCCGGGACCGGATGACGGCGCTGCGGGGAATCATGCTGGCGCTGCTGGCCTTCGTCGTACTGAACTCACTCGCCTGGCCCTGGTACTACGTGTGGGTGGCCGCGTTCTGGGTCCTCGCGAGGCCGGGGCCACGAGCCACCACCGCCGCCGTCGGGGCGACCGTGTTCCTGGTCATGGCGATAGGACCCAACGGATCGACCAGCCTCTACAGTCCGGTGCTCTCCGGGGTCGCGGTGCTCGCCTCACTGGCGGTGGCCTGGTGGTGGTGGCGGGCCACCGACGCCGATCAGAACGCCATCGCCTGAGCGCGCCGGATGACCTCCCGGGCGCGGTGACCATGGAGTGCGTCGGCGGGCCGCCCCGGCAGGCTGTCGTCCTCTGTGAAGAGCCACCGCAGGATCTCCTCGTCGCGGTAGCCGCCGTCTCGCAGGACCGAGACGAGTCCGGGCAGGAACCGCACCACCTCGTCGTCG
Source organism: Dietzia sp. UCD-THP (assembly GCF_000349585.1). Lineage (NCBI taxonomy): Bacteria > Bacillati > Actinomycetota > Actinomycetes > Mycobacteriales > Dietziaceae > Dietzia > Dietzia sp. UCD-THP. The sequence goes on from NZ_AOSR01000013.1 coordinate 45,396, forward strand.
TCGTCCAGGAAGACCGCGGGGACCACCACCACGCCGCCACGCCGGACGGCGATCAGTCCCCCTTCGCGGAGCAGGTCGTGCACACGGGTGACCGGGATCCCCAGTCGACTCGACACCTCGGGCAGATTGATCGTCTCGACGTCACCGGGTAGGACGTCATCACAGTGCGGAACGGTACTCACGGTGACCACGTTAGTCCCGGCGAGGCCCGGCGGTCACCACCGCGGGGACCCCTGCCGGGCGCACCGCCCGGTCGCGTGCCGATATCGCGACGCCGGCGGGCAGAATGGTCCCCATGACCACTCACGACGGGCAGCTTCCAGGGCCGGGCACGGTGCTCGACGGGCGCTACCGGCTCGACGCCGTGATCGCCCGGGGCGGGATGTCGATCGTCCACCTGGCCACCGACGAACGGCTCGACCGTCACGTCGCCGTCAAATTGTTGGACCCCGCCCTCGCCGGAGACCGCGCCTTCGTCGACCGGTTCACCCTCGAGGCACGCTCGGCCGCGCGACTGTCCGACCCGGGCATCGTCCAGGTCTTCGACCAGGGGGTCGAGGGGGACACCGCCTTCCTCGTCATGGAACTGGTCCCGGGCGGGACCCTGCGCGAGCTCCTCGACGAACGCGGGCCCATGCCCCCCTACGCGGCCGCCGCCGTACTGCGCCCACTGCTCGGGGCACTGCGCGAGGCTCACTCTGCCGGGTTGGTGCACCGCGACATCAAGCCCGAGAACGTCCTCATCTCGACGACCGGCGCGGTCAAGCTCGCCGACTTCGGCCTCGTCCGTGCGGTGGCCGAGTCCAGAGCGACCTCCCGGAGCGTGGTGATGGGCACCGCCGCCTACCTGTCCCCCGAGCAGATCTCCGGCACCGACACCGATGGACGCTCCGACCTCTACTCCCTCGGCGTCCTCGCCTACGAGATGCTCACCGGGCAGCCCCCGTTCAACGGGGACAACTCGATCGCCGTGGCCTACCGTCGCCTGGACACCGACGTCCCCGCCCCGTCCGACCAGTCCGATTCCGTGGCGGAGGATCTCGACCACCTGATCCTCCGGGCGACACGCCGCAGCCGCGAGGACCGGTACCCGGACGCCGCGGAGATGCTCGACGACCTCGACCGGGCCGCCGAGATCGGACGGTTCCCCACGTACGTCGTCCCTGCACCGCAGCAGTCGTCCTGGTCCAGGGCCCGGGCTGCCGCCGCCCGGTCGGCGCCCGACGGCGCGGCCGAGTTCGACGCCGCTGATCGCGAGAGCGGTGAGGCACTCGGCCGCGGTGACGGACCGGTGCCGACGCGGGTGCACACGAGGGTGGGCCTCGATGCGGCTCCTCCGACCCCGCCCGCCGGGGCCCACCATGCCCGGGGGGAGGTCGAACCGGTCCCCGACCGGTCGCCTGTCCGTCCGCGCCGCAAACTCGGCCTGCTCTGGCTGCTCGTCGTGCTCGCGCTCGCCATCGTCCTGGCCGTGGCCGGATGGTGGCTCGGGTCCGGCCGATTCGTCACCGTCCCGGCGGTGCAGGGGATGTCGGTGGGTCAGGCCACCGACGCCGTGAACGCGGTGGGGTTGTCGGCCACCACCCGTGACGCGTTCAGCAACGACGTGCCCCGGGCGGGACTGGTCGGGACCGATCCCGAGGCGGGGGCCCGCGTGCCCCGCGGTGACCCGGTGGCGGTCCTGGTCTCCGTGGGACGGCCGGTCGTGCCCGAGGTGGGCGCCGGGCGCGATGTCGACACCGTCTCGGCCCTGCTGCGGGAGAACTCTCTCGAACCGGTCCGCGGCGGGACCGAGCACTCCGACTCGGTCCCGGTCGGGCAGGTGGTGGCTCTGGAACCACGGTCCGGTACCACTGTCGACGTGGGGACCAGGGTGTCGATGGTGACCAGTTCGGGGCCCGCTCCGGTGAGCGTCCCCGATGTCGCGGGCCTCGAGGAGGACCAGGCCCGGGCCGCGCTGGAGGGATCCGGGCTCTCCGTGTCGGAGGTCCGCCGGGTCTACGACGACGAGGTGGACGGCGGGCTCGCCGTGGGCACCGACCCCGACGTCGGAACGGACGTGGCCCGCGGGGACGGCGTGACGCTGCTGATCTCCAACGCCCTCACCGTCCCCGACATCAGGGACGTACCGGTGGACGAGGCCACCGACGTGCTCACCAGGGCCGGTTTCACGATCGTCCGCCAGGCGCCGGTCACCGACCGCCGCATCGCCGATGGCCGGGTGGTCAGCACCGACCCGCCCGCCGGCCGGAGGCTGGATCCCGCCAACGCCGTACTGCGGATCGTCCCGTCGAATGCGGTGACCGTCCCCGTCGTCCTGGGGTCCCGGGCCTCCGACGCCCGGCAGACTCTCCGCGAGGCCGGGCTCGAGCCCACCATCGACTCGGGGTCACCGAGCGGGATCGTCTACGGTCAGAACCCGCTGCCCGGGCGAGTCGTGGCCCGGGGCAGCGAGGTCGAGATCGACGCACTGGGCTGAGTCCGCCGGACCCGTGGCCCGGTGCGGACCCGGCTCAGTGGCGGAGCATCTCCGCGACCAGGTAGGCCAGTTCGAGAGACTGCTGGGTGTTGAGCCTCGGGTCGCAGGCGGTCTCGTACCGTCCGGCGAGGTCGAGATCCGAGATATCCTGGGCGCCTCCCAGGCACTCGGTCACGTCCTCGCCCGTGAGCTCGATGTGGATCCCGCCCGGGTGCGAACCGAGGGCGTGGTGGACCTCGAAGAAGCCCTGGACCTCGTCGATGATCCGGTCGAAATGTCGGGTCTTGTAGCCGTTCGACGTGGAATGGGTGTTGCCGTGCATCGGGTCGCACTGCCAGATGACCTTGTGCCCCGACGCCTCGACGGCCTGCACGATCGGGGGGAGGGCGTCCCTGACCTTGTCGTTGCCCATACGGGAGACCAGGGTCAGACGTCCGGGACGGTTGCGCGGATCGAGCTTCTCCACGTACTCCACCGCGAGTTCCGGGGTCGTGGAGGGGCCGATCTTCAGTCCGATCGGGTTCTCGATGAGCGAGGCGAAGGCCACGTGGGCGTCGTCGATCCCGCGGGTGCGCTCCCCGATCCACAGGAAGTGTGCCGAGAGGTCGTACAGCCCCTGCTGCGCGTCGCCCGTGAGTCCCGTGCCGTCGTCGGCCAGGCGCAACATCGCGCGCTCGTAGTCCAGGACCAGCGCCTCGTGGGAGGAGAAGATGTCCGCCGACCGCAGGTTGTGGTCGGCGACCCCACAGGCGTCCATGAACCGCAGTCCGCGGTCGACCTCCGCGGCGAGCGCCTCGTATCGCGCCCCCGCGGGGGAACCGGCGACGAACTCCATGTTCCATTCGTGCACGCGGTGCAGGTCCGCCGTGCCCGACGCCGTGAGCGACCGGACGAGGTTCATGGCCGCGGCGGCGTTGGCGTAGGCCCGGACCAGGCGGGACGGGTCGTGCTCACGAGTGGTCTCGTCGGCGTCGAACCCGTTGACCATGTCCCCGCGGTAGGACAGCAGGCCGGTGGCGTCCCGATCGGCGGAGCGCGGCTTGGCGTACTGGCCGGCGATCCTGCCGACCTTGACCACCGGCATGGAGGCGCCGTAGGTCAGGACGACGGACATCTGGAGGAGCGTGCGGATCACGCCCTTGATGTGCGGCTCGGTGTTGGCCTCGAAGGTCTCCGCACAGTCCCCGCCCTGGAGGAGGAAGGCGCGGCCGTGCGCGACGTCGGCCAACCGGTCAGACAGGTGCTCGACCTCCGAGGCCACGCAGATCGGTGGCACACTCTCGAGGACCTTGCGCATCGCCGCAGCGTGATCGGCATCCCACGACGGTTGCTGCAGCGCGGGTCGCGACAGTGCGTCCGCCAGCAGCCGGTCGAGGTCCGCCGAGAGCGGGGGGAGGTCGGGAAGCTGCGCGATGTCGACGTCGACTGTCCAGTTGCTCACCCGGCGAGGATACGCCACCGGCACCCTCGCGGACCTCAGAGGCCCAGGTGGGGTGCTGTCGCGGCGATCGCCCGGAACCTCATCGCCGCATGACGCGCATCACCGAGGGCGTCGTGGGCTCCGCCGGGGTGTGCGGGCAGATCCGGCTGCCCGGCGAGCTCCCACAGCTGGCGCACATCCCGGGTGAATCTCGGCATCGCCGCCGGGAGTTCGGTCATGTCCCCCCAGAGCTGGCACACGGCGACGTGGTCATACGCCCCGATCCATGCCCACAGCTCCACCGGACCGGAGACCGGCGCGGTGACGAAGTCGTACAACTCGTCGCGGATCGACGCGCGCGAACTCCACGCCGCCGACGAGGGATTGGGAAGCTTCGGCAGGACGTTGCGTCTGACCCATGGCCCGGCCTTCGCCGGATCGAACTCCGTGGAGACCGCGTAGAACTCACGTCCGTCCTCGGCCACCACCCCCACCGAGACCAGGTCGATGGTGGTGCCGTCCTCGATGAACTCGCAGTCGTAGAAGTAGCGCACCGGCGTCAGCGCTGCCCCTCGACGGGAGCGTCGAGGAGGTTTCGTCCCGACTTCCGGACCGCCTCGTAGCGCTTCTTCATCTCCGCGCCGTAGACGTCCGGGACATACTCCTGACCCGTCAGCGACTGGATACGCCGCATGAACTCGTCGGTGATCTCGCGCTCGGCCACGCGGTCCCCCTCCCGACCGGCCCACGGCGTCAGGTCGAGCGGTTCCCCGATCATCACGCGGACCGGGGTCCGACGATGCGGTCGGGTGACCTTGCGGATGTAGTCACCCGTCCCGACCACCCCCACCGGGATGATCGGGACCCCCGCGCGCAGCGCGAGCCGGGCCGGCCCCGTCTTGCCCCGGTACAACCGCCCGTCCGGGGTGCGGGTTCCCTCCGGGTAGACGCACAGGATCTGACCCGAGGACAGGACCTCCATGCCCGCGTCGAGCGCCGCCTGCGCTGCGTCCGCATTGGTCCGGTCGATCGGGTACTGACCGGTCCCGGCGAAGAACCACCGGCTGAGCGCACCGCGGATCCCGCTGCCCGTGAAGTAGTCGCTCTTCGCCAGGAAGGTGACCCGCCGGGGAAGGAGCAGCGGGGTGAACAACCAGTCGCCCACCGACTCATGATTGCCCACCAGGACCGCTGCCCCGTTCGCCGGGAAGTTCTCCTCACCGGTGAGGACCGTCCGACTGGTCATCCGCAGGAAAGGCCCGATGATCACGTACTTGAACAACCAGTACAGCACCTGGGTCACCGGTCTTTCTCATAGTTGGGAGGTCGACGAAAGCGGATACTACCCGGATCGGTCCGCGAATCCGGACGGGACGAGATTCGGCGGCCAGAGCTCGGGATCCGGGACGAATCCGGCGACCACGGCACCCGCCACCGGATCATGGTGCGACGCGACGAGGGTGCACCGGGACAGCAACGCGGGAAGTCGCAGCACCGTCCGGACGCCGGCGAACTCCAACCGGAGGCCGTCGCCCTCGATCGAGGGCGGCGTCGTCGGCGGTGCGGGCACCGGGAACTCCGCCCGGTAGCCACCGTTGCCGTCCGCGGACACGACGGGGGTGACCGCGCCGCGGGCGAGTGCCGCCAGAGCCGCCGTGCGGTCCGGAGCACCGCCGACGACGATCACCTCGACCGGCCCGGCGAGGAACGTCGAGACCTCCCCGGCCAGGAGGGACAACCGGTGCGCCTCGCGGGTCCGGGTGTCGGCGCGGTCCCCGGCCGCCATGGACGCGAACCGGACGTGCGCGGGCCACCGGGACTCCACGAACCCGGCCAGCTCCCCCGCTGCTGAGAGCCGCCGGACGGCCGCCAGATCACCGTCGAGGTCCACCATCACCACATCCCACACCCCCGCGGCGGCCGCCCGCCGGGCGTACTCCCATCCCAGTACCGCGGCGAGGGGGGCGTCACTTCCGGTGGCCAGGGCCGCGAGCACCTCGTCCTCCGGGTCCACGGCACCCGACCTGTACGCCTCGAGTCTCGCGGTGGCGTCGTCGGCGCGGACCTCCACGGGCCCCTCGTCGGTCGTGTCCAGTCGGGGATCGACCGAACCGGGGTCCCCGGTCAGGATGAGAGCGGTCCCACCGGCGTCCACCAGGTAATCCGCCACCGCCGCGGACCTGTCCGCCGGGTCGCCCCCCAGAACGATCACGACCCTCGACCCGGTCACCTCGACTCGGTCCGGCGTTTGAGCTCACGGAGGGCCTCGGAGAGGATCCGCCGCTCGGCCCGGTCGCGGAGCCGACCGATCACCGGCACCACGAGCTCGATCTCCAACTCGTAGTCGACCCGGGTCCCGCCGTCGACGGGCTCGAGTCGATAGGAGCCCTTCTGCGCGCGCTGGAGAGTAGAACTCTCCAGGCGCCACTCGACGGCCCTGTCGTCCGCCGACCAGGAGTAGACGAGGACGTAGTCGTCGACGATCGCGCCGGCCTCCAGTGCGAACCGGACCCGGTCGGGCCGGCCGTCCGCGCCGATCGAGAGGACCTCGGCGACCCGGATCGACGTGGACCATTCCGGATACGAGTCGAAGTCCGAGATGACGGCCATCACGTCCTCGACCGTCGCCTCGATCACGGTGGAGTCGCTGGTCGGCCACAGCTCGGGGGCGCCGTTGTCCTCACTCATATCCCCAGCTTCACATATCTCCCGCCGGGATGCGCTCTCCGGCTGACGCCCGGGCGCACGGGTGGCGTGGATGCCGTCCGCCCCCGGGGATAGTGTGTCCTCACTGCGATTAGACCATCGATCGTCTCCACCAGGAGGACCCTTTGCGCGAATACGTCGCCGCCCCCGCCACATTCACCGTCCCCGACGACTGGTCCTGTGCCCAGTCGGCGTACGACCGGGCGGAGCGGACTCCGGACAACGTGGCCTTCCAGCGTCCGGTCGACGGACGGTGGACCGATGTCACCAACCGGGAGTTCGCCGACACGGTCCGCCTGGTGGGTCGGGGCCTGGTCGCCCGCGGGATCGGGGCCGGGGACAGGGTCGCCCTCCTGTGCTCGACGCGATACGAGTGGAACGTGATCGACTTCGCGATCTGGGCGGCGGGCGCGGTCACGGTACCCGTCTACGACAGTTCGTCCGCAGAACAGATCCGCTGGATCATGGAGGACTCGGGCGCTCGGCTCATCATCGTCGAGAAGGAGACCCACGCCGCGACCACCCGCGAGGGGATCGCCGACCTGGAGGGGCCCCCCGACATCCTGGTGATCGAGGGTGAGACCTCCGCGTTGGACCTTCTCCTCGCCGGGGCGACCGACGTCGCCGACGCGGTGCTCGACGAACGTCGCGCCGGGGTGAGCGCGTACTCCCCCGCGACGTTGATCTACACCTCAGGCACCACCGGGCGACCCAAGGGGTGCATGCTCACCCACCGCAACTTCATGTCCGAGGCCCTCGCCCTCCTCGAGACCCCGTTCAACCAGTACCTCCGGCAGGACGCGACCACGGTCATGTTCCTTCCCCTGGCCCACGTGCTGGCCCGCGCCGTCACCTACGCGGGGTTCCACGCCGGCGTCCGGATCGCCCACTCGTCGGACCTGACGAATCTCGTGGACACGTTCTCCGAGATGCGGCCCCACTACATCCTGGCCGTCCCGCGCGTGTTCCAGAAGGTCTTCAACAAGGCCCAGGCCACCGCCCAGGACGGCGGTGCCTTCAAGGCGTGGATGTTCGACAAGGCCACCGACACCGCCGTCGCCTACTCCAAGGCCAACCGCGGTGGACGGGTGGGGCCGCTGCTCAGGCTCCGCCACGCGCTGTTCGCCAGACTCGTCTACGCCAAACTCGTCACCGCACTGGGTGGACGCTGTGAGATCGCCATCTCGGGTGGCGCGCCGCTCGGCGAACGCCTGGCCCACTTCTTCGACGGCATCGGTGTCAACATCTTCGAGGGGTACGGACTCACGGAGACCTGCGCGGCGATCGCGGTCAACACCCCCGGTCAGATGCGTATCGGGAGCGTCGGCCAGCCACTACCCGGGTGCGCGGTCCGGATCGCCCCGGACGGCGAGGTCGAGGTGAACGGCCCGGTGGTGACCTCCGGCTACTGGCGCAACGAGCGTGCGACCGCCGAGGCCTTCTCCGACGGCTGGTTCCGGACCGGGGACCTCGGATCGCTGGACGAGGACGGCTACCTGACGATCACCGGCCGCAAGAAGGAGATCATCGTCACCGCGGGTGGCAAGAACGTCGCTCCGAACCAGCTCGAGGACGCGCTCCGGGCGGACCCGCTCGTCGCCGAGGCCGTGTGCGTGGGCGACGGGAAGCCGTTCATCTCGGTGCTGCTCACCCTCGACCCCGAGGCGCTGGACCGGTGGAAGGCTCACCATGACAAGACCGGTTCACTGTACGAGCTGCTGCGGGACGCGGACATGATCGAACATCTCGACCAGGCGATGTCGCGGGCCAACAGCACCGTCTCCCACTCGGAGGCCATCAAGAAATATCACGTGCTCCCCGACCAGTTCACCGAGGAGACCGGGGAGCTCACCGCCTCGCTCAAGGTCAAGCGAAACGTGGTGCACCAGAAGTTCGCGGCACAGATCGAGGACTTCTACAGCTGACGTACCCAGCCCGATCCACGCCCGGATCGGGAGTCGATCGCACGCTAGTCCCCGGAGAGCACTCGCCGCATGTCGCGCGCGAGGTCTTCCCATCGCCAGGAGTCGAGAACCCAGGTGCGGCCGCGGACACCCATCGACGACGCGCGTGGCCGGTCCGAGAGCAGACCGGCCACGGCGTCGACGATCTCGCCCGTCGAGGTCCCGTCCACCAAGAGCCCGGTGGTCCCGTCCAGGACGGTCTCCGGGGCTCCGCCGCTTCGGCCGGCCACGACGGGGACGCCGCAGGCCGAGGCCTCCAGGTACACGATCCCCAGCCCCTCCACGTCGAGTCCCCCACCCCGGGTGCGGCAGGGCATGGCGAACACGTCCGCCATCCGGTGGTGGTCGACGATCTCGTCCGCCCGGATCCGGCCGGTGAAGATCACCCGGTCCGACACCCCGTGCCTGCGGGCCAGACCCTCCAGCGTCCGCCGGTACGGGCCACCCCCGACGACGACGAGGACCGCTCCCGGGACGCGGCGGGCGATCTCGGGCAACGAGCGGATGAGCGCGTCCTGCCCCTTCCTCGGGACGAGGCGGGAGAGACACACGATCACCTCACGGTCCGCCACCCCGTAGCGCTCGCGGATCGACCTGCGGCGGACGGGATCGGGCCGGAACCTGTCCGTGTCGACTCCCCCGGGCTGGTGCACGAGCCGCGCGTGCGGGCCGAACGCCGCCGCGACGCGTCGTCTCGTGTACTCACTCACGTAGGTGACGGCGTCCGTGGACTCTCCGATCATCCTGAGCACCTGCCGCGAACCAGGCAGCATCGACCACCCCACCTCGTGACCGTGGGTGCTGGCGACGATGCGGGTGACGGGACCCTCCCGCAGGACGGGTGCCATCGCGGCCAGGGGTGCCGCCGCACCGAACCACACCGTGCTCGCCCCGAAGTCCGAGGCCAGTCTCCGGGCCCGCTTCGCGAGATCCGGAGTGGGCAGAAGCATCTCCGTCGGGACCCGCTCGACCAGATAGGGGCGGGAGTCGTCGTACTCGATCGAGTCCCGGCCCCGGAACGTCGAGGCGAGGACCGCCACGTCCTCCGGGTCCAGGTGCGCCAGGTAGGTCTCCAGGTATGACTGGATACCACCGGGCCGCGGCGGGTAGTCGTTGGTGATCAGCAGGGTCTTCGTCATCACATCCGAGACTGCCACACCGCCCGGGGATCTCCTGCCCGGCGCCCATGGGTCAGTAGCGACGGATCCCGCTGATCGGCATGGCGTCGACCTTCTCGAGCTTGACCGGCACCCCGTAGGTCGGCGCGTGGAGCACGAGTCCGTCGCCGGCGTACATGCCGACGTGGGTCGCACCCGCGTAGTAGATGACGAGGTCTCCGGGTCGGATGTCCGCCATCGCGACGGGCGCCCCCGCCACCGCCTGCGCCTGACTCGACCGGGGAAGCGCCTTGCCCTCCTGCGCGTATGCCCACACCATGAGGCCGGAGCAGTCGAACTCGGACGGTCCGGTCGCCCCCCAGGAGTACGGGGCACCCAGCCGGGTGAGGGCCACGTTCAACGCGGCCGTGTTGACACCGTCGATCGCCGGGGCGACGTACCCCGGGGGCACCAGGGGACCGCCGGCCCAGAGTGCACGCTGCGCGTCGGAGAGAGCGTCCACACGACGCCTCACCTCGTCGATCCGCACCCTCATCTCGTCCGACCGCCGATCGAGGTCGTCCGCGCGTCGCTGGGCGTCCCGGGCCGAGGCGCGCGCGACCTCCGACGCAGCATCCGCCTCCAGGCGGAGACGGGCGGCCTCCGCCGAGGCGGCCCGCGAGGAGTCGAGGGCACTGGTGGTGGCGCCCGAGAGCCGCTGCAGGGTACCGAGCCGGTCGACCAGATCTCGTGGACTCTCGGCGAGGACGGCGGCCCGGGTGGCACCGGTATCGCCCCCGCGGTAGCGGATCGTCGCGAGTCGGTCGACGAGCGACTGGTCGCGCGACGCCCCCACATCGGCGACGACGGCGAGTCCGGCGGCCACCCCGGCCTCGCGCTCGCGCCGCTGCCGTTCGGCGTCGGCCCGCTCCAGATCCGCCCGCGCGAGGTGCAGCTCCTCCCCGAGTGCCCCGGCCTCCGCGGACAGCCTCGCCAGCTCGACCAGATCCTCACCGGGGGCCTCGCCCGACGAGGCGGGTCGTTCCTGCGCGGTGTCCTGGGCCGGGCCCGCCGTACCGGTGCTCTCGGCCCCGACCGGGCCCGCCGTCCCGGGATCCACGGTCTGGGCCGACACCGTCTGGGCCGACGCCGTCTGAGCCGACACCGTCACGCCGCCGGAGCCCAGGAGGACCAAAACGACAACGGTCAGGGCGACCGACCGGACTCTCTGGGTCATGGGTAGATGCGGCGCTCTCGGATCGTGTGTCGGTGACGAACGGAGCGCGACGGATGTCGCGTCATGCTCCGTGGACGGGATAGTCGTGATCGAGATAGTACAGACGACGAACCCCGCCGACACCGGTTACGTGACCGGGGATCGGCGGGGTCCGCTGGAGAGCGTCTGCGGGACGACTCAGTAGTAGCGGGTCGCACCGTAGAAGGGCATGGAGTCCAGCGGCGCGTAGCTCACCGAGGTGCCGGAGTACGGGGCGTGGACGACCTGGCCGTTGCCGGCATAGATGCCCACGTGGCTGGCGCCGCTGTAGAACGCGACGATGTCCCCGGGCTGCAGGTCGGCCTTGGCGACCTGGGTGCCGCCGCCGATCTGGGCCTGGCTGGTACGCGGGATGGAGATTCCCGCCTCCTTGTACGCCCACGAGGTCAGGCCGGAGCAGTCGAACGAATTGGGGCCGGTGGCGCCCCAGGCGTAGGGCGAGCCGACGCGGGTGCTCGCGGCGTCGAGGATGCGCTGGCCGGTGGAGATCTCCGGCGCCGGGGTGGCGAACTCGACGGGGGCGGCCTGGGCTACCGGGACGAGGCCGGCGGGCAGGGCGATGCCCTCTGGGAGATCGACGGTGACCTGTGCGGGCACACCGGGCAGACGCAGTTCGACGGGCACGTCGACGGTCACCGGTGCGGCGGCCGCGGTCCCGGCGCCTGCGACGGCGGCGCCCGCTGCGAGCAGTCCTGCGGTGGCGACACGGCGCCCGGTCGAGCTGGCCTTGATGCTGTGGGCTCCCACGAGAGTGATTTCCTCTTTCTTCCTGGACACCGACCGGGTTAGCTGACGGGTTCGGACACGGAAGTCTGTCCTACGCCCCGACCTCTCGGCCGTCGGGCGATTCACCCCAGTGGAACGTGGTTCCCCGGTGCGCCGTGGTGGCGCTTTGGTGGCGACCCCGGCCCCCACCGGTGGGCGGGTGATGACTTCCGAGGTCTCGAAAAGGTTACGAAACCATCTCGCCGAAGTCCAGTCCATCCGCTAAGCGGCCGATTCGGCACCCACGATCTCGAGCGTCGAGACCATCCCGAGCGCCATGAGCACCTCGATCGCCGAACGCACCTCGGGCTCGAGAACATACCCGCACGACTCCTCGGAAAGTGCATCTAGCTGCACCTCTTCGGACAAGAGCACGGAGACGACACAATCCTCGCACCCGCCCGGCCGGGCCGGACACCGTGAGCAGTCCATCGAGAACATGATCTACATCACACTCCGTCCTGGGCGTGTTGCCCATTCGTTACCGGGCCGCGATTTGCGGCTCGGGGCAGACCGTAACGGCCGGGTACGACACCGCACCCCTGGGACACCCACCGCCCGCAACGGCGGCCGGTGGACTGCGGGGCGCGGACCGCGGGGTGCGGGGTGCGGGGTGCGGGGTGCGTCGGACGTCTCTGTCGGACCGGATCGTTACCGTGTGCGCCATGCCCTGCCCCCCGACTCGAGAACTGGCCCGCTCCCCGGGGGCCACGGGGGTCCAGGCCGCCTTCGACGAGCTCGAGCCGATGCTCTCCGAGGTGACGTTCGTCGTCGTCGACCTGGAGACCACCGGCACCCGGCCGGGAACGGATGAGATCACCGAGCTCGGCGCGGTCCGGGTACGGGGTGGCGAGGTCCGGGCCGAGCTGTCCACCTTCGTCGCCATCAACGGCCCGCTGCCGGGGCACATCAGCAGGCTCACCGGGATCGCACCCGTCGATCTCGTCGGGGCCCCTGCACTCGGTGAGGTGATGGCGACGTTCCTGGAGTTCTCCCGCGGCGCCGTGCTGGTCGCCCACAATGCCCGGTTCGACCTCGGATTCCTCCGCGCCGCCGCCGAGTCGACCGGCCACCAGTGGCCCGATCCTCCGTCGGTGTGCACCCTCGCCCTGGCCCGACGCATCCTCCATCGAGGCGAGACCCGTGGGCACCGCCTCGGCGAACTCGCCTCCCATCTGGGATCGACCGTCGAGCCGAACCACCGGGCGCTCCAGGACGCCCGCGCCACCGTCGACGTCCTCCACGCACTGATCTCCAGGGTCGGCGACTGCGGGGTGTCGACGCTCACCGAGCTCCGTTCCTATGACGGTCGCCTCGCCCCCGCGGTCCGGCGCCGGGCCTCCCTGACCGAGTCGCTCACCACCGGCCCCGGCGTCTACCTGTTCCGCGACGCGTCGGGCGGCGCGCTGTACGTGGGGTCGTCCATATCGGTCCGGCGCAGGGCCCGCTCCTACTACTCCGGAGCCGATCCGCGCGGCAGGATGCGGTCGATGGTCGGCCTGGCCGAGAGCGTCGAGTCGGTGCCGTGCGCGCACCTCCTGGAGGCGTGGACCGTCGAGGAGCGGCTCATCGACTCGCTACAACCGCCCTACAACCGACGGTCCAGGTCTCCACGCCGAGGATGGTGGCTCTCCCCGCCGTCGGGACGTGCGATCCGGGGGCACGTCACGCGGGCCCCGGAACACCCGTTCGCCCTCGGACCTTTTCGGAGAGCCGAGGACGCCAGGGCCGCATGGCTGGATCTGGCGGATGCCGCCGGTTCGCCACCCGGCGACGAGGAATGGGAGGCACTGGTCACCGGCCGGGACTCCACGGCCGTGAGGGCGATGGTCGACCGGGTCGACTCGCTCGCCGCGGGCGGAGCCTTCGAGCGCGCGGCCCGGCTGCGAGATCGCGCGGCGGCGCTGGTCCGGACCCTCGCCAGGCACCAGGAGCTCTCCGCCACCGCGGGCCTACGCGAGCTCGTCCTGGCCCAACCCGCGCCCGGGCGCACCTGGGCGGTGGCGGTCGTGCGTCACGGTCGTCTCGCCGGTTCGGGGACGGTGCCCGCCGGAGCAGCTCCCCTGCCAGTGATCGACTCGCTCAGGGCGGGCGCCACGACAGTGCAACCCGGCCCCGGGCCGTTCGCCGGAGCCAGCGCCTCGGACATCCGCAACGTGCACAGGTGGATCGATTCCGGACCCACCCGCATCGTGTCGGTCACGGGGTGCTGGGCCCTGCCCGTCGACGGTGCCCACACACTCGCCGAGTGGGCGGATCGAGCCGAGCAGGCGGCGTCGGCGAGAAGTGGAGCGGGTGTCAGGACCGTGCGGCGCTGAAGGCCGCCCACCTGTCCAGGAGTCGGGCGGCCTCGCCGTCGTCGACCGCCTTCGCGGCGCGCTCCACTGCCGACCTCATCGCCGGCACGAGGTCCGCACCCCGCTCGAGACCGTCGAACGCCACCAACGCCGCCGCGGAGTTGAGCAGCACCGCGTCCCTGACGGGACCTCTCACTCCCGACAGGAGCTCCCGGGCCACCGCCGCGTTGTGTCTCCCGTCGCCCCCGCGCAGTTCCTCGACCGCGCACGTGGCCATCCCGAAGTCCCCGGGCGCGATCTCGTCCTCGTCCACGTGGCCGTCTGCCACCCGCAGCACGCGGGTTGGTCCGGTCATCGTGATCTCGTCGAGGCCATCGGAGCCACGCACCACCAACGCCGATCTACCGCGGAGCGCGAACACCTCGGCCATCACGGGCATGAGGCGCTCGAACGCGCACCCGATGAGGTTGGCCGTGGGCGCTGCGGGGTTGGTGAGTGGCCCCAGAACGTTGAACACCGTGGGGATCCCGATCTCCCGGCGGGGTGCGGCGGCGAATCGGAGCGCCGGATGGAACACGGGCGCGAAACAGAAGGCCACACCCACCTCGTCCACGCTCCGTGCGACGTCCTCCGGTCCCAGGTCGATCGCGACGCCGAGAGCCTCGAGGACATCGGCCCCTCCGCTCTTCGAGGACGCCGCACGGTTGCCGTGCTTGACCACGGGCACCCCGCAGGCGCTCACGACGAGAGCGGACATCGTCGAGATGTTGACCGTTCCCTGTCGGTCGCCACCGGTCCCGACGATGTCGACGCAGGGCCGGGAGGTCGGAACCCGACGGGAGTAGTCCAGCATCGTCGAGGACAGGGCGTCGAGTTCCGGGCCCGTCACACCCTTCATGTCGAGCGCGACGCCGAACGCAGCGATCTGGGCGTCCGTCGCGAGACCCTCCATGATCCGGGACATCGCCCAGCGGGCGTCAGCCGGTTCCAGGTCCCGGCCCGACGTGAGCGTGCCGAGTACCCCGGGCCAGGACCGGCCCTCGTCGAACGCTGCAGAACTCCCCACGTGTCCCGACCTCTCTCTGGATCCCGGCGGCCCGCCAACCTCGGGACCGCGCACCGACAATCGTGCCACCAGCCACCCCACCGGTGCCCGCGGACTCCCATCTCCGGGCCCCTGAGGTCGACCGCCAGAAAGGCTGAGAAGCCCCTGATACCCCTGCACGGGGTGCGTCGTCGGACGCCGTTCCCGGGA
The DNA here is from genome assembly GCF_000349585.1 of Dietzia sp. UCD-THP. Taxonomy (NCBI): domain Bacteria; kingdom Bacillati; phylum Actinomycetota; class Actinomycetes; order Mycobacteriales; family Dietziaceae; genus Dietzia; species Dietzia sp. UCD-THP. The sequence goes on from NZ_AOSR01000013.1 coordinate 60,655, forward strand.
GTTCTAGGAACGACCTGCGAAAACACTGTGGGGACACGCCGAAATCGGGGGTCCCTGCAGCCTCCGCCCACCTCAGGGGTCATACTTGGCCTCGTGACGAGCGCAGTGGATAACTCAGGATCGGCGATGGCTCAGCGCGTTCATTCGCTGAACCGTCCGAACATGGTCAGTGTGGGCACCATCATCTGGTTGTCCCAGGAGTTGATGTTCTTCGCGGGACTGTTCGCGATGTACTTCGTCTCCAAGGCGAACTCGGGAGGTGACTGGCCCTCCTACCCGACTCACCTCAACGTCCCGTTCGCTCTGACCATCACGGCGATCCTCGTGGCGTCCTCGGTCACCTGCCAGATGGGCGTCTTCGCCGCCGAGCAGGGGGACGTCTTCGGCCTCCGCCGCTGGTACATCATCTCGGCCCTGATGGGCACGGTCTTCCTCATCGGGCAGGCCTACGAGTACTACGAGATGTACCTCGAGGGCACCACGATCTCGTCCAGCGTCTACGGCTCGGTCTTCTTCATCACCACCGGTTTCCACGGCCTCCACGTGGCGGCCGGCGTCCTCGCGTTCGTCGTCCTCGTCATGCGGACGACCATGTCCCGGTTCACTCCCGCCCAGGCCACGGCGGCCATCGTCGTGTCGTACTACTGGCACTTCGTCGACGTGGTCTGGATCGGCCTCTTCGTCACCATCTACTTCATTCAGTAGTCAGCTGGCCGCAGGACGCTGCGTCCAGCAGGTCCCAACTCCAAAGGGAACTCACAATGAACTCACCTCACCCACCCGCTGCGGACACGCCGTCGCCGGAGCCCGCGGTGAACCCGGCACGTCCGGCCTCGTCGAAGCGTCGCCGCAAGGCGACCGGCGCGCTCGTCATCGCCGCCGGTCTGCTCGGTGCCGGGGCCATCGCCACGGCGGTCGTCCCCGAGCCCCAGGTGGCAACGGCCCAGCAGGACCAGGCCGCGCTCATCGCCGAGGGCAAGTCGATCTACGACGTCGCGTGCATCACCTGCCACGGGCAGAACCTGCAGGGTGTCGAGGACCGTGGTCCGTCGCTGGTCGGCACGGGCGCGGGGGCGACCTACTTCCAGGTCCACTCCGGCCGTATGCCCGCCGCCAACAACGAGGCCCAGGCCGAGCGGAAGAAGCCGCGCTACAGCGAGCACCAGATCATCGCGCTCGCGGCGTACGTCGACCTCTTCGGCGGTGGCCCCGAGATCGTCACCGATCCCGACGGTTCGATCGCCCAGGAGTCGCTCCTGGGCGCCTCGGGCGAGGCCCGGGCCGAGGAGATCGCGCGTGGTTCCGAGCTCTTCCGCCTCAACTGCGCCTCCTGCCACAACTTCACCGGTCGCGGTGGCGCGCTGTCGGCGGGCAAGTACGCCCCGATTCTCGATCCTGCCAACGAGCAGGAGATCTACCAGGCGATGCTCACCGGGCCGCAGAACATGCCCAAGTTCTCGGACCGGCAGCTCACCCCTGACGAGAAGAAGGACATCATCGCCTACATCAGGGACACGGACTCCAAGGTCTCGCCCGGCGGTTACGCGCTCGGCGGGCTCGGCCCCGTGACCGAAGGTGTGGCCATCTGGCTAGTCGGCATCGTCGCCCTCATCGGTGCGACCCTCTGGATCGGATCCCGTTCATGAGTGAGACCCCCAAGAACCCGTCCGCCGCGGACCTCGACCGGATGAGCGACGCCGAGCTCGTCCGGTTGGGAACCGAACTCGACGAGGTCGACGTCCGATTCCGGGAGGGCCGGTGGCCGGAGGGTGTCACCACCCGAGCCGAGAAGCGCGCCGCACGCGTCGTCACCACGTGGTTCGCGCTGTCCGCGGTCCTCGCGCTCGCCTTTGCCGTGATCTACATCGCCTGGCCGTGGGAGTACCGCGGGCAGGGCGAGGACGGCTACTGGCTCTACATGATGTACACGCCCCTCCTCGGCCTGACGATCGGGCTGTCGATCCTGTTCCTGGGCTTCGGGGCCGTGCAGTTCACCAAGAAGTTCATCCCCGAGGAGATCTCGGTCCAGACCCGCCACGACGGGCCGTCCGAGGACATCGACCGTCGGACGATCGTCGCAGGACTCAACGACTCCTGGAAGACCTCGACCCTCGGTCGCCGCAAGGTCATGGGCGGGTTCCTCGGTGCGAGCGTGGCGCTCATCGGGCTGTCGGCGATCCTGCCTCTCGGTGGCATGATCAAGAACCCCTGGCGCCGCGGGGAGATGACCATCGCCGGAGACGGCACCCTGCACACCACCGGATGGACCCTCGCCTCGGACACCCGACCGGACGGACTCCCGGCCGAGAAGGTGTACCTCGGTCGCGACACCGGCAAGGTCTTCCCTGACGGACATCCCCCCGCGGGCGAGGGGCGGCTGGAACGGATCCACGTCGAGGACCTGGCGGCCGGCGGGCTCGAGTCGGTCTTCCCGCTACCCGCGAGCGCGCTGGGCGACTTCGAGGAGCACATGCACTCGATTCACGGGGCCCGGAACTCGGTCATGTTGATCCGTTTCCGCCCGGCCGACTCGGCCAAGGTGATCAAGCGCAAGGGCCAGGAGAACTTCAACTACGGCGACCTCTACGCCTACTCTAAGATCTGCACACACCTCGCATGCCCCACCTCACTGTACGAGCAGCAGACGCACCGCTTCCTCTGCCCGTGCCATCAGTCGCAGTTCGACGCGCTCGAGTACGCGAAGCCGATCTTCGGCCCCGCCGCGCGCGCACTGCCGCAGTTGCCCATCGCGGTTGACAGCGAGGGATACCTCGTCGCCAACGGTGACTTCATCGAGCCGGTCGGACCTGCCTTCTGGGAGCGTCGTTCATGAGTAACAACACCAAACTCGCGGAGGTCGGGAACAATCTCGACTCGCGATACACCATGGCCAAGGGCATGCGCCGGCAGATCAACAAGGTCTTCCCCACGCACTGGTCCTTCCTGCTGGGCGAGATCGCCCTGTACAGCTTCATCATCCTGCTGATCTCGGGTGTGTACCTCACGCTCTTCTTCGACCCGTCGATGTCGAAGGTGATCTATCAGGGCGCCTACGCTCCCCTCAACGGTATCGAGATCTCCCGGGCCTACGAGACCGCGCTCAACATCTCGTTCGAGGTCCGTGGCGGGCTCTTCGTCCGTCAGATCCACCACTGGGCGGCGCTGCTCTTCGTCGCCTCGATGGTCGTCCACATGATCCGGATCTTCTTCACCGGCGCGTTCCGTCGCCCGCGTGAGGCCAACTGGGTCATCGGCTGTGTACTGCTGCTGCTGGGTATCGTCGAGGGCTTCCTCGGCTACGGCCTGCCGGACGACGTCCTGTCGGGTACCGGTATCCGGATCACCTCGGGCATCATCGTCGGACTCCCGGTCATCGGGACCTGGATGCACTGGATGATCTTCGGCGGGGACTTCCCCGGCGATCTCCTGATCCCGCGCTTCTACATCCTGCACGTGCTGATCATCCCCGCCATCATCCTGGCGCTCATCGCCGCGCACCTCGCGCTGGTCTGGTACCAGAAGCACACGCAGTTCCCCGGGCCCGGCCGCACGGAGAACAACGTCGTCGGCGTCCGCATCCTCCCGGTCTTCGCGGTCAAGTCGGTCGCCTTCGGCGCCATCACCGTCGGCATGCTCATGCTCTTCTCCGGCATGTTCACGATCAACGCCATATGGAATCTGGGGCCATACAACCCGTCCCACATATCCGCCGGCTCGCAACCCGACTGGTACATGCTGTGGACCGAGGGTGGCGCCCGCGTGATGCCAGCGTGGGAGATCTACCTGGGCAACTACACCATTCCCGCAGTGCTCTGGGTCGCGGTGATGCTCGGCGCGATGGTCGCGATCATGTTCCTGTACCCATGGATCGAAGCCAAGCTCACCGGCGACACCGCGCACCACAACCTGCTCCAGCGTCCGCGCGACGTGCCGGTTCGTACCGCGGCCGGTGTCATGGCCATCACGTTCTACGTGATCCTGGTGTTGATGGGATCCAACGACCTCATCGCCTATCACTTCAACATCTCACTGAACGCCACTACATGGGCGGGCCGGATCGGCCTGATCCTCCTGCCGCCGCTCATGTACTTCTTCACCTACAGACTCTGCCTGGGCCTTCAGCGGGCTGACCGGGAGGTTCTGGAGCACGGAATCGAGACCGGCATCATCATGCGGATGCCGCAGGGTGAGTTCGTCGAGGTCCACCAGCCGCTCGCAGGGGTTGACGAGCACGGTCACGCGGTGCCGCTCGAGTACGCCGGTGCCAAGGTGCCCACGAAGATGAACCAGCTCGGTGCCGCTGGTCGCCCCCCGCGGGGTGCACTGACGGCGGACCCGGCCGACGAGGTCCACATGCTCGACGAGTCCGATCACGGCAAGCACGACCGGGAGCACTCGATGCTCACCACGTTGCAGGAGGAGAACCGTACTCGTCGCCACGACGAGCACTGATCCGCCTAGGACATACGACCGCGGGCCGGGCCTCCGAGAGGAGGTTCCGGCCCGCGGTCGTGTCGGCTCGTCGCCGGGTGGAGGGCCCCCGGTTCAGGGAGTGATGGTTCAGTGAGCGAGGGCGCCCGGATCCACTGCGAGCGTGTCACCGGCCATGTCGGCCACGGCCCGGAAGGCCATCGTCATGCCCGACCCCAGGGGCACCCCGGGGCCGGGGTACGCCTCGCCTGACACCGAGGCCGAGGAGTTGCCCGCGGCGTACAGACCCGGGATCGGTGCGCCGTCGGTATCCAGGACGGCCCCGTCGTGGTCGGTCACCGCGCCCCCCTTGGTGCCCAGATCCCCGAGCACGAGACGTACCGCGTGGAAGCGCTCGCCTTCGAGTGGCCGCAGGCACTCCTCCGGTGTAGACGCACCGAGGAAGAAGCGGCCATAGGGGTCCTCGCCCCGGCCGAAGTCCTCGTCCTTCCCCCGGGCGGCGAAACTGTTGTACCGGGCAACGCTCTCACCCAGGACGACCTCGTCGACGCCGATGGCCTCCGCGAGCTCCGCGATCGATCCAGCGGTGTGCCAGAGCCCTGCCTGACGGTGCTGATCGGGATCGGGGCCGGGGACGCAGATCGCCGGGTACCCGCCCGCTTCGGCGTCGTCGAAGACGAGCCAGAACTCCTCGCCGGCACCGTCGTCCATCCGAGCGTGCATACGCCGGCCCATCTGGTCGTACGGCAGGAGTTCGTTGGCGAATCGCCGACCGGTGCCGTCGACGATGATCCCGGAACGGACACCGAGCGTGAATGCGGCGTGGCCGTTCGGGAACAGAGTCGCCGGGCACCACCACGACTGGTCGAGCAGGTCCAGTCGGGCTCCGACCTGGTCGAACATGCGGACGGCGTCACCTGTACCGGTATCCGGATGGGATGCAGACCACGCGGCGGTCGGCATCCGCTGCCACCGACGCCGCAGATCCATCGACCGCTCGAAGCCACCTGCGGCCACGAGCACACCGCGCCGTGCACCGATCGATCGCGACCCCGAGGCGTCGCGCACCTCGACCCCCACGACCCTCCCGCCGTCGTCGCGCAGGAGCCGCTGTGCCGCCGTCGACAGCCGGAGCTCCGCGGCCTCCATGGCGTCCAGCGCCAGCACGAGTCGGGCCACCCAGGCGCGGCCACCCTCCACTCTGGTGGGGTGCTCCGGGGCCCCGAACTGGTCCGAGGGGACCGAGGCGCGGATGTCGCCCACGCGCTCGCCCACCTCGTCGACAGTGATCGGTTTGGGATAGATGCTCCGGCCCGTCTGCTGGCGACCGGGTGCGTCGAAGTAGTCCGGGAACGCCTGGAACCGCATGGGGATCCCCAGGGTGTCCAATAGATGGTCGACGACCATCGGGCCGGTGTTGAGGTACGCGTCTTGTAGGTCGGGGTCGGTCCGGTCGCCCACCACGGCACGGAAGTAAGTTCTGCCCGTCTGGACGGAGTCCTCCACCCCGTCGCGCGCGAGCACCCGGTTACCGGGCAACCACACCGCGCCTCCGGAGTACGCGGACGTGCCGCCGAAACGTTCCGTCTTCTCGACGAGGCACGTCGCCATGCCGCGGGACGCCGCCACGGCCGCCCCGAAGAGGGCCGCGACGCCTGAACCCACCACGACGACGTCGAACTCCGTCTCGCCCCTGCTGTCCTGCTCCCCCACGGGCTCTCCTCGTCTCGTCGTCTCCGGGCTTCCGATCCGGCAGTCGGCCACCGGCCCGCGTTTCTAGAACACGTTCCACAGTAGCGGGACGCCCCCTGTCCGCGGGGTGAACTACGCGGGGTGAACTACGCGGGGTGAACGACCGGACCCGTGACACCCTCACGGCGGGCGGGCATGATCGCGGTGTGACGAGCAACCAGGTCGACCACACCGATGACGGCCACTACATCGTGGTCAAGGGACGACGCTGGCGGGCCACCGATCCGTCGATCCCCGACGCGCTGAAGACCGAGTTGGTCTCGGCGCTCATGACCGGCCGCCGACTCGTGAAGTCCGACGGCGACGCCGCCCGGGTAATGGTGCACGATGCCAAGGTGGCCCTGGGCGAGCGTGGCGACCCCTGGTGGGAGCCCACCGAGCAGGGCACACGGGACCGGTTGGCCGCGACCATGCGGACACTTCTGCGCTCCCGGGGCGGGAGTTCGATCTGCCCCAGCGACGCCGCCCGTACTGTCGGCGGCGACGACTGGCGAGAGCTCATGGCGACAGCGCGGGAGGTCGCGCTGGACCTGCGAGCGGACAGGGTGGTCGCCGTGACCCAGCGGGGCGAGGTCGTCTCCGGCACCGATCTGCGTGGGCCCATCCGCATCATCGCCGGGGCCGCGCTCGACTTCCGGCCGGGCCCGGACGGCAGCGCCACAGCGACGTGAAGCTACCAGCGGGTAACCCGCGCCGTGCCGCCATCCACTGCCTTGTACGATCAGGGTCGGTAGGAGACATTCACCTCATCGGCCCGTCCCCCTCTCATGGCGGGTCGTCCAATGGAAAGGCACACCCTTGCGCCGCACAGTGTTCAACGAAGACCACGAGGCCTTCCGCCAGACAATCCGCGCCTTCATCGAGGCCGAGGTGTCCCCGCACTTCCAGGAGTGGTTCGACGCGGGCATGGTGCCCCGTGAGTTCTACTACAAGCTCGCCGACCTCGGCGTCTTCGGCATCAACGTCGACGAGGAGTACGGCGGAGCCGGGATCGACTCGCACAAGTTCGAGGCCATCCAGTCCGAGGAGACCGCCCGCGCCGGCGTGAACTTCGGCGGGTCGGGTGTTCACGTCCTGCTTGGCCTGCCCTACATCAAGGCTCTGGCAACCGACGAGCAGAAGCAGCGGTACCTGCCCAAGTTCGTCTCCGGTGAGGAGATGTGGGCCCTGGCCATGACCGAGCCGGGGACCGGTTCGGACCTGGCGGGAATGAAGAGCACCGCCAAGCTCTCCGAGGACGGCACCCATTACGTCCTCAACGGCGCCAAGACCTTCATCACCGGAGGTGTCCACGCCGACCGCGTGATCGTCTGCGCCCGGACCGCTCCCCCCCGGGAGGACGACCGTCGCTTCGGGATCTCTCTCCTGGCCGTCGACACCTCGCTCGAGGGTTACTCCGTGGGACGCAAGCTGGACAAGGTCGGCCTGAGGACCTCCGACACCGCGGAACTGGCCTTCAGCGACGTCAAGGTCCCGGTGGAGGACCTGCTCGGCGAGGAGAACCGTGGCTTCTACTACCTCGGGCAGAACCTGCCGTCCGAGCGCTGGGGTATCGCCTACGGGGCGTACGCCCAGGCCGCTGCCGCCGTCCGCTTCGCCAAGGAGTACACCCAGCAGCGCACGGTCTTCGGCAAGGAGGTGGCTTCGTTCCAGAACACCAAGTTCGAGCTGGCCGCCTGCCAGGCCAAGGTCGACGCCGCGCAGGCCGTCGCCGACCGGGCGCTCGAGGCACTCGACGAGGGAGAGCTGACCGCGGCGGAGGCCGCATCCGCCAAGCTGTTCTGCACCGAAATCGCGGCCGAGGTCATCGACCGTTGTCTCCAGCTGCACGGAGGCTACGGGTTCATCAACGAGTACCCGATCGCCCGACTGTACACGGACAACCGGGTCAACCGGATCTACGGCGGGACCAACGAGGTCATGAAGACCATCATCGCCAAGGACATGGGACTGTAGCTCCCCCCGCAGGGACTCGCCGGTACGACGAGGCCCCCACCGCGCGACGCGGTGGGGGCCTCTGACCGGTTTCCGGCCGGCGCCGGATCAGTGCTTCTCGCGACCCCAGTGGTACTCGAAGACCAGCGCACAGGCGGTGATGATCAACGCGGTCGCGCCCGCGAGCAGGACCCACCAGTTCCAGAACGCCGCGCCGAAGCCGGTGATCATCACCGAGGCGGCGACGAAGAACGGCCAGAAGCTGTGCGGGCTGAAGAATCCGAGCTCGCCGGCGCCGTCCGAGATCTCCGCCTCCTCGTAGTCCTCGGGGAGCGTGCTGATGCGTCGCGCCACGAACCGGAGGTACCCGCCGATCAACAGGCACAGACCGGCGGAGAGCACCAGCGAGGTTGCGCCCACCCATTCGATACCGGTTCGCGAGGTGCCCGTGAGGTAGGTGTACGCGACCGCCAGGATGGCGAGGAAGACCACCAGTCCGTCGAAGATTCTTACTGTTGCGTTCATCGTGCAGGAGCCCTTCGCGTGATACCGGGAGAGACGTTAGTTAGCGGACGCGTTCTCGATGATGTTGTTCTGGTCGCGGGTATCGCTGCGGCCGGTCTTGAACGGCGCCGTGGAGGTGGAGTAGGGCGCCTCACCGATCGACGCGAGCGCCTCGGCGTTGGACGCGGTCGGGTTGTCCTGGCGGAACTGGATGTACTCCGCGAAGGCCTCCGGCGACACCGCCCTGAGCTCGAAGTTCATCATCGCGTGGTAGGCGCCGCACATCTCGGCGCATCGACCGACGAACGCACCCTCACGCTCGATCTCGGCGATCTGGAACATGCTCAGCTGCTGGTTCTGGCCCGGGTGGGGCATCACGTCGAGCTTGTAGATGAACTCGGGGATCCAGAAGGAGTGGATCACGTCGGCAGCCGCCAGGCGGAACTCGATTCGGGTTCCGGTCGGGAGGACGAGCACCGGGACCTCTTCCGAGGTTCCGACGGTCTCGATGTTGTTGAAGTGCAGGTACGACTTGTCCTCCGCCAGGCGACCGTGGATCGGACCGCCTGCGGCGGGCTCACCGTGGTGGCCGCGGGCCATGCGCTCCTCGTCGGACAGCACGCCGGCCTCCTCGGCAGCACGCTGGGCCTCCTCGTTGGTGCCGTCCTCGATGGACACGCCGGCGACGTCGACCTTGTTGTACCCGAACTTCCAGTTCCACTGGAAGGCGGTGACGTCCACCTTGACGCCGACCTCCTCCTCCGGTCGGAGGTCGAGGACCTTGTTCTGCGTGATGACGGTGAAGTAGAAGAGCACCGAGATGATCACGAACGGCACCGCGGTGTAGACCAGCTCGAGCGGGACGTTGTAGGCGGTCTGGCGCGGGAACTCGCCGTCGTCGTTCTTCCTCTTGCGGTGGAAGGCCATGGTCCAGAAGATGAGGCCCCACACGAAGAACCCGACGACAAGCGAGGTGATGACGGTGAGAGTCCAGAACTCCCTGATGGCGATGCCCTCGGGCGTGATCCCGTTGGGGAACCCGAAGTTCATGGTCTGGTTCCACCATTTGTTGTCGGTGTGGAGGCTGCAACCGGACAAAATCAAGCCCAATGTGCCGAGCGACACCGCGAGTGCAGCCCTGCGCGTCCGACGACGCCCGTCACGCTGTTCCACCATCACGCCTTCCTGATCAGCGGCACCGACCACGTGGCCGGGACACTTAGGAATCGTAGACCACGGCTCTCAGTTTGGAAGCCGCGGGTCCCGGCATTTCACCGATCCCACCCCTCCGCCGTCCGGCGCGGCGGGCGGGAGCCCCGGGACCAGTAGTATTCGAACCCATCGTGGCCCGCAGACGCGGGTTCTCCCCCACCCCCGACGACGATCGACGAGGTACCCGACGAATGTGTGGCCTGCTTGGTCTGCTCACCCCCGACGGCTCCGCCCGCGCCCAGGAATCGAGGGTTCTGGGCGCGATGGGGTGCCAGCGTCACCGCGGTCCGGACGAGGTGGGGACCTGGGTCGACGACGACCTGGCGTTCGGCTTCAACCGTCTGTCGATCATCGACATCGCGCATTCACACCAGCCGCTGCGCTGGGGTCCGCCCGAGGCCCCCGACCGCTACGCCCTGACGTTCAACGGGGAGATCTACAACTACGTCGAACTCCGTGCGCAGCTGCGTGAGGAGTTCGGTGCCGAGTTCCGGACCGAGGGCGACGGGGAGCCGATCGTGGTGGCGTTCCACCACTGGGGCCCCGCCGCCGTCCGCCGGCTCCGCGGGATGTTCGCCTTCGCGATCTGGGACACCGTCGAACGCACCCTCTTCGTGGCCCGCGACCCCTTCGGGATCAAGCCCCTCTACATGGCGACCGGTCCCGGGGGTACCGCGTTCGCGAGCGAGAAGAAGTCGATCACCGAACTGATCGACCTCCTCGCCGTCGACACCTCTCTCGACACCCGCGCCCTACAGCACTACGTCACCCTCCAGTACGTCCCCGAGGACGAGACGCTGACGCGCGGTGTCCGGCGGTTGGAGTCCGGATGCCACGCCACCCTCTCCCCCGGAACCGCCCCCGTGATCGAGCGGTACTTCGAGCCGACGTTCCCCGTGGCGCCCATCGCCGACGGTGACGCCGAGCGCCGCTACGAGGAGATCGCGGTGGCTCTGGAGGACTCCGTCGCCAAGCACATGCGTGCTGACGTCACCGTGGGGTCTTTCCTGTCCGGCGGTATCGACTCCACCGCCATCGCCGCCCTGGCGCGGCGTCACAACGAGAACCTCCTCACCTTCACCACCGGTTTCGAGCGGGAGGGCTACTCGGAGGTGGACGTGGCCGCGGAGTCCGCGGCGGCGATCGGTGTGGAGCACATCGTCAAGGTGGTCTCGCCGGAGGAGTTCGCCGCCGCGATCCCGGAGATCATCTGGTACCTCGACGAGCCCGTCGCCGATCCGGCGCTGGTGCCCCTGTACTTCGTCGCCCGCGAAGCCCGCAAGCACGTCAAGGTGGTGCTGTCCGGCGAGGGGGCCGACGAGCTATTCGGCGGGTACACCATCTACAAGGAGCCGCTGTCCCTGGCGCCGTTCGAGAAGGTACCCGGCGGCCTGCGCCGGGCCCTCGGGCGGGTGAGCGCCCGAATCCCCGAGGGCACCCGCGGCAAGAGCCTGTTGCACCGCGGATCCATGACCCTCGAGGACCGCTACTACGGCAACGCGCGCTCGTTCTCGGAGGACCAGGTCCGCTCGGTCCTCACCGACTACCGGGCCGAATGGGGCCACCAGGACGTCACGGGCCCCATCTACGAGCGTTCGCGCGGCTGGGACCCCGTCGCCCGCATGCAGCACCTGGACCTGTTCACGTGGCTGCGCGGCGACATCCTGGTCAAGGCCGACCGGATGACCATGGCCAACTCGCTCGAGCTGCGCGTGCCGTTCCTCGACCGCGAGGTCTACGAGGTGGCCTCCCGCCTGCCGTACACGGAGAAGGTCGCTCACGGGACCACCAAGTACGCGCTCCGCAAGGCGCTCGAGCGGATCGTGCCGGCGCACGTGCTGCACCGGAAGAAGCTCGGCTTCCCGGTCCCGACCCGGCACTGGCTGGCCGGACCGGAGCTGCACGACTGGGCGCGCGCGCAGGTCCTGGCCTCGGGCACCGACGAGTTCGTAGACAAGGCCGCCGTGATGCGCATGCTCGACGAGCACCGACGTGGCGAGTCCGACCACAGCCGCCGGATCTGGACGATGCTGTGCTTCATGATCTGGCACGGCATCTTCGTGGAGGGGCGCATCACCCCGGACATCGAACAGCAGGACTACCCCGTGCGCCTCTAGCCCGAGCCGACCCCGCGGCCAGCCGGATCCGAACTCAAGCCCCCGCAGGCCCGACCCATCGAGAAGAGCGTTCCGCACACACCCTCTCGGGGAATGCGTGCGGAACGCTCTTCTCGTCGGGGGTTGGTCGCTGGTGGGTCGTTTGACGCCGGCTCGGCGGTAAGCGACCCGGGCGGGATCAGGCGGGCAGCAGCGCCGCGAGCTCCTCGGCGGCCTCGTCCCCGTAGGCATCGGCGAGTCGCCGGCGCGCAGCGGTGGGGTCGATGCTCCACTCCTGGGTGCCGGTGGTCTCCAGCACGTGGGTGGCGATGAGAGCACCGAACTGGGCCGAACGCTCCAGCGAGAGGCCGTCGACCACACCGCTGAGGAAGCCCGCGCGGAACGCGTCGCCGACGCCCGTGGGGTCGAGCAGGTGGTCCGAGGGCACGATGCCCACCTCGAGGGGCTCGGCGCCCTTCTCCACGATCACCACGCTCTTGCCTCCGCGGGTGGTGATGCGGGTACCGACCTTGTCGTCCAGTTCCTCGGCCGTCCACCCGGTCTTGCTCAGCAGCAGTTCGTACTCGTACTCGTTGGTGAACAGGTACCGGGCGCCGTCGACCAGCGCTGCGGCCGCCTCCCCGTCGAGGAACGCCAGCTGCTGGGAGGGGTCGGCCGCGAAGTCGAGCCCGAGTTCGCGGCACTCCGCCGTGTGGGAGTTCATCGCGGTCGGGTCGTTGGCGCCGATGAGCACGATCTCGGGCCGGCCGATGCGGTCGACCAGGCGGGCCAGGGAGATGGTGGCCGCCTCCCCCATCGCTCCCGGGTAGAACGAGGCGAGCTGGGCCATGTCCGAGTCGGTGGTGCACACGAACCGTGCGGTGTGCAGGGCGGAGCTGATGTGGACGGCCGAGGTGTCCACGCCGTGCCTCTCCAGCCAGTCGCGGTACTCGGCGAAGTCCTCACCAGCGGCGCCGACCAGGTAAGGACGGCGGCCGAGTACTCCGAGCGCGAACGCGATGTTGCCACCCACCCCGCCGCGGCGGATCTGGAGGGAGTCCACCAGGAAGCTCAGCGACACGTGGGCGAGCTGGTCCGGCAGGAGCTGCTCGGAGAACCGACCCGAGAAGGTCATGAGGTGGTCGGTGGCGATGGAACCCGTGATGACTACTGACATGCCCCAGACAGTAGACGACCCGGGCCGATCAGCGATCGGCCCGGGTCGTCAGTGCCCCGGGAATGCCACGGGGGTGTCCCCGGTGAACTCAGTTGAACGAATCACCGCAGGCGCACGAGCCGGTGGCCTGGGGGTTATCGATCGTGAAGCCCTGCTTCTCGATGGTGTCGACGAAGTCGATCGACGCACCGCTCAGGTAGGGCACGCTCATCCGGTCGACGGCGAGCTTGATTCCGCCGAAGTCGTCGACGACGTCGCCGTCGAGCGAGCGGTCGTCGAAGAAGAGCTGGTAGCGAAGACCGGCACATCCACCGGGCTGGACGGCGATGCGCAGCGCCAGATCGTCACGGCCTTCCTGGTCGAGGAGCGCCTTGGCCTTCGAGGCGGCGGCGTCGGTGAGCAGCACACCGGTGGCGGTGGTCTCCGTGGAGGTGTTCTCCGCAGTGGTCATGTCGGTTCTCCTTGCGATCCGAGAGGGTCTTCGGTGGCGTCCTACGGTGGTGCAACGTCCACCGGGGAGGTCTCTATTCCCCGGACGCCGCGTCGCCTGACACGATACGCCTGCGAGGAGTGACGGGTGAATGTCCTCGGTCCGGCCCGATCGCCTAGCCTGGGTACGTGAAGTTGCGTGCATTCGGGTCCAGTAAAGACGACTCCGGCAAGAGTTCCGCAGGTACCGACTCCGGCGCGGAGTCCTCGTCCGGCGTGGCCCCGTCCGATACCGCGGCCGGTGCTGCGTCTCCGGCAGGGGACGCCCGGCGACCCGCGGGCAAGGGTAAGCCCACCCCCAGGCGGAGGGACCAGGAGCGCGCGCGGGGTCTGCGGACGGGGCCCGTCACGGCGCCCGTCACCCGCAAGGAGGCCAAGGAGCGCCGGAAGGCCGCCCGGGCGAACATGTCCAAGGACGAGCGCAGAGCCTCCAAAGCAGAGGACCGGGCCGCCCGTGAGGAGCGCCGTCAGCTCATGATGGCCGGCGACGACCGTTACGTGCTCTCGCGCGACCGCGGCGAGGTCCGTCGCTTCGCCCGCGACTGGGTGGACACCCACCGGCGCCTGATCAACTTCTTCATGCCGCTCGCGCTGTTCGTGATCATCTTCCAGCTGATCCCCAACCCCGCCTTGATGTTCTACAGCCAGAACCTGTTCCTCATCCTGATCGTGGTCGTGGTGGTGGACGGCGTCCTGCTCGGGCGCAAGGTCAACAGTGTCGTCCGCGAGCGGTTCCCGGACACCGAGGACACCGGATTCGGCATGGGGTGGTACGCGGTGATGCGGGCGACCCAGCCGCGGATGCTCCGCACCCCACGCCCGAGGGTCCGTCCCGGCGACTCCATCTGACCTACTGCTGACCTGACGGACGGCTGATCCCACCGACAGCCGACCTGACCGACGATCCACGGAAGGCCTTCGAACGCCATGCGCCTGCTCGTCCTCGGCGGCACCCGCTCGGGCAAGTCCGCCCACGCCGAGTCGGTCGCCGCCACCACCGGTGCGAGCGTGGTGTACGTGGCCACCGCGCGACCGGACCACGACGATGTGGAGATGACCGCCAGGATCACCGCACACCGGGACCGCAGACCCGCCGAATGGTCCATCGAGGAGACCGACGAGATCTCGCGGGTGTTCACCGAGAATCCGGATGACACGGTCCTCGTCGACGACCTCGGAGGCTGGCTGACCCGCAGGATGGACGCCACCCGCGGATGGACCGACGGCGGGGCGGCCGTGGGCCGCGAGGTCGACTCGCTCGTCTCCGCGGTCGCCGCCCATGCCGGTTCGCTGATCCTCGTGTCACCCGAGGTCGGCCTCGGAGTCGTGCCCGACACGCTCTCCGGGCGCCTCTTCTCTGACCTGCTCGGTTCGCTCAACCGGCGGCTGGCCGACGTGTGCGACTCGGCCGTCCTCGTCGTCGCCGGCCGGGTCCTGACACTCTCTGACCCCGGGACCCCCGCCGCGCCGACGTACGCCCCCGGGGACCATCCCGCGCCGGTCCCCGCAGCACCACTCCCCACCTCCGCGGTCCCTGCCGTGCAGCGAGCAACCGAACCCCCACCCGCTCCGGAGGCCCGGTCCGGGGCCGAGCCGGTGGTCGCGGCGGGAGTCGCGGCGGAGGTCGACCCCGGGCCGGTGGACTTCCCCGGCCTCGCGGACGTCGAGCACTACGACGACCCGGTGACGTTCCCCCCGATCCACCCGCCCTCCTACACCGTGGCGGACGAGGCGCGCGCCCGTCAGCTCGAATTGACCAAGCCGTCGGGTTCGCTCGGTCGGCTGGAGGAGATCGGGGTGTGGATCTCGGCGTGCCAGGAGACGTGCCCGCCCCGTCCTCTCGACCGAGCCCGGGTCGTGGTGTTCGCCGGCGATCACGGTGTGGCCACGAACGGGGTCTCCGCCTTCCCGCAGGAGGTCACCCTGCAGATGGCCGACAACATCGTGGGCGGTGGCGCGGCCGTGTCCGTTCTCGCCCGCGCGGCGCGGGCGACGGTCCGGGTGGCCGACATGTCCATGGCCGCGGAACGACCCGGGGGGTTGGACGACCACAAGATCCGACGCTCGAGCGGGTCGATCGATCGCGAGGACGCGCTGAGCCCCGACGAGGTCCGGGCGGCGATCGCGGCAGGCCGCAGGATCGCCGACGAGGAGGTCGACTCGGGCGCGGATCTGCTCATCGCGGGTGATCTCGGCATCGGCAACACCACGCCGGCGACGGTGATCACCTGCCTCGTCACCGGTCGCGAGCCGGTCGAGTTGGTCGGCCGTGGCACCGGGATCGACGACGTCGGGTGGATGCGCAAGACCGCCGCGATCCGTGACGCGATGTTCCGGGCGTCCGGTGACCTCCGCGACCCGGTGGGCATGCTCCGCCGGGTCGCGGGCGCCGACCTCGCCGCGATGGCGGGATTCCTCGCCCAGGCCGCGGTCCGCAAGACCCCCTGCATCCTCGACGGGTCGGTGGTCACGGCGGCGGCACTGCTCGCCGAGGCCCTGGCACCCGGGGCACGCCAGTGGTGGGTCGCTGGCCACCGGAGCGCCGAGCCGGCCCATTCCGCCGCGCTGACCTACCTCTCGCTCGAGCCGATCCTCGAGCATTCCATGCGTCTGGGCGAGGGCAGCGGGGCCGTCGCCGCGCTGCCCACCGTCCACGCCGCGATCGCGGTCCTCACGGAGATGGCGACCTTCGCCGACGCCGGGGTCAGCGGCAAGGCCTGACGTGTTCGACGCGGTCCGCCTCTCGCTGTCCTGGATGACGGTGCTGCCCGTGGCTGGTCCGGGTCGACCCGTGGGGCCGGGTCCGTCCGAGGCCGGTCGGGCGATGACCGCCCTGCCGGTGGTCGGGCTCGTCTGCGGGGTGCTCGCCACCGCGACCGCCCACGGGGCACACGTGCTCGGGGCGGGCTCCGTCCTCTCCGGCGTGGTGGGGATCGCCGCGGTGCTGGCGTTGACCCGTGCGATGCACGTGGACGCACTGGCCGACACCGCGGACGGCCTCGGCTCGTACGCCGGGCCCGAGCGGGCGCTGGAGATCATGCGCTCCGGGACGATGGGGCCGATGGGCGGCGCGGTCCTGGTCCTCGTCCTGCTCGCCGAGGTCGCCGCTCTCGGCGCGCTGGTCGCCTCGGGCGCGTGGTTGGCCCCGATCGCGGCCTTCGTCCTGTCCCGTTGCCTGCCGGTGGTACAGCTACGACGAGGGATCCCCGCGGCGACCACGTCGGGTTTCGGTGCGCTGGTGGCCGGGTCGCAGTCCCGGCCGGCGGTGGTGGCCGTCGGTCTGATCTGCGCCGCGGCAGGCGCCGGCCTGGCCGGGTCGGGAGGGACGGTGGCGTGGTGGGCACCGTTCATCGGGGCGGCGATCGGCCTGGCCCTCTACGCTGCCGCCGCGGGCTTCGCTCGACATGCCGTCCGTCGGCTCGGCGGCGTCAACGGGGACATCCTGGGGGCGGGGATCGAGGCGGGCACGGCCGCAGCGCTGGTCATCGCCGTCATCCTGGCCTGACACGCGTCACCGAGAGGCCCGCGCGTCAACGAGAAGAGCGTTCCGCACACCCCCTACTCGAGAAACGTGTGCGGAACACTCTCCGCGATGGAACTACGGAGCGGTCAGGCGGAGAGGTCAGGCGAGAGTGGTCATCCACCCGAAGGTGTCGTCCACGGAACCGCGCTGGATCCCGGTGAGGGTCTCGCGCAGACGCATGGTGATCTCGCCGGGCCCGCCGTCGCCGACCGTGTACCCGCCCTCGGCGTGCTTGACCGAGCCCACCGGGGTGATCACGGCTGCGGTGCCGCAGGCGAACACCTCGGTGATCTCCCCGGAGGCCACCCCGGCCTCCCACTCGTCCACCGAGACTTTCCGCTCGGCGACGGGATAACCGAGGTGGCGTGCCAGCCGGATGAGACTGTCGCGGGTCACACCGGGCAGCAGAGAACCGGACAGCTCCGGGGTGACGATCTCCGCCGAGTCGCCGGTGCCGAGGATGAAGAACAGGTTCATCCCGCCCATCTCCTCGACGTACCTCCGCTCGATGGCGTCCAGCCAGACCACCTGGTCGCAGCCCTCGGCGGCGGCCTGCTCCTGGGCGCGCAGCGACGCCGCATAGTTCCCCCCGAACTTCGCCGCGCCGGTTCCACCCGGGCTGGCGCGCACGTACTCGGTGCTCAGCCACACGCTCACCGGGGCCACTCCGCGCGAGAAATAGGCGCCGGCGGGAGAGGCGATGACCGAGTAGAGGTACTCATCGGCCGGGCGCACACCGAGGCCGGTCTCCGTCGCGATCATGAACGGGCGCAGGTAGAGCGCCTCCTCCCCGCCGGCGGCGGGAACCCAGTCGCGGTCGATCGCCACGAGCTGCCGGAGGGACTCCATGAACAGCTCCTCGGGCAGCGTCGGCATGGCCAGACGCTGCGCGGACCGGTTGAAGCGCGCCGCGTTCTGCTCCGGGCGGAAGGAGGCGATGGAGTCATCGGCCTGCCGGTACGCCTTGAGCCCCTCGAAGATCGTCTGGGCGTAATGCAGCACCACCGCGGAGGGGTCGATCGACAGCGGGGCGTAGGCCTCGACCGTCGGGGTACCCCACGACCCGTCGGAGTACGGGAGGGTGACCATGTGGTCGGTGAAGTGCTTTCCGAAGCCGGGAGCCGCGAGGATGGCTTCGCGCTCGGCGGCCGTCCTCGGAGTGGCCGAGGGGCGGATGTCGAACTGGGACATGGTGTCTCGCTTAAGTGAGAAGGGGCGGGTCAGCGGGTGCGGATCTCGACGAGCGGGGGTACCGCGAGGCGGCACGGTACCTCTCGCCCCCGTACGTCGACGACGACCTCGTCGCCCTTCTTCACCCCGGCGTCCAGCTCGACGAACGCCAGCCCGATCCCGGTCTTCAGGGTCGGCGAGAACGTGCCGGAGCTCGTGACGCCCACGTCGCGTCCGCCGGCCCGCACGGTCTGGCCGGCGCGTAGCACGCCGCGGCCGGTGACCTCGAGCGCGTACATGCGCCGGGCGGGCCCGGCCTCCTTCTGACGCAGCAGCTCCTCGCGCCCCCAGAAGGACGGCTTGTCCCACCCGATGGCCCACGCACAGCGGGCTTCGAGCGGACTGAGGTCGAGGGACAGCTCGTGCCCGTGCAGCGGGTAACCGGCCTCGGTGCGCAGCGAGTCGCGGGCACCCAGACCGCACAGCGCACCCTCGCGCGCGAGGGCCTGCTCGGCGAGCGCGTCCCAGACGGGACCGGCCTGGTCCCAGGCGGGCAGGACCTCGAAGCCGTACTCGCCCGTGTACCCGGTGCGGCAGACCCGGACGGACTGCCCGTTCCAGTCGGCGTCGACGTAGGCCATGTAGTCCAGGTCGACGGGCAGGCCGACCGCGGTGAGGACCTCACCGGCGAGCGGGCCCTGCACGGCGATCACGGCGCGGGAGCGGTGCTCGTCGGTGACGTCGACCTCTGGCGCCCGCTCGGCCGCTGCTGCCTGCATCCGGCGCACCACCTCGGCGGTGTTGGCGGCGTTGGGGATGAGAAAGACCTCTTCGTCGGAGACGCGGTAGGCGATGAGGTCGTCGACGACTCCCCCGGACTCGTCGCAGCACAGGGTGTACTGGGCGCTGCCCGCCGAGATGCGGTCGAGGTCATTGGTGAGGCAGGTGTTGACGAACTCGGCGGCTCCGGGACCGGTCACGAGCGCCTTGCCGAGGTGGCTGACGTCGAACAGTCCGACCGTGGTGCGGGTGGCGGTGTGCTCGGCGACAGTGCCCGAGTACTGGACGGGCATCGACCAGCCACCGAAGGGGGCGAACGTGGCACCGGCCTCCACGTGGCGGGAGTGCAGCGGCCCCTCGTAGAGGTCCCCGGTGTCTGTCATGTCGCCACTCCTCGCGCTCTCCAGTACGGCTGTGCCTCCACGGTAGTCGATAGACTATGGTGCCCTGGCCGTGGCGGTCCCGCCACGTCATCAGGGCATCCGACACGTCCCGTACGTCCACGCCGAACGCCAGGAGTGCTTCATGCCCACCGCGCAGTCGATCCTCACCCACAGCCCGGACCTCGCCGTGATCGAGGCCGTCACGACGCCTGTCGAGTCCGAGGTGGTGGTGGTCGGTATCGCCGCGGACGCGGCGTCCGGGAACGGCGGCGGCGCGGCGAAAGCAGCCCCCGTCGTCGTCGCCCCGGGTCTCGACGGCGACTCGACCGCGGCGCTCGCAGATCTGGCCCACTCCGTCGGCGCCTCCACCAAGGTCGGGTCCACCACCCGCGTCCCGGCACCGGAGGGCGTCCCGGGTCGGTCCGTGGTGCTCGTCGGCCTCGGGTCCTCCGACGACGAGGTCGGCGACGAGACGCTGCGCCGGGCGGCCGGCGCCGCCGCGCGCGCGTGCCGCGGCCTGGGTGCCGCGTTGGTCCTGCTCGACGTCGAGCGCGCCGAGGCCGTCGCGCTCGGGGCGGCGCTGGGATCGTTCCGTCCGGCCAAGGTCACCGCGAAGGATGACGGCGACGACGAGAAGGCGGACTCCGTCAAGGTGCTCGTCGCGGAGGGCGGCGCGGACGCGGTGACCCGCGCCGCGACGATCGCGGAGTGCGTGGGCCTGGCTCGCGACCTGGTCAACACCCCGCCCAACCTGCTCTTCCCCGGCTCCTTCGCGGACCGCGCGGCCGAACTCGCCGCCGACGCGGGCCTCGAGGTGGAGGTCCTGGACGAGTCCGCTCTCGCGGAGGGCGGCTTCGGCGGCATCCTGGCGGTGGGCGGTGGGTCGTCCCGCGGGCCGCGACTGGTCCGTCTCACCCACCGCGGGGCCGAGGGGCGACCCACGGTCGCGTTGGTCGGAAAGGGCGTCACGTTCGACACCGGCGGCATCTCCATCAAGCCGGCAGCGGGGATGGAGCAGATGACCATGGACATGGGCGGAGCGGCCGCCGTCGTCGCGACCGTCATCCTCGCCGCCCGGCTCGAGCTGGACCTCACCGTGGTGGCCACCGTGCCGATGGCCGAGAACATGCCGTCCTCGACCGCGTACCGCCCCGGTGACGTGCTGACCATGTACGGCGGGACCACCGTCGAGGTACAGAACACCGACGCCGAGGGTCGGCTGATCCTCGCCGACGCCATCGTTCGCGCGTGCGAGGACTCTCCGTCCCACCTCATCGACACCGCGACGCTCACCGGCGCGCAGATGGTGGCGTTGGGCAAGAAGACCCCGGGTGTCATGGGCACCGAGGACTTCCGCGACCGGGTGGCCGAGCTCAGCCGGGGCGTCGGTGAGGGCGGGTGGCCGATGCCCCTGCCCGAGGAGCTGCGTGACGGATTGGACTCCGAGGTCGCCGACCTCACCAACGTGACCCCGCATCGTTGGGGTGGCATGCTCTCCGCGGGCCTGTTCCTCAAGGAATTCGTCGCCGAGGGCGTCGAGTGGGTCCACATCGACGTGGCCGGCCCGGCGTATAACGACGGCGGCGCCGAGGGGTACCTGCCCAAGGGGGGGACCGGGGTGCCCGTGCGGACGATGCTCGCGGTCCTGGAGGACATCGCCGCACCGTGACGTGCGCTCGGCGAATCCACCGCGGTTCGCGAACATCGTCCGCACGGTTCATGCAGGACGGGGTGCGGTCATACCACCGGTTCGAGCACCCCGTCCGGGACCGCCTGCACCTCCACGGACGCTGACGCGTTGCCGAACCCGGGATTGCCGGCCGTGGCGAACCAGTCCCGGGCGACGGTGATGTCGTCGGTGAAGGCGCGGCTCAGGATGAGCAGCAACCGGGCCTTCTGTGGCAGCAACTCGTTGCCGGAGATCATTCCCGCAGCTCTGGTGGGGCCGACCGTCCCGGAGCCGGTGCGGCTGGTGGAGACGAACCACACCCCTTGGGTGATGGCATCGCGACGAGCCTGGCCCGCCGCCGAGGAGATGCCGCCCGCACCGGTCCCGGCGGTGACGATTCCGGTTGCCCCGCCGGTGACCATTCCCCGGATCGCGTCCCCGGAGGCCTCCTGGTAGTTGTAGAAGATCTCCACCTTGGGCAGATCACCTGCTGAGATCTCCGACAGGTCGAAGGGCGTGAGCCAGCGGTCGGACTGGCAGTCGAGCACTCGTGACGGTCCGCGCGGGAGACTGATCCGATCGCCGTCGATCCACCCGAGGACGCCGACTCTCCGGGATTCGAACGTGTCGGTCCGCATGGTGTTGCCCTTGGTGACGTCGCGTGCCGCGTGGATCTCGTCGTTGAGCATCAGCACGGTGCCGAAGCAGTAGGTCTGCTGAGATGCTGCGAGCCGGATCGACTGGACCAGGTTGGCGGGACCGTCACTGCCGAACACCGGGTCGACATCCGGGGTCGGGCCGGCAGCCCACGGACGCATCGCACCTGTGATGAATACTGGCTTCTTGCTCTGGACAGTGACATCGAGCCAGTACCCGAACTCCTCCATGGTGTCGGTTCCGGTGGTCACCACGACGGCATCCGAGTTCGCGAGTGCTCGTTCGACCGCCAGGGTCAGCTCGCGATACTGCGCGATGGTGTAACCGCCCGAGCCGGCGTTACCGAACTGCACGATGTCCACGTTGGCCATCTGATCGATGGCCGGGGCGATCTCGGGGATGAGCTCGGCCATCGGATACGTTCCGGCGCGGTAGTTCGAGTACGAGTCCTGCGTGGTCGCCCGGCCGGCGAGGGTGCCGCCGGTTGCCACGACCGTCACGGTGGGCAGGGTGGGATCGCCGTCATCAATCGGCTCGGTCGGATCCGGAGCGGGCTCGGTCGGATCGGGCTGAGCGGGGGTGCCGGGTGCGTCCGGGGAAGGACTGCCCGTGCTCGCCCCGAGACTCCCGGCGGCGAGGCTGTCAAGCGGAGATCCCGCCGCTGTGCTGGGCAGCCCGGTGGCCGGGAGCCCGGCGCAGGACAGAGCAGCCACGAACGCTCGTGCCCTGCGGCGGGGTGTCATCTAGAGCATGTGTGCTCATTTCTCTGAGGGGAAGGGAGACCCGGCCGCTCGACCTGCGATCAACAGATCGTCCGAGCGGCCCCAGACACCCTCTCGCCCTGCTGTTTCGAGCAGATTTCCGGCGACCCCCTCAATGTGTCGACGCCGTCACGCGTGGATTACGTACTGGCTCCGGGCCTGTGGTCCGCAGCGCCGGGGGACATCGACGCGTCCGAGCGCGAGTCCGTGTCAGCTCCCGTCGGCTCCGCGCATCTGTTCGCGGAGCCGACGGGCCCTCTCCTTGCGTTCGCGCGAGATGCGGACTTCCTCGAACAGCCGCATCCGGTCCGGGTAGCCGGTCTCCATCGCGTCGTACAGGGGGATCCCCAGCTCGTCGGCGAGCTTGCGCGCGGTGGCCACGTCTCCCACCGGGCGACGCGTCCACTCGCCGTCGAAGGCGACCAGGAGGAGCCCGGGCACCGACACGAGCGTCTCGGGTTCGAGGTAGGCCTCGATCCCCACTCGCGTCTCGCACCACGAACGGAAGTGGGCGAGGTCGGCCGGATCCGCCGGGATACGCGTCTGCCGCCGCCGGAAAAGATCGCGGATCGCCACTGTCGGACTCCTCCCGTCGGCCCCCCGTCCGGGGTGGGGCCGTCTCTGAAACCCGATCGTACCGACCGTCAGCACCGGTGATGGCGTGGCCGCCGGCCGGTCGAGGCGTCCGCTGACGCCGGGATCGGAGCGTCCGACGACACCGGCAGGTGGCACAGGGCACAATGGTTGGCGATCGTCCGGATTGACCGCCACAGCGGTTCTCTCCCGGGTCGTCGAAGAACTGACAGCTCACCATCACGCCGCCGCTCACGCGGGCGCGGATCGCGCCGGCGGGCAGCGCCCACAACTCTTGAGGAGTCACGACACCATGGCCTTCTCCGTACAGATGCCGGCTCTCGGTGAATCCGTCAGCGAGGGCACCGTCACCCGCTGGCTCAAGAAGGAGGGGGACACGGTCGAGGTCGACGAGCCGTTGCTCGAGGTCTCCACCGACAAGGTCGACACCGAGATCCCGTCGCCCGCCGCGGGCACCCTGGACAAGATCGTCGCCGACGAGGACGAGACCATCGAGATCGGCGGAGAGCTCGCGATCATCGACGACGGTTCCGGTGGAGCCGACGACGAGTCGGATGACGACGCCTCCGACAACGCCGATCAGGACGACGACGAGGCGGACGACTCAGCCGACGAGCCCGCGCCCAGCTCGTCCTCCGGCAGCAAGGGCTCCGGCAAGAAGGGCTCCGGCGGCAAGGGCACCGAGGTCACCATGCCCGAACTCGGCGAATCCGTCACCGAGGGCACCATCACCAACTGGCTCAAGGCCGTCGGCGACACCGTCGAGGTCGACGAGCCCCTGCTCGAGGTCTCCACCGACAAGGTCGACACCGAGATCCCCTCCCCCGTCGCCGGCACCATCCAGAAGATCGTCGCCGACGAGGACGAGACCGTCGAGGTCGGCGCGGTCCTCGCCGTCATCGGAGACGCAGACGCCTCCGACCAGGACGACGAGCCCGAGGATGAGGGCACATCCGACGCCGCGGAGTCCGCCCGGCCGGATGACGCCCCCGCGCAGGCGGAGGGTGACGCCACCGATGCGGCCGGTGCCGCCGAGCAGGATGATGCGGCGGGCCACACCCCGGAGACCGAGAAGAAGGCTGCGGACAAGGCGGCCGCGAAGGCCGAGAAGTCCACGGGGGCCGATGACAGCGAGAAGGCGTCGGGTGCAGACCGTGAGCGGGCCGAACCGGCGCAGGCCGCCAAGTCCGGCACCTCGCCGTCCCCCACACCGTTGGTACGCACGCTCGCAGAGGAGAAGGGTGTCAACCTCGACTCCGTCGAGGGTTCCGGGGCGAGTGGGCGCATCCGCAAACAGGACGTCCTCGCCGCGGCCGGAGAGAAGGGCGGCGACAAGGGCAGCGACAAGGCCGACGCCCCTGACTCGTCGACCGGGTCGTCCCCGTACGTCACACCGCTCGTGCGCAAGCTCGCGCAGGAGCACGGCGTGGACCTCGATTCCGTCAAGGGCACCGGGATCGGTGGGCGCATCCGCAAGCAGGACGTCCTCGCCGCGGCCGAGGGGGGCGCGGACACCGGCGCGGAGAAGAAGACCCCGGCGGGCGGCCCGTCCACGGCCGGGGTCCGGCCGGAACTGGCGGAGCTGCGCGGGACCACCAAGAAGGCCAACCGGATCCGCAAGATCACCGCCAAGAAGACCCGGGAGTCGCTCCAGACCAGCGCACAGCTCACCCAGGTCTTCGAGGTGGACATGAGTCGCGTCGCGCAGCTGAGGGCACGGACGAAGAGCCAGTTCGCGGACACCCACGGCGTCAAGCTCACCTACCTGCCGTTCTACGCCAAGGCGGTGGTCGAGGCGCTGGTCTCGCACCCGAACGTCAACGCGTCGTACGACGAGGACAGCAACGAGATCACGTACCACGGGTCCGTGAACCTCGGTATCGCCGTGGACACCGAGGCGGGGCTGCTCTCACCGGTCATCCGCGACGCCCAGGACCTGGACATCCCCGGTCTCGCCAAGGCGATCATCGACCTGGCGGAGCGGGCGCGGGCCTCCAAGCTGACCCCGGACGACCTCCAGGGCGGCACGTTCACCATCACCAACATCGGAAGCGAGGGTGCGCTGTTCGACACCCCGATCCTCGTGCCACCGCAGGCCGCGATGCTGGGGACCGGTGCGATCGTCCGGCGCCCCGTGGTGGACGTCGACGACGACGGCGAGTCGATCGCCATCAGGTCCATGGGGTACCTCCCCCTGACCTACGATCACCGCCTCATCGACGGTGCCGACGCCGGCCGGTTCCTCACCACGGTCAAGGACCGTCTCCAGAGGGCCGAGTTCGAGGGGGACCTCGCGCTGTAGGTCCCGACGAACGAACGACGGGCGCCCTCCCCCGGGAGGGCGCCCGTCCTCGTCGTCAGGGCAACCCGCCTAGAGTGGTCGCCATGTCGCACACCGGTCAGTCCCTGCGCCGCGATCCGGTCCAGCCGGAGATCCGCCGACTCGGGACCGTCGAGTACACCCCCACCTGGGAGCTGCAACGGACGCTGGCCGAAGAAAGGGCCGAGGGCATCCGGGGGGACACGATCCTGCTCCTGGAGCACCCGGCAACGTACACCGCCGGCAAGCGCACGGAGCCGGCGGACCGCCCGGTCGACGGGACCCCCGTCGTCGACGTGGACCGGGGTGGCCGGATCACCTGGCACGGGCCCGGGCAGTTGGTCGGGTACCCGATCATCGCGTTGTCGGATCCCATCGACGTGGTCGAGTACGTACGCCGCGTGGAGCAGGCCCTCATCACCACCTGCGCCCGGATGGGGGTGGAGGTCGACCGCGTGGACGGCCGGTCCGGCGTGTGGTGCCCGGCCGGCGACGGGCGGCCGGAGCGCAAGATCGCGGCCATCGGGATCCGCGTGCAACGCGGTGTGACGATGCACGGTTTCGCCCTCAACTGCGACTGTGATCTCGGCGCCTACTCGCGGATCGTCCCCTGCGGGATCGTCGACGCCGGGGTCACCTCCCTCTCGGCGGAACTGGGCCGGGTGGTGCCGGTGTCAGAGGTCCTGGACCAGGTCACCTCCGACGTGGTGGAGGCACTCGACGGCCGACTGCCCGTGCAGTAAATCGAGAGTAGGCTTGCGGCCGTGACTGTGACTCCTGAAGGCCGCAAACTGCTCCGCATCGAGGCCCGTAACGCCGAGACGCCGATCGAGCGGAAGCCGTCGTGGATCCGGACCCGGGCGACCATGGGGCCCGAGTACAAGGAACTCAAGAGCCTCGTCAAGACCGGTGGTCTGCACACGGTGTGCGAGGAGGCCGGGTGTCCCAACATCTACGAATGTTGGGAGGACCGCGAGGCCACGTTCCTCATCGGCGGCGAGCAGTGCACGCGCCGGTGCGACTTCTGCCAGATCGACACGGGCAAGCCGAGCGCCCTGGATCGCGATGAGCCGCGACGGGTGGCTGAGTCGGTCCGCGAGATGGGTCTGCGCTACTCCACCATCACCGGGGTCGCCCGCGACGATCTGCCTGACGGCGGAGCCTGGCTGTACGCGGAGACGGTCCGCAAGATCCACGAGTTCAACCCGAACACCGGGGTGGAGAACCTGATCCCCGACTTCAACGGGGACCCGGACCAGCTCGCGGAGGTCTTCGAGTCGCGGCCCGAGGTGCTCGCACACAACCTGGAGACGGTCCCCCGGATCTTCAAGCGCATCCGGCCGGCCTTCCGGTTCGACCGGTCGCTCGGTGTGATCCGCGCGGCCCGCGACTTCGGGTTGGTCACCAAGTCCAACCTCATCCTCGGGATGGGCGAGACCACCGAGGAGATCGTCGACGCGATGGTCGACCTGCACTCCGCGGGATGCGACATCCTCACCATCACGCAGTACCTCCGGCCGAGCCCGCTGCATCACCCGATCGACCGCTGGGTGAAGCCCGAAGAATTCGTGGAGTTGTCCGAGCAGGCGCGCGAGATCGGCTTCGCCGGGGTGATGGCCGGGCCGCTGGTCCGGTCCTCGTACCGGGCCGGGCGCCTCTACGTCCAGGCGCTCGAGCACCGCGGCCAGGCGGTTCCGGAGCACCTCACGCATCTGACCTCCGGTGGCGCCGCCTCGCAGGAGGCCTCTTCCGTCCTGGCACGCAGCCTGGCCTGAGCCTCCACGCGGGCGACCGCGGTTCCCGGGCGGAGGTGCCCGCCACGTATCCTGAACGGCATGGCGAAGAGCGAGGTCAGCAAGGCGGACAAGAAGGCGGCCCGGGCTGCACGGCGGCAGGCGAGCAAGGCACAGCGCGGCCAGATGTGGCAGGCGTTGAAGATCCAGTCCAAGCAGGACAAACTGCTGTGGCCTCTGATGATCTGCGCGTTGATCCTGTCCGCCGTGGCGTTCTTCCTCCTGGGTTCGCTGTGGGGTGGCCAGTGGTGGATGCTCCCGCTGGGTGTGCTCACCGGACTGATGCTGGCGATGGTTATCTTCTCCCGCCGCGTCCAGAACACGGTGTTCGCCAAGGCCGAGGGCCAGCCCGGTGCGGCGGCGTGGGCACTGGACCAGCTCCGATCCGGGTGGCGGGTCAACCAGGCGGTCGCCGCGACCACCAGCTTCGACGCGGTCCACCGCGTGGTCGGCCGCTGCGGGATCGTCCTCGTGGGCGAGGGGCAGCCCCACCGGCTCAAGCCACTCATGCTGCAGGAGAAGAAGAAGGTCGCCCGCGTCGTCGGCGACACCCCGATCTACGAGTTGATCGTGGGTGACGAGGAGGGGACGACCCCCGAGCAGGTCCCGCTGCGCAAGCTCAACCGCCGCCTGACCCGGTACCCGATGAACATCAACCGCGCGAAGGTCGACGCCCTGGACACCAGGCTGCGTGCGCTGGGGACCAAGACCGGCATCCAGAACCAGATGCCCAAGGGTCCGCTCCCCCAGGGCGCGAAGGTCCGGAACATGCAGCGCAGCGCCCGCCGTCGGGGCTGATCCCGTTAACCGCGCCCGGATCATGCGTTCTGTTCAGCGCGTCCGGATCAGGGCCGTGCCCGTGGCCCTGTCATGCAGACCGCGACCGTCCTCGTCCTGAACGAGGGGCGGGATCAGGAAGAACACGAAGAACACCCGGACTATGGCGCGAATGAGCCCGACCCGGTCCTCGGCGTCGATCCGGGCGGTTCCGATTCCGAAGAGTGCCTGCCCGGGGGTCTGCGCGAAGAGCCAGACGCACACCACCCCGGACACTCCCCAGAGCAGCGGGGTCGCCCAGCTGGCCACAGCAGAGAACGTCTCACCGCCGAGAAGCCCCGCCCCACCGAGTGAGACCACGAGTCCGACGAACCCGTAGGCGAGAAACCAGTCGACCAGGAGCGCACCCAGTCGTACCCCCAGGGGCGCGAGGGACCCCTCGCCGTGTTCGGGCAACCCGAGACGCTCACCCTTGTACGCCTGCTCCGGTTCGTTGCCGGACGACGTCGGGCCTGACAGCCATGATCCTGCAATTTCTCGCATGCTCCCAGGGTAACCGGGGCCCGGATGATCCCCGTATCGGTATTCCCTCACGAAGGATGACTAGGCTGACCCCCATGGGAGGGACGGCACCCGGCAGGTCTCTGTAACACCGCCGAAACATTCGGTTGACGGCCGGGCAACACCCCGCCCATATCGTGAGGTCACCGCACGACGGGCGGCACCGGTTGCCTGTCGCACAGAGAGACGAGGAGCGACATCGTGGCATTCTCCACTCCGGACGAGGTCATCAAGTTCATCAAGGACGAGGGCGTCGAGTACGTCGACATCCGGTTCACCGACTTGCCGGGCAACGAGCAGCACTTCACGATCGCCGCTGCAGCGTTCGACGAGGATCTGTTCGAGGACGGCCTGGCGTTCGACGGCTCCTCGATCCGGGGCTTCCAGTCGATCCACGAGTCCGACATGATGCTCCTCCCGGACGTCGCCACGGCGCGGCTCGACCCCTTCCGTAGGGCCAAGACCCTCAACATCAGCTGCTTCGTCCACGACCCGTTCACCCGCGAGGCCTACAGCCGCGACCCCCGCAACGTCGCCCGCAAGGCCGAGGAGTACCTGGTCTCCACGGGTATCGCCGACACCTGCTTCTTCGGTGCCGAGGCCGAGTTCTTCGTCTTCGACTCCGTCCGGTACGGCTCGGGCACCAACCACGGCTTCTACGAGGTCGACTCCAGCGCCGGCAACTGGAACACCGGCTCCGGCCAGGAGGCCGACGGGTCGCCCAACCTCGGGTACAAGGTCCGCGAGAAGGGCGGTTACTTCCCCGTCGCCCCGTACGACCACTTCGTCGACCTGCGCGACGAGATGTCGACCAACCTCACCAACGCCGGGTTCGAGCTCGAGCGCTTCCACCACGAGGTGGCCGGTGCGCAGCAGGAGATCAACTACAAGTTCAACACCCTGCTCCGCGCCGCCGACGACGTCCAGCTCTTCAAGTACATCGTCAAGAACACCGCGTGGAAGAACGGCAAGTCCGCGACCTTCATGCCGAAGCCGCTCTTCGGTGACAACGGTTCGGGCATGCACGCCCACCAGTCGCTGTGGAAGGACGGCAAGCCGCTGTTCCACGACGAGTCCGGGTACGCGGGACTGTCCGACGTCGCCCGCTACTACATCGGCGGCATCCTGCACCATGCTCCGTCACTGCTGGCGTTCACCAACCCCACGATCAACTCGTATCACCGCCTGGTCCCGGGTTACGAGGCGCCGATCAACCTCGTGTACTCGCAGCGCAACCGTTCCGCTTGCGTCCGCATCCCGATCACGGGCAACAACCCCAAGGCCAAGCGCATCGAGTTCCGCTGCCCCGACTCCTCCGGCAACCCGTACTTCGCGTTCGCCGCGATGATGATGGCCGGTATCGACGGGGTCAAGAACAAGATCGAGCCGATGGCCCCGGTGGACAAGGACCTCTACGAGCTCCCGCCGGAGGAGGCCGCCGACATCCCGCAGGCGCCGACCTCGCTGCCAGCGGTCATCGACCGTCTCGAGCAGGATCACGAGTACCTCACCGAGGGCGGCGTGTTCACCGAGGACCTCATCGAGAACTGGATCACGTACAAGCGTGAGAAGGAGATCGCCCCGGTCAACCTCCGTCCGCACCCGCACGAGTTCGAGCTCTACTACGACTGCTGATCCGAGGGTGTACACACACGATCTCTGATCATCGAAGCGGCGGCTGTGCTGCGGAGACGGTTCCCACCGTCTTCCAGCGTCAGCCGCCGTTCTTCGTTTCACACGAGGTCCCCGAAGAAGGCCGAAGCGCGTCAGCGTGTCGGGCAGGCGACTCATCCGGGCCGGTGTTCGGCCTCCCCTACGCCTGGTGATCCGGGGTGTCAGCGAGACGGATCAGGGTCTGGCAGCCGGTCGCGACATGAACACGCCTGCCGGCCTCGAGGGTGAAGGCCTCCAGTCGGCACACCGTGAGAGTGCGGCCACTTCTGATCACCTCAGCTTCGGCGACAAGGAACTCGCCCACGGCCGGCGCCAGCAGGTTCACGGTGAAGTCGACCGTCAGGATTGAGTCTCCGCGTGTGTACGTCGACAGGCCCGCATAGCCGCCCGCGGTGAGAAGCTGTCCGCGACGTGGTCGGCGAGTTCAGCGGTGATGTTCTCGGAGGTGTCCATTGTCTTCCTTCGATCAGAGAATCACGGGCGCGCGCGTCGCCGGCGCGCAGCCGGTCTGGTGCGCCGGGGTCGCGCTAGAGCATCGGGTGCCGCGGGGTCTGCGTCCCCGGTATGGGTACAGGATCAAGGGATTGCCACGCCTCGCGAAGAATGCTGACTCCGCGTTCGAGCTGGTCGGTCCCCGCGGTGAAGGGCACACGGATGAATCGCTCGCGCGCGCCATCGATTCCGAACCGAGGCCCGGCGGTGATGCGGACTCCTCGGGGTTGGCAGGCAGATGCCAGCGCTGAGCTGAGAGGTGCGCCGAGTTCGACCCACAATGCCAGTCCGCCATGAACCTCGGGGATGCGCCAGTCGGGGAGGCTGGTTCGCAGTAGTGAGACCAGGAGGTCCCGGCCAGCTCTCAGTTGATCAGCGCGGCGGGTCAGCAGCAGGTCGTAGCGTTCAAGGACCTCGGTGGCGATGAGCTGTTCGATGACGGGTGTGCCGAGGTCGTCCGCGGGCCTCCGGGTGATCAGTCGGCTGATCATGGCGGGCTCCGCGCGAATCCAGCCGACTCGCAGGCCGCCCCAGATGGTCTTGCTGAGCGATCCCACGCACACCAGCGTGTCGGCGTCTCGCGTGGTGGTCAGCGAGGGGAACGCCGGCGGGCTGTCGGGTCTGTCGATGTCGAGGTCGGCCGTTGTCTCATCGATCAGCACCAGGGCCCCGTTGCGGCGGGCACTTGCGATCACCCGCTCGCGTTGCTCGGCATGCATCGAGGAGCCGGTGGGATTGTGGAAGTCGGGGATGAGGTAGACCAGTTCGGGACGCACGCGCTCGATGGCGCTGACCAGGTGGTCGATGTCCCACCCGGTCGTGGTCACCGGGGTACTGACGAGTCGCCCGCCGGCGTTGCCGAGCGCCTCGTAGGCGTGCGGGTACGTCGGGGACTCGATCAGAACTCGATCGCCGTGCCGCAGCACCGTCCTCGCGGTCAGGGCTATGGCGTTCTGGGCACCGAGGGTGATCAAAATCTGATCGGGTGTGGTCGGGGCGCCGTGCTCGGTGTAGCGGGCGGCAATCGATTCACGCAGGCGCTGCTGGCCGATGAGGTCGAATCCGGAGTGTTCGAGCACGGTCGACGCCCGGCCGGCCACGGCGCGGACGATCTCGTCGAGGCCGGCCACCGGGGCCGGGACTGATCGTGCGAAGTCGACCTCGAGCACGGTCCGGCCGGGGAGCCACGGCGGAAGGACCAGGACACTCCCCGACCCCCTCATGCTGATCAGGTGTCCGCTCTCGCGCAGTGCCCGGTAGGCCGCGACGATAGTAGTGCGACTGCGGCCCAGCTCATCGGCCAGTTCACGCTCGGCGGGCAGCCGAGTGTGAGTGGCGAGTCGACCATCGGCCAAGAGCAGTCTGATTCGGGCGCCCAGGGCCGCATAGACCGGTTCGGCCGATTCCCACTCGCCCAGTAGCGCCGCGAGTTGTCTGGCGCCGATTCGGGAGCGGGCCATCGGTCGTCTCGTCACCCGCCGGCGAGGGGGTGTCGACGTCATCGTGCTCGACCGTCATCCATCCGAGCACCCTCCTGGGATGTCCGGCCGGCCCAGGCCGCAGGGTCGCCGCCCCACCGGCTGGCGGCCGCGGAGTACCTCCCCGGGGCGTCCGGGACACTGACCGCGGGGGCAGCGAAGGTCACCCTCCCCGCGTCGGAGGTCACGGTCTGGGTGGTCGGCGACGCCTGCGGTCCCGCAGCGCCGGGTTCACGTGGCCCGGGAGCGGTGGTCTCGAGCAGCTCGTGCGCCAGCCGGCACAGCGCCACCGAGACGTGCAGTGTCGCGCCGTCGGAAGCCTGTTCAACGAGACTTCGGGCGATCGCGGCAGCGAGGAAGTGCCCGCGCTGTGGTCGAGTGCCTGCGCCGGCAACGCTCCCGGGCGGACCCCATCGGGGCTCTCGACCATCGCGATGCCGGTCGCGGCCTGGACGATGCTGTCGGACCCGCGCCGGGAACGCCACGGGCCCTCGCGTCCCCACGCACTGATCGAACCGATCACCAGGCCCGGGTAGTCCTCGGCCAGCTGATCGGGCGAAAGCCCAAAGCGGTGCAACGCGCCCGGACGGTAGCCGGTGACTACCACATCAGCGGTCGCGAGCAGGTCGGTGAGCACCCGCCGATCGACCCGCGACGCCAGGTCGAGGGTGGTTGAACGCTTGCCCTGGCCCGTGTCGAGGTGTTGCCAGGCGATCTCGGGAAGCCGTGGTGAGTCGACTCGAAGCACGTCGGCTCCCGCATAGGCGAGATCGCGGGTGGCCACGGGCCCGGCGATCACCCGGGTCATGTCGAGAACCCGCAACCCCGACAAGGGCAGCGCGCACTCCCCGGGCCAGTGCCGCGCCCGGGCCGCTCCCACCGTCTCACGAGAGATCAGCGGCGTACCGGCCACGGCGGCCGCCTGCGGATGTCGTGCCCATCTCTGATGGTCGCGGACCACCACCACGATCGCGCCCTTCTCGGCCGCCTCGTCCTCGAGTTCGACAGCGCTGCGTTCGGCGACGGCCGCCGCGAACGTCTCGACGCCGGCTGCGTCATCGAGTCCGAGCATGAGGCGCAGTCGCTGTTCATGGTGTGGATAGGTCGCATGTGTTCGGACCCAGCCGTCGCGGGCCGGCCAGAACCCGGACAGCGGTGCCCACGCCCGCGGGAGCTGGTCGTCGAGTCGGAAGTGCCGCTCGCTGGTCACCGACGTGGTGATGAGATCGCCCCGAAGGCGCAGCGGACGTGGCTCTCGCCGACCTCGCACGGCAGCGACCTGCTCGATCGCCGCAGAAGCCAGGCCGATGCTGTCGGTGACCAGCTCGGCGACATCGAGCCGGGAATCAAGCCTCACCGGTGGGTCCACGCCCCCGATGTCCCCCGGGTTCGCTGCGGACGCACCGAGATCGCTCAACGCACGTTCCGCGAAACGACCCACCGTCATGAGTCGGCCCGCCCCAGGTCGAGCATCCACTCGTGGCGGTCGTGACGATCCCCGTGGTGGAGCGAGGACAGCTCAGCTCGCAGGAGTGAAGCGACGGACCGGGAGCCAGGAGGAGGGGTCTCGATCAGCAGACCCTCGCCGACCAGCGCGGCGACGGGAGTGATGACCGCGGCGGTCCCGGCGGCGAAGACCTCCCTCAGTTCACCGCTGGCGGCGGCGGCGCGCCATTCGTCTACGCTGATCGGCCGCTCGATCGCGCGGTATCCCATATCCCGCGCGAGGCACAGGACACTGTCGCGAGTCACACCCGCCAGAATCGCTCCGGTCAGAGGAGGCGTCACAAGTGTCCGATCAGCAAAGACGAAGAAGATATTCATGTTACCGGCTTCTTCAACCCACGTCCGTGTGCTCGCATCGGTGAAGAGGACCTGGGCGCATCCATTGGCCCGCGCCTGGTGCTGCGCGGGCAGTGATGCCGCGTAGTTGCCGCCGCACTTGGCCTCTCCCGTCCCGCCCGGTCCAGACCGTGCGTAGTCCCGCGACAACCACAACCTGATGCCCTCATTCGCGTCAGGGAAGTAGGGGCCGGCCGGCGAGGCTATGACTCCGTACGTCGCCTCGCGTGACGGACGCACCCCGAGAAATGCTTCGGTGGCGATGAGGAACGGCCGCACATACAAGCTCGCGCCCCTCTGGCGCGGGACCCATCCGGCGTCGGTTCGCGCCAGTTGCCGAATCGACTCGATGAACAGGCGCTCCGGCAGTTCCGGCATCGCGAGGCGTGCTGCCGACGAAGCGAATCTCCGCGGATGAGCATGTGCTCGGAACGCGCGCAGGTGACCGTCGGCGTGGCGATACACCTTGAGCCCTTCGAAGACCCCTTGGCCATAGTGGAGGATCGCCGATGCCGGATTCAGCGACAGCGGACCGAACGGCACCACGCGCGCGTCGCGCCAACCGCCTGTCTCGGAGTAGTCGATGAGGACCATGTGGTCGGTGAAGTGCTGGCCGAACTCCGTATCGTTCAGGGCGCGTGTGAGTTGCGGGACGTCTGTAGTCATCAACGAGCTCCTTCTTCACGACCCAACGCTCTTGAGTGAACCCCGTGCGCCTTACGGCGTCGCCATCCAATCCGGCACAGCTGGACTGGTCCGCACTCCGCATGACCACCCGGGGAGTCCACCCGGTGCGAGGTGGCAGTGGCCAGATGCCCTGCGATCAGGACAGCATGGCGTCATGTCCCCCACCGACAGAACCCACAGCGACGAACGACGACTGTGGCGTGCCTACGAGTCCGTCCACGCGATCTGCTACTTTCACCCGCGGTTCGCCTCGACCATGAGCGAGACGGGGCTGACAGGGTGGTGGAACGGCTACTTCGCGGGACGCGCCGCCCCTCTGGGACCGACGCCACCGCAGGTCGTGACCTCCCTGTTCTACGGCTTCTCCCCCGCGATGGTCGGCCGCGCCGTTCCCAAGATCTGGACCCGGATCACTCCCGAAGCCGCCATCGACGCGCGACTCGATGCCGCAGAGACAGTCCTGGCCGAGCACACCGACATCGGTTCGCGCGACGAGTTGCGCCGCGTCACCGATGACCTCGAACGCGCCATCGACTCCCTCTCATTCGACGGGCGGGCCCTCGCGAGCGCCTGGAACTCGGTCCCGCGACCCAAATCAGTCCTTCAGCGCCTCTGGTTGGCGACCACGGTCCTGCGCGAACACCGCGGTGACGGCCACGTCATCGCCGCCACCGCCACCGGCTTCACGGGCCTGGAGGCGGCCATGACCCACATCGCCACAGGGCAGGTGAGCCGACGAATCATCCAGGAGAACCGCGGCTGGACCGACGCGCAATGGCAGGCGGCCTGTCGCGCGCTCCTCGACCGCGGGATCCTCTCAGACGAGCAGACGCTCACCCCTCGAGGCACTGCGCTGCGCGACCGGATCGAAGACCTGACAGACCAGCTCGCCGCATCGCCGGTGCTGTTGTCGGACACCCCCGGCGTAACCATGGACGTACTGACCTCTCTGGCGCGGGTGCTGGTCGACCGCGGGGCGGTCCCCGTCTCCAACCCCATCGGGGTTCCCCGCCCGTGACGGTCGACGCCACCGCAGACTCTTCGCAGTTCAGCGCTTGCGATGCACACATTGTTCTGCTGTCGGGTCCAGCCGCTCCGTAATCGTTGAAACACCCCGGCCCCTGTGGCCGGGGCGTTTACGGTTGACCCAGAACCGGAGATCGCCAGGAGGCAGGGAACGGAAGGGGTCGGGAGCTCGTGGACGCAGACGACGTGGACTTCCGGAGCGCCTCCCCGAGGGCCAGGCCACTCAAGGTGGTCGCGGCCGCCCTGGACCCGGACCACGAACCGGGGGCCGACCCGGATGGCGAGAGCTACCCGGTCCTGCTCAAACTGTCGCGCGTGCTGGACCCCGAGGAGGCGAGACTGCTCCTCGAACGCAACCCCTTCCTCCACGCGAGCGCAGGTTCGCGCAAGCTCATCGCGATGGACACCTCGGTGGAGACGCTGCGGGAGCAGAAGGACCGGCTCCAACTCCTCCTCGCCGAGGTCGAGGCGGACGCTCTCGCCGAACAGGCCCGGCGACGCTCGGAGGAGCACCGCGCCGCCGAACAGCGGGTGGCCGAGCTCCGGCGTCGCAACGACGTCCTCGGCGAGATCGAGTGGTGAACCGCTGAGGTCGTGGTGAGCCCGCTCTCGTGGGAGAGTGCTGGAATGAAGACCCCTCGCCCACCCCGCTCCGTGCGTGGCGCCGCCCGCTCGGCCGTCGACCATCCCGCACTCGAGTGGCTGGCCCGTGCCGGTTTCGTCATGAACGGGATCCTCCACCTGCTCGTCGGGTGGATCGCGATCCGGATCGCGACGGGGTCGGGCGGCGAGGAGGCGTCCCACTCCGGTGCCCTCGCCGAGATCGCGTCTGCCCCGGGTGGCCAGGCGTTGCTCTGGGCCGGCGCGGTCGGCTTCCTCGCCCTGGGCCTGTGGCAGGTCGTCGAGATGATACTGGGGTCCGAGGAGGCCTCGGACAGGGCCAAAGCGGGGGCCAAGGCCGCGGTCTACCTGGCCCTCGGGGTCACGACGGCCCGGTTCGCCTCGGGAGGATCCGATTCGGACTCCGAGACCGCGTCCGGAACCACCGCCGGACTGCTGGGCTCCGGGGCGGGTAAGGTCGCGCTCGTCGTGGCGGGCCTCGTGATCATCGGAGTCGGCGCGCATCACGTGTACACGGGCGTCACCAAGAAGTTCGTCGAGGAACTCGAACGCACCGGCGGCGGCACCGTGGGGCGGGCCATCGTCGTCTCCGGACAACTCGGGTACATCGCCAAGGGGGCCGCCCTGGTCATCCTCGGTGGCCTGGTCATCGCGGCGGTCGCGACAGCGGACCCCGAGAAGGCGGGTGGCCTGGATGCCGCGTTGAGGACGGTCGGCGCGC
The DNA here is from genome assembly GCF_000349585.1 of Dietzia sp. UCD-THP. NCBI lineage: Bacteria > Bacillati > Actinomycetota > Actinomycetes > Mycobacteriales > Dietziaceae > Dietzia > Dietzia sp. UCD-THP. Next base: position 97,780 of record NZ_AOSR01000013.1, read on the forward strand.
AGCCGTTCGGGCAGATCCTGCTCATCACGACCGGAGTGGGGATCGCTCTCTACGGTGTCTACTCGATCGCGCGGGCCAGGTACTCCCGGATGTGAGACGCCGGGTCGTCAGCCGAGCTTGGGGAAATTCTGGGGGCAGTAGGTCCCCACCGCGGCGCCAAGGAAGAAGCCCTGTTGCTCCGGCCCGAGTCGCCCGTACTCACCCAGCCAACCCGACACCTCGTCCATCTGCTGGCCCCCGTCGAAGCGCCCGCATGCCTCCGTCGCGGTGGCCACCGGATCGAGGCCCTCGGGCAGCACCACGTCCTGCCTCTGCAGCAACGCGGCGAAGTCGCCGCCACCGGGGGCGACGGGCGCGGGCTGAGCCTCCGGGGGTTCGTCCGGCCGGGGCTCCGGTTCGGGTTCGCCCGGCAACGGTTCCGGCCGCGGCTCGGGCGGAGGTGGAGGTGTCACCGGCCCGGTGGGCTTCTCCGGTCGCTCCTCGGCGAACGGGGTGCTCGTGGCGGGCGTCGTGGTGGTCTCCGTGGCCACCTCTGGAGCCTCCCCGTCCACCGTCGCCCCGCCACACCCCGCCAGTGACACGGCGAGCACGACGGCACCGAGACCGGACGCTGCTGTCAGGATGCGTGAACTCATGGTGCGCATGGTAGGTCAACCAACCCTTTCCGCGGGAAGCCGCACCGTCGCCAGCACGCCCAGATGATCGGTCGCCCGCACCCGGACGGTGTCGGTCTCCCCCACCGCCTGCGCTCCCCGCGCGAGTACGTGGTCGATGCCGATGAGGGGTGGGACACGCCTGTCAGCGGGCCAGGTGGGCACCCAGCCGTCGCCGCCGCCGGAGACCGAGTCGGTGTACCCGAGCCCGCGTAGTCCGCGGAACCGGGCGTGGTCCCAGGTGGCGTTGAAGTCGCCGCCCACCACCACCGGGGCCGGCCCGGGCACCGCGCCAAGGAACCAGCGCAGCCGATCCGCCTCCTCGACCGCGGCCGGGCCGTCGACCATCGGCGCGACGGGGTGGGCGGCCACCACCGTCACAGGCCCCCCGGGCCCGGCCATGCCGGTGCGAAGGACCCCCAGACTGAACCCGGGTACCCGCTCGGGTGACGAGAGCGGATACCGGGACCAGGCCGCCACGCCGGCTGCCCGAGGCGCGGCATCGGAGGCCTCGTACGCGAGCATCTCCCCGAGCCCCGCCGCACGCAATCCCTCGAGCGCCTCCGGGGTGACCTCCACCGCCAGCAGCAGATCGACGCTGCCCTCGCGGACGGCGCGGACCACGTCGTCGGGATCCGCACTTCCGAACTGGAGGTTCTGCATCAGCACCCTGAGGTCGATCCCGTCGTCGTCGTGCCCGCGAGCGGGTGACACCAGCGGGCCGTACTGGACCACCCCCGCGCCGACCAGCGTCACGGCTATGACCGTCAGCACCACCGAACGGGCACGGAGGGCGGCCAGAACAGCGACGAGGGAGAACGCCCACGCCCACAGGGCGAACGTCGCGAGAACCAGGACCGCGGGGATCCCGGAGGTCGAGTGATGCAGAGCGATCCCCGCCGCGGCCACGAGCCCGGCCAACACTGCCGTCGCACGGGCGACAGGGCGTGCGGCAGGGCGTGCAACTGGGCGTGCGGCAGGGCGGGGCCGCCTCACCGCAGGAACTTGCGCAGGTCCCCCAGTGCCGCGATCACCCGGTCGAGGTCGTCACCGTTGCGGACCATCGATCGGACCGTCTCCGCCACCGACGCGATCGACGGCGAGGACGACGGCGCAGGGTCGGGCGGAACAGGCCCGCCGACCAGGGCGCCCGAGGCCGCGCGGGCCGCTCCCGACCGACGCAGGTCCGGGCCGAGCTCCACCTCGAAGCGGTCGCCCATGTCGTCGGATCCCAGACAGCGCACGCGTTCGTCGGCGGGGACCCCGGCCGCCCGGACCGCGTCGACGAACTCGTACAGCTCGCCGTAGGTGACCCCGTCGAGGGTGAGGGTGAGGTTCATCTTCACAGCCATGTCCCCAGGATATCGGCGCGTCACCCGCCGGCGCATCGGTGACAACCCTGGTCCGACCCCGGCACACGCCTCAGATCTCACCCCAGAAGACGTGGTCGACGGCCTTGCGGCCGAGGCGGGTGACCCGGAGGTACTGGTTGAGGAACTCCGCGCCGTCGGAGGACCCGGCGCAGATGCTGGCCACGGCCGCCAGGATCTTGCCCTGACCGGGGAGTTGGTCGACCGCCTTGCCGCGGGCCAGAACCAGGGCGTTGCGGGCGCGGGCGGCCATGAGCCACGACTGGACCAGGGCGTCCCGCTCGCCCTCCGAGAGCAACTCCGCGGCGGCTGCGGCCTCGAGAGCCTCCAGGGTGGAGGTGGTGTGCAGGCCGGGCACGTGCGCCGCGTGTTGCATGGTCAGCAACTGGGCCGACCACTCGACGTCCGCCAGTCCACCGCGCCCGAGTTTGGTGTGGGTGGCCGGGTCGGCGCCCCGGGGCAGCCGTTCGGTGTCGATCCGCGCCTTCATCCGCCGGATCTCCTGCACCACCTTGGGCGGCACCCCGTCCGCCGGATAGCGGAAATCGTCGATCATGTGCAGGAAGTCGAGACCCAGATCGCGGTCCCCGGCCGCGAACGCCGCCCTGAGCAGGGCCTGCAGTTCCCACGTCTCAGCCCACTTGGAGTAGTAGGCGCGATAGGACGCCAGGGTCCGGACCAGGGGTCCGTTGCGGCCCTCCGGGCGCAGGTCGGCGTCGAGGTCGAGCGGGGGGTCCGACGACGGCGACGAGAGCAGCCGCCCCACCTGCTCGGCCACCTGGATCGCCCACCGGACGGCCTCGTCCTCCGCGACGCCCTCCACCGGGTCGCATACGATCATCACGTCCGCGTCGGACCCATAGGAGAGCTCGTCCCCGCCCAGACGTCCCATCCCGATGTACGCGAGCCGGGCCGGCGGCGCCTGTCCCTCGGGGGACATGTCCCTGATCACCGCCGCCAGGGACGCCTCGAGCACTGCCCGCCACACCGCGGACAGTCGCTTCCCGACCTCCGGCACGGAGATCAACCCCAAGACGTCGGCCGCCCCGATCCTGGCCAACTCGGCTCGGCGCAGCGACCTCGCCGCGGCGATGACCTTCTCGGGGGTGCGGTGGCGGGACGCCGAGGCGGACAGCGCGGAGGCGATGTCGGAGACCTTGGACGCCACGAGCACGGGCCCCTCGGCCCCGTCGGTCAGATCGGGGATGACCTCGGGGTTCCGCAGGAGGAGTTCGGAGACGAAGACCGAGGTGCCCAGCACCGTCACCAACCGGCGCGCCACGATGCTGTCGTCTCGCAGGACGCGGAGGAACCAGGTGATGTTCTGGTGTTCTTCGCAGAGTTTCCGGTAGGCCAGGAGCCCGGCGTCCGGGTCCGGGGTGTCGGCGAGCCATTCCATGAACGCGGGCAGCAGCAGCGCCTGGATCCGGCCACGGCGGTTGTTCTGACCGGCGAGGGCCCGGAGGTGTCCGAGCGCGTGACGGGGGGCGCCGAACCCGAGTGCCGCCAGCTGCCGCTCCATCGCCTCGGAGCTCAGGGACAGTGCCTCGGCGTCGTAGGCGGCGATCGAGTCCAGCAGAGGGCGGTAGAACAATTTGGAGTGCAGTCTGCGCACCCGACTCCTGACCTGGCGCAGCTGCTCGAGTAACACCTCCGAGGCATCGTGCCTGCTGCTCGGCCGGATGTGGGCGGCCCTGGCGAGCCAGCGGTAGGCTTCCCGGTCGACGTCCTCGGGGAGCAGGTGGGTGCGCTTGTAGCGCTGGAGTTGGAGCCGGTGTTCGAGCAGACGCAGGAACTCGTAGGCGGCCACGAGGTTGGAGCCGTCCTCGCGGGCGATGTACCCGCCCGCCCGGAGCGCGCCGAGCGCGTCCACCGTGCTGGTGACCCGGAGTTCCTCGTCGGTTCGACCGTGCACCAGTTGGAGGAGCTGGACGGCGAACTCCACGTCCCGCAGGCCTCCCCGACCCAGCTTGAGTTCGCGTTCGCGGAGCGCCTCGGGGACGTTGTCCTCCACGCGTCGACGCATGGCCTGGACGTCCTGGACGAAGTCGTCCCGTTCGGAAGCGGTCCACACCAGCGGGTGCACGGTCTCGTAGTACTCGGTGGCCAGGGCCAGGTCGCCGGTCATCGGGCGGGCCTTGAGCTGCGCCTGGAACTCCCACGTCTTGGCCCACCGCTTGTAGTAGGCCGCGTGGGACCCCAGGGTCCGCACCAGTTCGCCGGACTTGCCCTCCGGCCGCAGGGCGGCGTCCACCTCGAAGAAGGCCATCGACCCGATACGCATCATCTCCCCGGCCACCCGCCCGGTCTTGGCGTCCGCGGGTTCGGAGACGAAGATGATGTCGACGTCGGAGATGTAGTTGAGCTCGCGGGCCCCTCCCTTGCCCATGGCCACCACCCCGAGCCGACCGGGCATGGGCGAGTCCGGGTACACCGTGGCGACGGCCACGGCGAGGGCGGCGGTCAGCGCCGAGTCCGCGAGATCGGCCAGACGGCGGCCCACCTCGGCGAACGGCAACACCGGCTCGTCCTCGACCGTGGACGCCACGTCGTGGGCGGCCAGCAGCGCCACATGGTCCCGGTAGGCCGACCGGAGCACGTTCACGGCCGCGCCACCGGTGACCCCCGCGCGGTAGGTTCCCACGCTGCGGAGGTCAGCGGACTGGGACGGCGTCGGGGCGCCGTCGACGGGCTCCTCGGGGACCGCGTCGACCGCTCCCAGCATGTCCGCCAGGACGTCCTCCCGGGACGGCAGTGGCGAACGGAGTAATGCCCAGCGGGTGGGCTCCGCGACCAGATGGTCCCCCAGTGCGCTGGACGAGCCGAGCAGTCCCAGCAGGCGTCCCCGCAACGGGAGGTCTGACCGCAGCGCCGAGTCCAACCCCGCCACGCTGGTGTCGCCGCCCCCGCCCGGAGCGGGTCCCCCACCCGACGATTCGGCGGCCAGGGCTTCCCGCAGCCGGACGAGCGTCCCCAGGGCGAGGTCCGGGTCGGGAGCGCGCGAGAGTGCCCACATCAGCGGTGTCGCGTCCTCGTCGGTCCACCCCAGGTAGGTCAACCAGTCCCCGGCGCGCGGGTCGAGCAGTCCGAGCCTGCCCGGGCTGGGCACCCTGGATCGCGCGGAATCCATGGTCACCGAGACCGTCCGATCACAGCGCGGAGTGGTTTCACAGCGCGAGGTAGTTGCGGAGCTCGTACGGGGTCACCTCGTTGCGGTACTCCCGCCATTCCCGACGCTTGTTGCGCAGGAAGAACTCGAACACGTGCTCACCGAGTGCCTCGGCGACGAGCTCGGACTCCTCCATCGCGTCGAGGGCCTGCTCGAGGCTCCCCGGGAGATCGGTGTAGCCCATCGCCCGTCGTTCACGCCGGCTCATGGTCCACACGTCGTCCTCGGATTCCGGTGGCAACTCGTATCCGTCCTGGACGCCCTTGATCCCGGCGGCGATCATCACGGCGTACGCGAGGTACGGGTTGCACGCCGAGTCCGGGCTGCGCACCTCGATCCGGCGGGAGGACGCCTTGTTGGGCGTGTACATCGGAACGCGCACGAGCGCCGAGCGGTTGGCACGACCCCAGGTGGCGGCGGTGGGGGCCTCGCCGCCTCCGATGAGCCGCTTGTACGAGTTGACCCACTGGTTGGTGACGGCCGAGAACTCCGGTGCGTGACGCAGGATCCCGGCGACGAACGACTTCGCGGTGGTGGAGAGCTGGTACTCGTCGTCCGCGTCGTGGAACGCGTTGGAGTCACCCTCGAACAGGCTCATGTGCGTGTGCATGGCCGACCCCGGGTGGTCGCGGAGGGGCTTGGGCATGAACGACGCCCACACCCCGTTGTTCATGGCCACCTCCTTGACGACGTAGCGGAAGGTCATGATGTTGTCGGCCATGCTCAGCGCATCCGCATATCGCAGGTCGATCTCCTGCTGCCCCGGGGCGCCCTCGTGATGGGAGAACTCCACGGAGATGCCCATCGCCTCCAGCGCCTCGATCGCGTTCCGCCGGAAGTGCGGAGCCGAATCGTGCACCGCCTGGTCGAAGTAGCCGCCGTTGTCCGACGGGACGGGCTCGGCCCCGTTGGTGTCGAGACTCTTGAACAGGAAGAACTCGATCTCGGGATGCACGTAACAGGAGAATCCGAGGTCGGCCGCCTTGTTGAGCTGCCTGCGCAGGACGTGGCGCGGATCCGCCCAACTGGGGCTGCCGTCGGGGTTGAAGACGTCGCAGAAGATGCGCGCCGAGTGCTGGGCGCCGTCGGCATGTGCCCACGGCAGGACCTGGAACGTCGACGGATCCGGCTTGGCGATGGTGTCCGCCTCAGAGACCCGCGAGAACCCCTCGATGGCGGAGCCGTCGAAGCCGATCCCCTCCCCGAACGCCCCCTCGAGCTCCGCGGGTGCGACGGCCACTGACTTCAAGGTTCCGAGAACGTCGGTGAACCAGAGCCGGACGAACCGGATGTCGCGCTCTTCCAAGGTCCTGAGAACGTACTCCTGCTGGCGGTTCATGATGTCCAACCTAGTGCCTGTCGTGTTACGGGCGTGTGACATCGGGTCCGCGACACGCCCCCCGTCCCCTCCCCGCGCCGTGCGGCCCCGGCCCCGGGACCCACGCCACCGGGGCCGTGGCAGACTCATCGGCGACGGCCGCGGCCGTCACCGCCCCCTGTCCACCCGGGGACCGGCCCTCCTGCCGGCCTCGAGGTCACTGTAGGAAGGCCACACCGCCATGAGCGACAACCCAGACACCCCGGTCTACGGCTCCGGTGGTGCACCGGACGCGGGACCCCGGGGTCTGACGCGGGTGACGAGGATCCACCACCTGGCCGAACTCAAGGCCGCGGGGGAACCCTGGCCCATGCTCACCGCCTACGACTACGTCTCCGCGCGTCTGTTCCAGGAGGCCGGTATCCCGGTTCTGTTGGTCGGGGATTCGGCGGCCAACGTGGTGTACGGGTACGACACCACCGTCCCCGTGACCGAGGACGAGATGATCCCTCTGGTCCGCGCTGTGACCCGGGGAGCTCCGAAGGCGCTCGTCGTGGCCGATCTCGTGTTCGGCAGCTACGAGACCTCCCCGGCTCAGGCGGTGTCCGCCGCCACGCGGATGATGAAGGAGGGCGGCGCCCAGGCCGTCAAACTGGAGGGCGGCGTCCGGATGGCCCCGCAGATCCGGGCGATCGTGGACGCCGGAATCCCCGTGATGGCCCACATCGGCTTCACCCCCCAATCGGTCAACGGTCTCGGCGGCTTCCGCGTCCAGGGGCGCGGGGACGCCGCCGACGCACTCCGGGCCGACGCCCGCGCCGTGCAGGAGGCCGGCGCCTTCTCCGTCGTCATGGAGATGGTCCCCGCCGACCTCGCCCGGGAGGTCACCGCCGAGTTGGACATCGCCACGGTCGGCATCGGCGCCGGGAACGGCTGCGACGCCCAGGTGCTGGTGTGGCAGGACATGGCCGGACACGGCACCGGGCGGACGGCGAAGTTCGTCAAGCGTTACGCGCAGCTCGCCGACACGCTGCGCGACGCCGCCCGGGAGTACGGCGAGGAGGTCCGCGCCCGCGCGTTCCCCGCACCCGAGCACTCCTTCTGACCACGGCAGTTCCCCGCACACGGCACTCTTCCGAACATCAGGGCGGCCCCGATGACCCCACAGACCACGCTCCGCACCCCGTACCCGCGGATCGCGCCGTACGAGACCGGCATGCTCGACGCGGGCGACGGCCAGCGCCTGTACTGGGAGTGCTCGGGTAATCCCGACGGTGCCCCGGTGCTGTTCGTCCACGGCGGCCCCGGAGGCGGGACCACACCGGAGCATCGCCGGATGTTCGATCCGGAGTCCTACCGGATCATCCTGGTGGACCAGCGCGGCTGCGGACGGAGTACTCCGCACGTCGCGGACGGGGCGGACCTCGCCGTCAACACCACGTGGCATCTCACGGCCGACCTCGAGCGCCTGCGTGAGGCGCTGGGGATCGACCGCTGGCTGGTGTTCGGCGGGTCGTGGGGGACGACGCTGGCTCTGGCCTACGCCCAGCAGCATCCCGATCGCGTCCGCGGCCTGGTGCTCCGCGGGATCTTCCTGTGCCGCCCGTCGGAGATCGACTGGTTCTACCGGGGCGGCGCCGCCCACCTGTTCCCCGACGCCTGGGAGGGGTACCTGGCACCGCTCGTGGCCGCCGAGGGCGCCGAGACGGTCCATCGGGACGGCTTCGACCACGTGGCCACCTACCACCGCCTCCTGCACTGCGGTGATCCGGCCGTCGAGATCGCCGCCGCGCGCGCGTGGACGACGTGGGAGACCACCACCTCCACCCTGCTCCCCCAGCCTCCCGCCGCGGACGGCGACGAGGCGGACCGGTTCGCCCTGGCCTTCGCCCGCATCGAGAACCACTACTTCGTCAACGACGCGTTCCTCGGCGGACGGGCCATCCTGGACCGGATGGACCGGGTCGCGCAGCTGCCGGCCGTGATCGTCCACGGCCGCTACGACGTCGTCTGCCCGGTCACGAGCGCGTGGGAACTGCATGCGGCCTGGCCGGGCTCCGAGCTGCACATCGTCGCCGACGCAGGGCACGCGATGGCCGAGCCCGGCACCACCCACCACCTGCTCGAGGCGACCGACCACTTCCGGCCCTGACCACGGCTTCCCGCGCAGGCCCGCTCCGCCGCACGCCCCCTGGGCCGGGTCAGACGACCCCGAAGCGGCGCGAGGCGGCGACCGTCGCCTTCTGGTAGCCCGACGGGAAGAGCCGGACCATCGCGTCGATCACGTACGCGTCCGGACCCACCAGCACCCTCGCGCGTCGTCGCTCGACCCCGTCGAGGATCACCCGCGCGGCCGTCGACGCCTCCGTCCGTGCGAACTTGGAGTCGAAGATCGTGGCGAAGGTCGCACTGTCCAGGCCCTCGGCTGCGCCGGCACTCCTGGCCACCGCGGTCCTGATCCCCCCGGGATGCACACAGGTGACGTCGACGGGGTGGCCGCCGGCGAGCATCTCCATCCGCAGCGATTCGGTGAACTGCTGCACCGCGGCCTTGGCCGCGTTGTACGCGTTCTGTGTGGGCACCGAGAGGATCGCGAAGATGCTGGAGATGTTGACGAGATGCCCGTCCCCGGAGGCGATGAGATGCGGCAGGAACTCCTTGGTGCCGTGCACGACCCCCCAGTAGTCCACGTCCATCACCCGGGCGATGTCCTTGTAGCCGGACTGCGCGACCGACCCGGTGAACGCGATACCGGCGTTGTTGACGACGAGGTGGACCACGCCGAACTGCTCGATCACGCGGCTCGCGTACTCGGCGACGGCGGCCTGCTCCGTGACGTCGAGCCGGTCGGAGTGCACCTCCGCCGATGACTCCGCTCCCACCAGTCTCACCGTCTCGGCCAGACCGTCGACGTCCACGTCGCTCAGGGCCAGCCGGGCCCCCCGCCGAGCCGCCTCCCGCGCGAGCTCACGGCCGATGCCGGAGCCGGCACCGGTGATGACGACGACCTTGCCGTCCATCTGCCAGTGGGGACGGCGGGAGGTCAGGCCACCCAGGGCGCCGAGCACCTTGGTGATCGGCGCGCTCACCGGAGCGCCTCCTGCCCGGTGGGCACCTCGGCGGGTCGGTCCACCGTGGTCCTGCGGTACGCGCTCACGTCGAACTCCCTCGTCTGGTTGCGGAAGGTGAAGGTGAAGTCGGGCCACACGGCCGGGGCGTTGCCCTTGGCGTCGAGGTACCAGCTCTTGCAGCCGGTCAGCCAGACCGTCTTGCCGGTGTTCTCGCGCAGCTCACGGTTGTAGGCGTTCTGGACCGCCTCGCGGACGTCGACCGTCTGCAGGCCGCGGTCGCGCATGGCGCGGATCGCGTCCACGAGGTAGTTCAGCTGGGACTCGATCATGTAGATGATCGAGGAGTGTCCGAGGCCCGTCGCGGGGCCCATGAGGACGAACAGGTTGGGATATCCGGCGACGGTGGTGCCCTTGTAGGCCTCCATTCCCTCGCTCGACCAGGTGTCCGCAAGGGTTCGTCCGGCCGAGTCGCGGACGCGCTCGAAGAACGGCGAGTCGGTGACGTGGAACCCGGTGGCCACCACCAGCACGTCCGCGGGGTGCTCTGCGCCGTCGGAGGTGACGATCCCGGTCTCTGTCACCCGGCTGATGGGAGTGGTCACCACGTCGACGTTCCGCCGGCTCAGCGCCCGGTACCAGGTGTTGGACAGCAGGATCCGCTTACATCCGATCTCGAAGTGCGGGGTGAGGGTGGCCCGTAGTTCGGGGTCGCGGACTGACATCGCGAGGTGCGCGCGCCCGAGCGCCTTGATCGGGGCCAGGGCCGCCCGGGTCCGGGTCAGGCCCACGACCTGGAACTCACGGCTGGCGTACTGCAGTCCCCGGACCGCGCGCTGCAGACCGGGAACCCTGCGGTAGAGGGCACGCTCGAACCCCGGGTACTTCCGGTCGATGCGGGGCAGGACCCAGGGCGCGGTGCGTTGGTAGACGTCGAGGTGCTCGACGACCGGGGCGATGGACGGCACCACCTGGATCGCGGAGGCTCCGGTGCCGATCACCGCCACGCGTCGACCCGCCAGGGGGACCGAATGGTCCCAGCGGGCGGTGTGGAAGACGGGGCCCGCGAACTCGTCGATGCCGTCGATCTCCGGGAGCTTGGGCTCGCACAGCGCGCCGACGCCCAAGACCAGCACTCTCGCGTCGTACTCCCCCGCGGTGGTGCTCACCGTCCACCGGCCTCGGTTCTCGTCGTACTGCGCCGAGGTGACCTCGACGCCGAACCGGATCTTGTCCCGGACCCCGTGATCATGCGTGACACGACGGATGTAGTCGTAGATCTCGCCCTGGGGGGAGAACGCCCGCGACCACTCCGGGTTGAGGGCGAAGGAGTACGAGTACAGGTGGGATGGCACGTCGCACGCCGCCCCCGGATAGGAGTTGTCGCGCCAGGTGCCGCCCACGTCCGCGCCCCGCTCGACCACGATGAGGTCGTCGACCCCCTCCTCGGTGAGCCTGATGGCCGCCCCGAGTCCGGAGAAACCGGCCCCCACGACGAGGACGTCGACTCGTGTCGTCTGATCCACTTCTTCTCCCGACGGCGCGCATGTGATCCGAACCACCGCGATCTTACCCGCAAGTAAGTCCGAGACGTCACGGGACGTCGACAGAGTGTGGGTGGCGGACCGGTCGCGGCGCACCGGACTCGGTGTTCACCCGGGCCTGATACAACCAGTCCATGACGATCAGAGAGACGATGGAGATCGAGAGCAAGTTCGAGGTCGACACCGACACCCCGATCCCCGCCGCGGACGCCTTCGCCCCTCTGCTCGCGGACGACCCCGTGGTGCACGAACTCTCGGCCACGTATTACGACACCGCCGACCTCAGCCTCACCCGACACAAGGTCACCCTCAGACGCCGTACCGGCGGCGACGATTCCGGCTGGCACCTCAAACTCCCGTCCGAGGCCGGGCGGGTGGAGTTGCAGCTCCCGCTGGACCACGGCGACGACGTGCCGGCCGAGTTCGTGGCCGCGGTGGCGGGGCTGGTCCGCCGCCGACCGCTCGCGCCCGTGGCCCGCGTGGACAACTGGCGGCATGTCGTGCTCCTCCGCGACCCCGAGGGCACCGCCGTCGTGGAGTTCTGCGACGACCACGTCTCGACGCAGTCGTTCGTCACCGGGAACGCGAACGCGGAGTGGCGGGAGTGGGAGGTGGAACTGGTCGATCCGTCCCGGCCAGGAGCGCGGGGCCATCTCGACACCGTCGCCACCGCGTGTTCCTCCGCCGGGGCCACGACCTCGTCGTCGTCGTCCAAACTCGCCCGCGCCCTCGGCGCACTCCCCTCACCGGACGACCCGGGCGCCTCCGCGGTGAGGGACGCCCTGCGGGAGGACCTCGGCAAGGTACTCGACCACGATCCCGCGGCCCGGCGCGTCACCATGGTGGGCGTTCACCAGATGCGGGTGGCGGTCCGCGGTCTGCGCAGCACCATCAGTTCGTTCGCCGAGGAACTCGAATCGGAGACCGAGGACACCGAGATCGATCTGGCCGACCTGCTGGAGGAGCTCAAGGTCCTCGCCGCGGTCCTGGGCAAGGTGCGCGACATCCAGGTGGTCGACCAGCGGCTCGAAGAACTGGCGGCCGAGTACCCGGAGGACGTGGTGAGCCCGCTGACCAGGAAGCGGCTGAGCGACGAGCTCGCTTCCGAGGAGCGACGCGCCGGCGCGCGGGTCGCGGAGGCACTGGGTTCCGAACGGTACCTCGACCTGCTCGACCGGCTGCACCTGCTGGTCGAGGTCGCCGGCACCGGTTCCGGATCGGGCCCCCGGTCCGGCGCGCCCGCGCAGAGCTCGAAGAAGCGCAGGCGCGAGGCCCAGGACATGGTCCTGCGAGGAGTGGACCGACAGTTCGCCAAGTTCACCAAGGCCCGCACCCGCACCGAGCGTGACCTCGACTCGCTCGAGCTGACCCTGGCCCAGCGCGAGGAACTGACCCACGTGGTCCGCAAGCGCGCCAAGGCACTGCGGCGCAACGTCGGCGCCCTCCGCGAGTCGGATGGCCTGACCGTCGCACCGCTGCGCACCGCGTGCCAGCGACTGCACACCGTGCTCGGCGACGTCCAGGACAGCGTGACCGCCCGGATGTGGCTCCGGCGGATCGCCAGGCGGGCCGAGTCCGCGGGCGAGCCGACCTTCGGTTTCGGTGTGCTCTTCGAGCACGAGCGCGGCTTCTCCGAGCGCGCGCTGGCAGGGTTCGAGAGCGACGCGGCCACCGTGACCGCCGCCTACCGCGAGTTGTCGGAATCCCGGCGCGCGGCGCGGAGACGGAAGACGAAGAGCAAGAAGAAGGGCAGCGGCACGTAGCGCAGCCCTGCTCAGTCCTTCTCGTCCTGCGCGTCCCACGCCTCGTTGCGGGCCTTCGCCTTGGCCAGTGCGGCCTCGGCCTCACCGCGGGTGGCGTAGGGGCCCATGCGGTTGTCCCAGTTGGTCACCTTGCCCTGCAACGCCTGGCCCGTGCCGATGTCGTAGTACCACTGCTCTTCCGACATGAGGGGCCTCCTGGGGTCGTCCGTTGATCTGCTGACCCGTCCGACCCTACTCGGGGTTGAGGCCGGGCTCGCCCCTTCCCACCGACTTGCGCGCCCTCTTCGGCTCGCGCGGCCGGATTGCCCGGGAATTCCGGCGATGCGCGGGCGGAATGGACCCGAGACGCCGCGCAAGCCCAACACGCCGCGCAAGTCCAGCGGGCCGCGCAAGTCCAGCGGGCCGCGCAAGCCCAGCCAGGCGCGCACACGGCGGGATCGGGGCGAACGAGTCGGCCTGTAAGCCGGATCCTGTGCCCCTCCACGCGGAGGGGCGACGACCATCCATCTGGGCACACCGTCACCGGCTACCTCGAGCGGTCCACCCGCGGACTCGGGCGAGCAGCCCTTCCGTGCATCTCTGCACGCCATCCGCGCAGCCGCACCGCAGGCGGTGCGGCCTTCGACCTTGCTCCGGGTGGGGTTTACCTAGCCGCCCCGGTCGCCCGGGGCGCTGGTGCGCTCTTACCGCACCGTTTCACCCTTACCGCGCTCGCGGCGCGGCGGTCTGTTTTCTGTGGCACTGTCCCGCGGGTCACCCCGGGTTGCCGTTAACAACCACCCTGCTCTGTGGAGTCCGGACTTTCCTCGGACCGGGGCCTTGCCACCTGATGGCGCCGGTTCCCCCGCCCGCGGCCGTCCGGCCGACTCGTTCGCCCTGGGGAGTCTAGTCGAGGTGCGAGGTGTCGTTGACCAGGTGCACCGACGTGGGACCGTCGGGGTAGAACCGCACGTCGGACACCGAGGCCAGGTCCAGGTGGAGCCGGAAGAGCAGCTCGTCGCCGGCGTCGAGGGCCGCCCGGATCGCGAGTTTGATGGGGGTGACGTGACTGACCACGGCCACCACCCCGCCCGGGTTCTCGGCGACGATCCGGCGCAGTCCCCGCTCGACCCGGGCGCGGACCACGGCGAAGCTCTCGCCCCCGGGGGGCGGGACGGCGGTGTCCGACATCCAGCGTGAGTGCAGAGCGGGGTCCTGCTCCGCGGCCTCGGTGAAGGTCAGGCCCTCCCACTGCCCGAAATCGGTCTCGATGAGGTCGTCCTCGACCATCAGCGGGACACCCGTCGCCTCGGCGGCCCGCTCGGCCGTCCCCAGACACCGGCGCAGTGGGGAGGAGACGACCGCCGAGAGCCCGGGGAGGCGGGCCAGCCGCTCCGCGGTCCGCTCGGCCTGGAGCACCCCCAACTCGGTGAGGTCGGGATCGCCCTGGCCGGAGTACCGACGGTCCACCGAGAGCGGGGTCTGACCGTGACGGGCGAGCACGATCCGCGTGGGCCTGCCGGCCGCGCCCGTCCAGCCCGGGCCGCCGCTCACGAGTTGGCCGTGCGGACGACGATCACGCCGCACTCCGGGCAGGTCAGGACGTCGTCGGCGGGTGCCGTGCGGAACGCCGACACGGTGGTGCGGTCGAGATCGATCGCGCAGGCCGAGCATCGGCCACCACTGAGGATCGCCGCACCCACTCCCGCCTGCTGCGCACTACGGGTATAGAGGTCGAGCAGGTCGGCGGGGAGGTCCTCCGCCTGGCGGGCCCGCTCGGCGGTCGTGGCGGTGACAGAGTCCTCGAGGTCGGCGAGTGCGGTGTCGCGGACGGTGGTGGCCATCCCGAGGCGGGCGTCCAGGTCGGTGATGATCGCGCCGGAGTGGCGGACGTCGGCGTCAACCGCCTCGTGGCGCTCGGTCAGCTCGGAGAGTTCGGCCTCGAGGTTCTCCTGACGACGGTGGAGCGATCCCAGCTCGTACTCGAGCTCGGTGGCCTGCCTGTCGGACAGGCCTCCGGCGGCCAGCGCCGCGGAGTCGTTCGCGCGACGCCTCCGTACGGCGTCGAGATCCGAGTTCAGCTTGGCGATCGCACGATCCAGGTCCTCCACGTGGATCCGCGCCCGCGCGGCGGACTCCACGGCCGCCCGGCGCTCGGCCTCCAACGTGTCCACGGTCGCCTGCTCCGGGAGGGATCGCCGACGGTGGTCGAGGGAGCCCAGGCGCAGGTCGAGCTCGGCGAGGTCGACGAGTCGACGCTGGAGGGTGGGATCGGCCTTCATGAGGGCCAAGACTACCGCCCGACGCCCGCCGTCCCCGACGCCGCCGTCCACGGATCGGTGCGCAGGTCGCAGACGGTCGCCACCACCCCGACCCCCTCCTCGAGCAACGCCGCGGCCTGCGCACACCAGGGGAACTCGAGTGCCCAGTGCGCCGCGTCCACCAGTGCCGGGCCGCCTTCCCGCAGGTGCTCGTCGACGACGTGGTGACGCAGGTCTCCGGTGAGGTACACGTCCGCCCCGGCCGCGCGGGCCGCCCCCAGCAGCGAGTCACCGGAGCCGCCGCACAGCGCGACCCTCCTGACCTCCGTCTCGGGATCACCGGCGGCCCGGACCCCCCACACGGTCCGGGGCAGTCTGGCGCCGACGAGCGCGGTGAACTCGGCGAGGGTCATGGGTCCGGGCAGGTCGCAGACGCGGCCGAGGCCCGTGTCCTCCGGGCCCGGACCGGGGCCTGCGTGGTTGACCAGCACGTCCATCGCGGTCACCTCGTACGGGTGCGCGGCCGTCACCGCCCGGCGCACCTCGGCCCGCAGTTCGGGGGGCGCCACGAACTCCACCCGCGTCTCGGAGACCCGCTCCGGCTCGCCCACCTGACCCCTCGCGGGGGTGGTCCCGTCGCCGGGCCGGAAGCGACCGGTACCCCGCACGGAGAACGAGCACTCCGTGTACCCGCTCATCCGGCCGGCCCCGGCGGCGAAGACGGCGTGCAGGAGGTCCTCGACGTCGTCGTCGGGCACCGTCACCACCCACCTGTCGACGGTGCCGTCACCAGTCGGGACCAGCGGTCGCCCGGGATCCAGCCCCAGCGTCTCGGCGAGGGCGTCGTTGACTCCGGGCCGCGCGGAGTCGGCGTTGGTGTGCGCGGCGTACAGGGCGCATCCGCCCGCGACCAGGCGGTGCAGCAGCCGACCCTTGGGGGTGTCGGCGGCGATGGAGTGCACCCCGCGCAGCAGGGGCGGGTGATGGACCAGGAGCAGGTCGGCGCCCACGGCGAGCGCGTGGTCGACCACCTCGTCGGTCGCGTCAACGGCCACCACGACCGTCCCGACCTGCGCGGCGGGGTCGCCCGCGACCAGCCCGACACGGTCCCAGGACTCGGCCAACCGGGGCGGGTACGCGTGCTCCAGCAGGTCGATCACATCGGCCAGGGTGGGCCCACCGGTGGTCATCGTCGATCCCCTTCCCGCTCCGCCCGCCAGGCGCGGACGAGTGCGTCCACCATCCTGCCGTCGCGGACCGCCAGGCGCAGGTGGGTGGCGTCGAGCCCGGGGAACGTGTCACCGCGGCGGGTCGCGATCCCCCGTCGCGCCAGTCCCGCGCGGAACGCGGTGGGATCCGCGCCGTCCGGGGTGCGCACCAGGACGAACGGGGCCTCGGGGGGAACGACGACCGTGATCCCTGCGGACTCGAGCGCGGCCACCATCGCCCGACGTTGGGCCACCACCTGCTCGCGCGCGGCCTCCAGCTCGCCGTCCGCCTCCGGACCCAGGCACGCCCGGATCGCCTCGAGCTGCAGCGTGCCCAGGGGCCAGTGCGGCCGGTCAGCGGCGAGGTCAGCCAGGACCGCCGGATCGCCCACGGCGTAACCCACCCGCAGCCCCGCGAGCGCCCACGTCTTGGTCAACGACCGCAACACCACCAGGCCGGGAAGGCGGGCGCCGGCCAGCGTGTGCGCGGACTCGTCGTACACCACGTCGCAGAACGCCTCGTCCACCACCGTCACCCGGCCCGGGCGGCACAGCGCCGCGACGGTCGCCCTGGCGTGCAGGACCGAGGTGGGGTTTGTGGGATTACCGACGACGACGAGGTCCGCCTCCTCGGGAACGAGCGCCGGATCGAGGCCGTACGGCGGAGGCAGGATCACTCTGTGGACCGGCACCCCGGCCCGCCGCAACTCGACCTCGGGCTCCGTGAACGACGGGTGCACCACGGCAGCGCGCAGGCCCCTGCGGGCCGCGTGGTCGGCGAGGAGGTGGAACCCCTCCGAGGCGCCGCCGAGCAACAGCACCGCGTCGGGGTCGACCCCGTGACGGGCCGCGACCGCGGCGGCGGCGGCGTCGCGGTCCTCGGCGGTGGGGTACCGGCCCAGGTCGCCGAGTCGGTCGGCCAACCTCTCCCGCAGCCACGTGGGAGGGCCGTCACCCCGCACGTTGACGGCGAAGTCGACCCCGCCCGGCACCAGCTCGGCGTCGCCGTGGTGTCGCAGCGCCTCCCAGGACGGGCCGTCCGGTTGATGACCAGTCAGGTGTCCGGGCGCGGCGCTCATGCACGGCAGCCTAGGGGGGCTCGGGGCCGGCGGCGACGGGGCGGGTCGCGTGGCGGCGCGGGACGGGTTGCGGCGCGGGTCTGGGAGAATGACCGCATGCCCGACCGCCCTGTCCTGCTCGTCGATCTCGACGGCACCATCACCGACTCCCTGGACGGCATCGCCAAGTCGCTCCGCCACGCGCTGGACACCGTCGGCGCCAGCTGGGACGACTCCCGTGACATCCGCTCCATCGCCGGCCCGCCCATGCCCGACACCCTCGCCTCGCTGGGACTCGAGGGCTCGGAGTTGCAGCGGGCGATGAGCGCGTACCGCGAGCGCTACAGCGACGTGGGGTGGCTCGAGAACGCCGTCTACGAGGGGATGGACGGGCTGCTGACGGGCCTGGCCGGTCAGGGCTTCCGGATGGCCGTGGCGACGAGTAAGGACCAGCGGGCCGCGCGGCGGATCCTGGATCACTTCGGCCTCGACGAGCCCTTCGAGTTCATCGGCGGCGCGGACCTGCGGGTCGGCCGATCAGCCAAGGCCGACGTGATCGCGCATTCGCTGGCCTCGGTGGGGGTGGATCCGGTCCCCGAGGGCGACGGGGGTACCGACGGGGTCCTCATGATCGGCGACCGCGAGCACGACGTGGCCGGGGCCGCCCGCTACGGCATCCCCACCGCGATCGTGCGCTGGGGCTACGGCAGCCCCGAGGAGTGGGCCGATGCCCGCTGGTCCCCGGCGGACACGAGCGAACTGGAGCGGATCATCCATGCCTGGTGAGCACACCGCCCACGTGGTCTTCGTCTGTACCGGAAACATCTGCCGCTCCCCCATGGCCGAGGTCATGGCCCGCGACGCGTTCGCCGGGGCCGGGTTGGGCGACAGGGTCTCCGTTTCGAGCGTGGGGACCGGCGGGTGGCACGTCGGGGACCCGATGGACCCGCGCGCGGCGGCCGAACTGCGGTCCCACGGGTACGACGACTCCCACGTGGCGGCGCAACTGTCCCCCGCCGACCACACGGCCGACCTGGTGGTGGCGCTCGACCGCGGCCACCGCGACCACCTCCTCGATGCCGGGGTCGAGGAGCACCGCATCCGACTCCTGCGGGGTTTCGACCCCGCGGCGGACGGCGGGGACGTGGCTGACCCCTACTACGGGGACGACGACGGCTTCACCCGGACCCGTCTGCAGATCGCCGATGCGCTCCCCGGGTTGGTGGCCGAGGTGCGTGCCCGCCTGAGTTAGCGGGTTTAGGCCCGTACGGGCCCGTTCGGGCTCATTCATGCCGGTCTGGGCTCATTCATGCCGGCCTGGGCCCAGCGGATACCCTGGGGCCATGCGGAGTCTGCGGCGCTTTCTGAGTCCCGGCTGGCTGATCGGCCTGCTCGCCGTGTCGCTGTTCGCCTGGGCGTGCTTCGCGTTGCTCGCCCCGTGGCAACTGGGCAAGAGCGAGGATCTCGATGCCCGCAACGACCGCCTGGCGGAGTCCATCGAGGCCGCCCCGGCACCGTTCGGGCAGGTGGTCGACGGCCCCGAGGCGTTCGCGGACCGCGAATGGCGGTTGGTGACGCTGGACGGCCGGTGGCAGCCCGACGCCGAGGCGCTGTTGCGGCTCCGCGCGGTCGACGGCGAACCGGTCTTCCAGGTGCTGACGGTGTTCGAGCCGGCTGACGGGCCGGAGATCCTGGTCAACCGTGGCTACGTTCCCGTCGGCGAGAACAACACGGTCCCCGACTACGCCGCCGCGCCGGGCGGGCCCGTCGAGATCACCGCACGGATCCGGGCCGCGGAGAGCGGTCAGGCCGAGCCGGTCCTCGTGGACGGGCTCCCGGCCGTGCGTGTCCTGGACCCCGCGGTCCTGGGTGATGCCCTCGACCACACGCTCGTGCCCGCCGGGTATCTCCAGCTCACGGGGGACCAGCCCGGTTCGCTCAGCCCGGTGCCGATCCCGGGGATAGAGAACGGCCCGTACCTGTCCTACGGTCTGCAGTGGCTCGCCTTCGGCGTCCTGGCGCCGCTCGCCCTCGCCTACTTCGCCTGGGCCGAGATCCGGGCGCGTCGTCGCGACGCCGAATCGGACGGGGCGGACAGGGCGGATGGCGTCTCCTCCGCGCCCCCCACGCACGGGGGGGACGACCCCGACGCGGCGGCGTTCAACGCCCGAGAACGCGCCCTCAGAGACCGGTACGGTCACCGGGACGACGCCGAGCAACGACGGGCCCACCGGAGGGCGGACCGTCTCCGGACCTGACCGCGAGGACGACCTGAGCCGCGACGGCTCCGACCGCGGCCGCCACCTGGGTGGCCCGCATGAGCCGGATCGCCCTGCGGATGTCCTCCGGGCGCGGCGCGGGCCCCCGCCCCAGACCCGGGCGCATCTCGACGCCGTAGGGATACGGCGTCCTGCCGCCCAGTCGGACCCCGAGGGCTCCGGCGCACGCTGATTCGATCACCCCCGCATTGGGGCTGGGGTGTGCCCGGGCGTCCCGCCGCCACGTACCCAGGACGGCCCGGGGCGCGCCCCCGACCACGGGGGCGAGCCCCGCGGCGAGAACGGCCGCCAGGCGCGCGGCGGGCCAGCCCAGGACATCGTCGAGCCGCGCGGAGGCCCGACCGAAGTCCACATACCTGGTCGAGCGGTGTCCCACCATCGCGTCGAGGGTGTTTGCGGCCCGGTGCGCGGCGGCACCGGCGGGCCCGGCCACCGCGGCCCAGAACAAGGTCGCCACGGCCGCGTCGGAGGTGTTCTCCGCGACGGACTCGATGACGGCACGGGCTAGATCATCGGAGTCGAGCACGCTCGGATCACGGCCGCACAGCCACGGCAGGAGTTCGCGACTCGCCGGGACGTCCCCCCGCAACAGCAACTCCGCGTGCCGCTCCGCCACCCGGAGCAACGAGGTGCCGCCGAGGCAGGACCAGACGGTGACGGCCGTGACAGCCACCTGCAGGACGGGCCGGCGGGCGGCGAGAGCCTCCGCCGCACCCACGATGGTCGCGGACCCGCCCACGAGCACCACCGTGTAGGCGAGACCCCGGCCGCGGGTGGCGGCGTCCGTTCCGGTCCCGGTGACGCCGGGGCCGTCTGTGGTCGGGTGGAGCACCTGCTCCAGTGCCGAGGCGCACCGCCCGAAGCCCGTCACGGGATGCCAGCGGCCGGGATCCGCGAATGCGGCGTCGGCGGCGAACCCCAGCGCGGTCCCCAGTGCCCGGAGCAGATGTCTGTTCATGAGTGCGCGCGGAGGGAATCGAACCCCCGACCGCTGGTGTGTAAGACCAGAGCTCTAACCGCTGAGCTACGCGCGCGGAAATCGCCGCCTGGATGGTCCCGGACGGTGTGCGACAGAGTATCCCACCCCCCGGGGCGGCGGCCCCGGGGGTGACCTGTCGGAAGACCTTCCCGGAGACCTTCCCGGAGGCCTCCCGGGAGAACCCGGCCCGGACCGACGGACCGGGCATCCTGGTCGTCGCGGACTCGGAGGAACCCTCTGGACAACTGTCCGCCGCCACCGCAGAATCCGATCATGGCACACCTCCGCAGGGCCGTTCGTTCGGCAGTCGCGCTCTCGCTGGCGCTCACCGGCGCGGCCGGGTGCAGCGCCGCCGATCGCGCGGTCATGTCCGCCCCGCCGTGTCCTGACTCGTCGGCGTCACCCACACCTGCCCCGCGGGTGCCGGGACAGGCGGTGTTCCTCGGCGGTCTCGCCGGGAGCACGCTCCCACCCGGCCCGATCCCGGGATGGGAACAGGTCGTCTCGGTGGCCGATGCCGGCCCCGCCCTCGCCGCGGTCCACCCGGATGGCACGGTCTCGGTGGTCGGGGAGGATCACCGGGGACTGCTGGCCGGCACAGTGGCCGGAGACTCACGGACCCAGCGGCCCCGCACGGTGCCGGGCGTACAGGACGCGACGTCCGTCGCCGCCGTGGGCGGGGCGTTCCTGGCGACCCGCTCCGACGGATCCGTCGTCGCGTGGGGCGACGCGTTCATCGCGAGCGGGGGCCGCCGCGACGCCGAGCGGAACCAGGCCACCCCGGGCCCGGTCCCCGACGTCGAGAACGTGATCGAGGTGGCCGCCGGGCAACTCAACGCGCTGGCCCTCCGCTCCGACGGCACGCTCCAGGGGTGGGGAATCAATCTCACCCAGGTCATCGGCGAGCAGGACGGGACCCGGGTGCGCACGATTCGGGACGTCCCCGGCGCCGTCAGCGTGGCCAACCCGGGCGGGGCTGCGGTCATCGCCACCGGCACCGGGGAGGTCTGCGCGTGGGGCAACAACGTCCACGGACTTCTGGGCGTCGAGCCGCGGGGCGGCCAGAGCCCGCGGGCCGTCCGGGTCGACGGTCTGACCGACATCGTGCAGGTGGCCGCCGGCAGCGACTACGCGCTCGCGCGGGATACCGACGGGCGCGTCTGGGCGTGGGGTCGCACCGTCTCCGGAGTTCTCGGGGACGGCGCCGCGGAGGACGCGTCGATCGCGGAGCCCCGCCAGGTGCTGGGTGTACCCCCGATGGACTGGATCGGCGCCGGTGGCACCTCGTCCTTCGGGATCGACCGGAACGGGGGTCTGTGGGCCTGGGGCGGCGGCCACAGGGAGGCGCCGTACGCCGCCGAGGACCGACGTCCCTACCGCGTGCCGTTGCCGGGGCCCGCACAGGCGGTGTCCGGGGCTGTCGCCCTCCTCGGCCCGGACCGGTGACGGACGGCCGATCTACGACAGAACACCGGCGCCGCCGGCACCGGTGTTCCTCACATCGCCCCCGGGGCGCTCCCCCGCTGAACGGGTAGAGAACCCCCCCGGGGGTGGGATCACTTCCGCGGGATGCTGTTCTTCCGCAGCGCCAGACGACTTCCCGCCCAGTCCCCGAGGGCCGCGGTACGCGTCTGGAGCATCCCCGCGGTCTGAGCCGATTCGGCGATGACCGAGGGCTCCACGTGCCCGTCGTTCCCCGTCTTGGGGGTGAGGACCCACACCGAGCCGTCCTCGGCCAGCGGGGTCACGACGTCCATCAGCCTGTCCACCAGGTCACCGTCCCCGGAGCGCCACCAGAGCAGCACGGCGTCGACGATCTCGTCTGTGTCCTCCTCCAGCAGCTCCGACCCGACGGCGTCCTCGACGGCCTCACTGATCGACTCGTCGCAGTCGGAATCCCATCCGACCTCCTGAACGAGCATGTCCTTCGTCAGTTCGAGCTGACCAGCTATCTGATCCGCCCCGTCCTGTTGGTTCGCCGCGGCGACCACCGTGGTGTTCCTCCCTCGTATCCGAGTGTGTTCGTCTTGGTCTTTCGCTGACCAGGAACACTACCCGGGCACCCTCTCAGGGGAAACGACAACCGCCCATTTCGTCGCCCGGACCGCAGCCTCGTGTCCCGCATCACGCTTTGGGGCACAATCAGGGGGAGACAGGGGCCGACGACGGCCCGTGCCCGGCCGACCACGCGATCCAACCCACACCCGCGGTGCGCGCGGTCGACCGGAGACTGCACCCCGACATGTGTGGTGCCCCCACCGGGTCGCCGCTGTACGTATCGCAGAAGTGAGGACGAGACGCATGACCGAGACCGTAGGCACGAGAGATGGTTCCGCACCCACCAATGTGCCGGTCCTCCGCGAGGGGGTCGCGTCCTACCTCGCGGACTCGGACCCCGAGGAAACCCAGGAGTGGATGGACTCACTCGACGGCATGCTCGCGGAGGCAGGCCCCGAGCGGGCCCGCTACCTCATGCTGCGGCTCCTCGAACGCGCGTCCAAGCAGCGCGTACCCCTGCCCGCCCTGACCTCGACGGACTACGTCAACACGATCCCCACCAGTCTCGAACCCGAGTTCCCGGGGGACGAGTCCGTGGAGCGCACCTACCGGCGCTGGATCCGCTGGAACGCCGCGATCATGGTGCACCGGGCCCAGCGTCCCGGCATCGGCGTGGGCGGCCACATCTCCACCTACGCGGGGGCGGCACCGCTCTACGAGGTGGGGTACAACCACTTCTTCCGCGGCAAGGACCACCCCGGCGGCGGGGACCACATTTTCTTCCAGGGGCACGCCTCGCCCGGCATGTACGCACGCGCCTACCTCGAGGGGCGCCTCCGGGAGCACGACCTGGACGGTTTCCGACAGGAGAAGAGCCACCCGGGCCGGTCCCTGCCCTCCTACCCCCATCCACGCTCCCTTCCCGAGTTCTGGGAGTTCCCCACCGTGTCCATGGGGCTCGGCCCCCTGAACGCCATCTATCAGGCGCGGTTCAACCGCTACCTCGCCAACAGGGGGATCAAGGACACCTCGCAACAGCACGTCTGGGCGTTTCTCGGGGACGGGGAGATGGACGAGGTCGAGTCGCGCGGAGCCCTGCAGGTGGCCGCGAACGACGCACTGGACAACGTGACCTTCGTGATCAACTGCAACCTCCAGCGCCTCGACGGCCCGGTCCGCGGGAACGGGCAGATCATCCAGGAGTTGGAGTCGTACTTCAGCGGTGCCGGGTGGAACGTCATCAAGGTGGTGTGGGGACGCGAGTGGGACGCTCTGTTCGAGAAGGACACCGAGGGTGCCCTCGTCTCCCTGATGAACTCCGTCTCCGACGGCGACTACCAGACATTCCGGGCCAACGACGGCGCCTGGATCCGCGAGCACTTCTTCGGCCGCGACCCGCGTACGGCCAAGTTGGTGGAGGACCTGTCCGACGAGGACATCTGGGCCCTACGCCGCGGTGGCCACGACTACCGGAAGATCCACGCCGCGTACAAGGCGGCGCTCGAACACACCGGTCGACCCACGGTGATCCTCGCGCACACCATCAAGGGGTTCGGACTCGGCCAGAACTTCGAGGGCCGCAACGCCACGCACCAGATGAAGAAGCTGACGCTGGACGATCTCAAACAGTTCCGCGACAAGCAGCTCATCCCGATCACCGACGAGGAGCTCGAAGCCGACCCGACGTTGCCGCCCTACTACAACCCCGGGCCCAACTCCCCGGAGATCCGCTACATGCTGGAGCGGCGCAGCGCGTTGGGCGGGCACGTGCCGGAGCGGCGGCAGAGCTTCACCCCGCTCTCTGTGCCGAGCATCGAGTCCTTCGCGTCGTTGCGCAAGGGGTCGGGCAAGCAACCGGTGGCCACCACGATGGCCCTGGTCCGCACCTGCAAGGAGCTCCTGCGCGACGAGTCCCTGCGGGACCGGATCGTCCCCATCATCCCGGACGAGGCCCGGACCTTCGGCATGGACTCGTGGTTCCCGACCCTGAAGATCTACAACCCGCACGGGCAGAACTACACCTCGGTCGACCACGACCTGATGCTGAGTTACAAGGAGTCCACCAGCGGCCAGATCATGCACGAGGGCATCAGTGAGGCGGGGTCGGTCGCCGAGTTCACGGCGGCGGGTACCGCGTACGCGACCCACGGCGAACCCATGATCCCGCTGTACATCTTCTATTCGATGTTCGGCTTCCAGCGCACCGGCGACAGCATCTGGGCCGCCTCGGACCAACTCGCGCGCGGGTTCCTTCTCGGCGCGACCGCCGGCCGTACGACCCTCACCGGGGAGGGACTGCAGCACATGGACGGCCATTCGCCGTTGCTCGCCGCGACCAACCCGGGCATCCTCTCCTACGACCCGGCCTGGGCGTTCGAACTCGTCCACATCATGCGAGCGGGCATCGAGCGGATGTACGGTCCGGCCGCGGCGCACGAGACCGATACCGATGGTGTCGACCACAACGTCTCGTACTACATCACCCTGTACAACGAGCCCGTCCCCCAGCCGCCGGAGCCCGAGGGCCTGGACGTCGACGCACTGCTCCGCGGTCTCTACTGCTTCCGCAAGGCGGAGAAGGGAACGCACGCGGCGTCGATCCTCGCCTCGGGCGTCGCGATGTACGCCGCGGCCGAGGCCCAGAAGGAGCTTGCGGAGAAGTGGGACGTCGCGGCCGACCTCTGGTCGGCCACCTCGTGGAACGAGCTGGCCCGGGACGGTTTCGAGTGTGAGCGTCACGAGCTCCGTCACCCCGACCAGCAGCCCCGCATCCCGTTCGTCACCGCCTCACTCGACTCCAGCAAGGGACCGAAGGTGGCGGTGAGCGACTTCCAGAAGGCGGTGCCGGACCAGATCCGTGGGTGGGTGCCCGGGGATTACACCGTCCTGGGCACCGACGGATTCGGGTTCTCCGACACCCGGCCGGCCGCCCGTCGGTTCTTCAACACCGATGCCGACTCGATCATCGTCGCGGTTCTCGCCGGTCTGGTCCGGGAGGGCAGCATCGACAAGCGCACCCTTCTGGAGGCCGCTCGCCTCTACCGGATCGACGATGTCATGGCGGCGCCCGAGCCCACGACGGATCCCGGCGTGGCGTGACCGAGGTGACCGGGGCCGCGACCGGGGCCTCCGGGGGTGCCACGGAGGCGGCCCCCCCGGGCGCCGAGGCGGGGGCCGGGACAGGAGCGGTGGCCGGGGGCGGGCAGAAGGCCGCGACTCCGTCCCGGCGCCGGTCCTCGCGGGCCCCGGATCAGCGACCGGTCTCGGACGCGCTCCTCAAGCGCATCACCCGGTACTCGGGGACGCTCTCCACGGAAGCGGTCCGGTCCCTGGAGGAGGACCTGCCGTTCTTCGCGGGACTCTCGGCGGACCAGCGGGCGGAGATCCAGCTCATCATCCAGAGCGCGGTGCGTGACTTCGTCACCTGGATGCGCAACCCCGAGGCCCAGCACACAGACACGATCGCCGGGTTCAAGCTGCTGCCCAAGGGCCTCGGTCAGGGACTGTCGCTGCAGGAGACCGTGCAACTCGTCCGTTCCACCTGTGAGTACTTCGAGTTGGTGATGCCGCGGATCACCCACAACGAGCGGCAACGAGGGCTGATGATCGCCGCGGTGCTGAAGTTCGGGCGCGAACTCGGCTTCACGGCGGCCTCCGTCTACGCGGCCGCCGCGGAGAACCGGGGCGCCTGGGACACCCGCATGGAGGCGATGCTGGTGGACGCCGTGGTCCGTGGGGACCGCCACGCCGATCTCGCATCCGGCGCCTCTGCCCTCAACTGGGACCCGACCACCGCGGCGACCGTGATCGTGGGTCGCCCCAGAGCAGACCTGGGGCTGGCGTCGGTGCCCGCCACGCACAAGGCCGCCGTCGCGGCGGGCCGACACGCCCTAGCCGTGGTCCAGGGGGCACGCCTCGTCGTCATCCTGTCCGGGGAACTGGAGTCCGCCTCCGCCGTCCCTGCCTCGGTCCTCGACGCCTTCTCCCCCGACGCCCCCGTGGTCGTCGGACACACCGTCGGTTCACTCGCCGAGGCCCCGGACAGCGCCGCCGAGGCGATCGCCGGCGCCGCGGCCGCGACCGGGTGGCCCGGCGCGCCCCGTCCGGTGGCGGCGATCGACCTGCTGCCGGAACGGGTCCTCGGCGGGGACCGCGGGGCCGCGGTCATGCTCGTGGAGCGGATCGTGACCCCGCTGAGGGGCGCGGATCCGTCGCTGGAGGAGACCCTCCGGGCCTATCTGGACTCGGGCGGCCACGTCGAGGCGTGTGCCCGCGAGTTGTATGTCCATCCCAACACCGTGAGGTATCGACTCAAACGAGTGAGCCAGATCACGGAGTTCGACCCCTTGGACGCGAGAGAGGCATTTGTCCTCCGTATCGCCCTCGTGCTCGGCAAGTTCACCGAACGACGCCCTCAGGAGAGCTAAACATTCACTCTCGTCACACCGTGTAACGAAACCGCTGCTGCGACAGATGTCAGCGCACTCAACACCGATTTTGTGGGAACCCCACAAAATCCCGCCGTGGTTTCTGGCTACGAGAACATCATCCGACAGAGGGCATCACGTGTTGTCTGATACTCGTGCTTTGCCTCACCGCCCCAGGACAAGGGTCCCAGAAAGCCGGAATGCTCGCGCCGTGGCTCGAGCTCCCCGGCGCGTCGGACCGTCTCGACGAGTGGTCCGCCTCGAGCGGACTCGATCTCGAGCGCCTCGGCACCACGGCGACCCTGCAGGAGATCACCGACACCGCGGTCACCCAACCATTGGTGGTCGCCTCCGCACTGCTCGGCGCCGCGGAGCTCCGTCGGCGGGGCCGGGTCCCTGCAGACACCATCATCTCCGGACACTCCATCGGCGAGGTCGCGGCGCTCGCGAT
Organism: Dietzia sp. UCD-THP; assembly: GCF_000349585.1. Classification (NCBI taxonomy): domain Bacteria; kingdom Bacillati; phylum Actinomycetota; class Actinomycetes; order Mycobacteriales; family Dietziaceae; genus Dietzia; species Dietzia sp. UCD-THP. The sequence goes on from NZ_AOSR01000013.1 coordinate 125,305, forward strand.
CGCCGGGGTGGTCTCCGAGGCCGACGCCCTCCGCCTGGCTTCGGTCCGCGGCGCCGCGATGTCGAAGGCGTGCGCCGACCGCCCCACGGGGATGATCGCCGTGCTCGGTGGGGTGGAAGCCGACGTCCTGCTGGCCCTCGAGAACGCCGGTCTGGAACCGGCGAACCGGAACGGCGCCGGGCAGATCGTCGCCGCCGGCCCCCTCGAAGCGTGCGATGCTCTCGAACAGAACCCCCCGATCCGCGCCCGCCTGCGGCGCCTCGACGTCGCCGGGGCGTTCCACACCGGTCACATGGGGTCGGCCGTGGAGGAGTTCCGCGCACACGCGGACACGATCGAGGTCCGCGACCCGGAGTTCACTCTGCTCTCCAACTCCGACGGCAGGGTCGTCACCTCGGGCAGGGACGCCCTGGACCGCGTGATCTCCCAGATCACCCATCCCGTCCGCTGGGACCTGTGCACGCAGACCATGCTCAAGCTCGGCGTCGACGCCTTCATCGAGCTCCCGCCGTCCGGTGCGCTCGTCGGCCTGGCCAAGCGGATGATGCGCGAAGTGCCCCGCCACGGCGTGACCACGCCCGAGGACCTCGAGGACGCGCTCGACGCCGTCCCGGCTCTCAGCGGCGCCTAGACCACCCCCACGAACCCGCGGTCACCGGCCTGGTCCGGTGGCCGTGTCACGACGACCACGTCGCACCCGGCCGGGTGCGACGACACCACCAGAAAGGACACCACATGGCACGCACCGAGGCCGAGATCATCTCCGGACTTGCGGAGATCGTCGAGGAGGTCACCGGGATCGAGCCCTCCGAGGTGACGCCGGAGAAGTCCTTCGTGGACGATCTGGACATCGATTCCCTGTCCATGGTGGAGATCGCCGTGCAGACGGAGGATCGCTACGGGGTGGAGATCCCGGACGAGGATCTCGCCAAGTTGCGTACTGTGCAGGATGCGGTCGACTACATCCGGAAAATCGACCAGAGCTGACACCACGTCGCGGAGCACGGGGCGGGGGCGCATTCAGGGCCGAAGGTGCGGTCGGTGCACCAGACGAGCCCGCGTCCCCTCCCCGTATCCGGGACCCGACACACCAGAACACTCCGCGTCATGCGGGGTGACGGGCGGACGGCGCGATCAGGGACGGGGGTCCCCGATCGTTCGCCTCCCCCACACCAGCCAGTCCGGGGGTCCATCAGGAGCGCACCCTCCCAACCGGGAGATGCGCCACGGAAAGGACTGCATTCGATGACCATCACCAGCGCCGTGGACCAGACCACTCAGATTGACCCGCGCGACCCCGTCGCACGGCTCGAGACTCTCTTCGATCCTGCATCGCTCGAGTTCCTCACGGAGCCAGACGCCTCGGGCGCACTCGCCGCCCGGGGACTGATCGACGGCGAAGCCACGATCGCCTACGCCACCGATGCCACCGTCATGGGTGGGGCGATGGGCCTGGACGGCTGCCGCCACATCGTCCACGCGATCGACACCGCCATCGACGAGCACCTGCCCGTCGTGGGCGTGTGGCACTCGGGCGGAGCCCGTCTCGCCGAGGGCGTCGAGGCCCTCCACGCCGTGGGCCTCGTCTTCGAGGCCATGGTGCGCGCGTCGGGCCACGTGCCGCAGATCTCGGTCGTGCTCGGCCCCGCCGCGGGCGGTGCCGCATACGGCCCCGCGCTCACGGACGTCGTGATCATGGCGCCGGCGGGCAAGATCTTCGTCACCGGCCCCGACGTGGTCCGCTCCGTCACCGGGGAACAGGTCGACATGGAGGGACTCGGCGGCCAGGACGTCCACCACCGCAAGTCCGGTGTGTGCCACATCGCCGCCACGGACGAGAAGGACGCGCTTCACCGCGCACGTCGGCTGGTGACCCTGCTGTCCGCCCAGGGAGAGTTCGACCTGCGCGCACTCGAGGGCGACCACACGGACCTCGCGGGGCTCCTCCCGGACTCTCCCAAGCGGGCCTACGACGTCCGTCCCCTCGTCCACGGCATCCTCGACTCGTCCGAGCTGGACGGGAGCACGACCTTCGAGGAACTCCAGGCCAAGTGGGCACCCAGCATCGTGGTGGGCTTCGGCAGGATGTCGGGCCGCACGGTCGGGGTGATCGCCAACAACCCGCTCCGCCTGGGCGGCTGCCTCAACTCCGAGTCCGCCGAGAAGGCCTCGCGGTTCGTCCGCCTGTGCAACGCGTTCGGTGTCCCTCTGCTCGTCGTCGTCGATGTCCCGGGGTATCTTCCGGGGGTCTCACAGGAATGGGACGGCGTCGTCCGCCGCGGCGCCAAGCTGCTGCACGCCTTCGCAGAGGCATCCGTCGCCCGCGTCACGCTGGTCACCCGCAAGATCTACGGCGGTGCGTACATCGCCATGAACTCGCGCGCTCTCGGCGCCTCCGCCGTGTTCGCGTGGCCGGATGCGGAGGTCGCGGTCATGGGCGCCAAGGCGGCGGTGGGCATCCTCCACAAGCGCACACTCGCCGCGGCGCCCGAGGACGAGCGTGAAGCTCTGCACGAGCGACTGGCCGACGAGCACGCCGCGATCGCCGGCGGCGTGGGCAGGGCGGTCTCGATCGGCGTGGTCGACGAGGTCATCGAGCCCACGGACACCCGTCGCCGCCTCGCCGAGGCACTGGACGCCGCCTCTCACGTGCGGGGCCGGCACAAGAACATCCCGCTGTGACCTGATCCCGCAGTGACCTGGAGGCCCTCCGCCGGCACGACTGGGGGCACCGGACACGTGAACGCCCGCACCCCGAGAGGGTGCGGGCGTTCATGGTTCGGTCGGGAGTCGGCCCGGTACGGCCAGGAGCCGGCGCGGGCCGGGGGCGGAGGTCAGCCCACGCGGGAGAGCCAGGTGACCTCGGCCGCGGCGGGGTGCCCACGGAGTGGCTCGAGGGCGCGGTCCCACGCGGTCCCGAGTTCGGCGTCCACCGCGGAATGGAAGGCGGCGGGGCCGGCGGCCATGAGATGCCGGAGCCGGTTCTCGCCGATCACCACGTCACCGCTCGCGCCGGTCTGGCCGCGCCACATCCCGAGTTCGGGGGTGTGGGAGAAGCGTTCGCCGTCGACGAGGTCGCTCGGGTCCTCGGTGACCTCGAAGGCCAGCATCGACCACTTGGCCAACGAGTCGGCCAGGCGCGCACCGGTGCCGACCGGACCGATCCAGTCGACGATCGCCTTGCGGGCGCCCGGCTGGGCCGGCTGGTCCTCCCACCGCATAGCTGAGGACGCGTCGAGCGTGCTCGCGAGAGCCCACTCGACGTGAGGGCACAACGCGGTAGGCGCGGCGTGGATGAACACCACACCTGTCGTCGTATCCGCGAAATGGTTCAGATCAGACATCGCTTCACTCCCGACTCACTGAGGGACGTCTTCCCCAACGACCTCGCGTAATCGTGTGAACGATGATTCGTATGTGGTTGTAGTAAACAACTGTGCCTCAAGTGGTGGAATTACACCAGCGACACTTCTGCATTCTCAGCAAAGTTACAGCACCGTAATCCCGCCGGTGTGAGTCCCCGGCGGCGTGTCGGGAACCCCGGCGGCGTGTCGGGAACACTGAGGAACACTGAGGAACACTGAGGCGATCAGCCTCCGAGTGAATCCTCCGGACGACTGCGCCGGGTCGCGGCGTCCACCACGCGGTCCGACAGCTGCGGCCACAGCGGCTTGGCCCAGTCCCCGAAGTCGCGGTCGGTCAACACGACCAGGGCCGTCTGGATCTCCGGCTGCACCCACAGCAGCGTGCCGGACTGCCCGAAGTGTCCGAAGGTCCCGGGAGAGTTGTGCTGGCCCGTCCAATGGGGGTACTTGGCGTCGCGGAGCTCGAACCCCAGGCCCCACGGGCACGGCTTGTGCATGCCGTACCCGGGCACGACGCCGTCGAGGCCGCGGAACTGCTCGGTCACCGCCTCCTCCAGGGTCTCGGGCGCGAGGAGCGTCGGGGCGACGAGTTCGGTCGCGAAGGAGATCAGGTCGGCGAGGCTGGCCGACGCTCCGTGCCCGGCCGATCCCTCGAGCGCCGTCGACCCCATCCCGAGCGGCTGACAGACGGCCTCGGTGAGGTAGTCGGTGAACGCGATCCCGGTGGCCTCCGCGATGTGGTCGGCGAGGACCTCGAAGCCCGCCGAGGAGTAGATGCGTCGCTCCCCCGGCCGGGCGCGGACCTTCTCGCGATCACTGAAGTCCAGTCCCGAGGCGTGGGCCAGCAGGTGGCGGACGGTCGCCCCCTCGGGACCGGCGGCCTCGTCGAGTGAGATCGCCTCCTCCTCGACCGCGAGCAGTGCCGCCACCGCCACGATCGGCTTGGTCACCGAGGCGAGCCGGTAGACGCGGGTGTCGTCGCCGCGCACGGCCAGGGCCCCCTCCGGGCCGACGACCGCCGCCGAGACGTGGTCCACCGGCCAGTCCTCGACCACGGCCAACGCCGCATCCAACCGGTCTCGATCGAACTCGTCCGACATGTGATCCTCCCGGGTGATGGCAGATCGGGCCGCCGCCGGCCGGATCGTCTACAGCTGCGGGGTCAGTGTGTCAGCTCCGCCGCCCCGTCCGCGGTCACGTCCGCGGCACGTCGCGCCGACGGAACCCGACCACCCCCGCGGCCACGAGGGCCACCGCCAGGACCACCAGCACCGTGACCCCCATCGTGTCGACCGGTCCGACGGGTGCCCGACCCACCGCCCCGAACGGTGACAGGCGCATCTGGGACTCGGTGAGCCGGAGGGTGGGACCCATGAACGTGACGACGGCCGAGACGGCGAACACCGCCCAGGCCAGCGCCTGAGCGCGCGGCAGCAGTCCGAACAGGGCGACCGACAGGCCGACGAACACCATCACGGCGGGCACCTGCCAGGATCCGGCCGCGACGATCCGACCCACCGAATCCGGGTCGTCGAGGGCGACGGCAGTGGCCAGGGCGAACGCCGCGGACCCCGCCACGACGACGACTGCGGCTCCCGCGGCCACGACCGCGGTGTGCAGGGCGAGCGCCGACCACCTCGAGCGCCCGGCCGCGAGTTCGAGCTCCAACCGCCCCGAGGTCTCCTCACCCCGCAGTCCGCCGAGGGTCTGCAGGGCGAATCCCGCGCCGAGGATGCCGACGAACACCACGAGCATCTGCACGAGTGAATCGACGAGTGCCGGGGACGCGACGAGGAAGTCCGCGAGGGCGGGGTTGGACATGATCGCCTCGACGACGACGTTCATCAGGGCGCCGTACATGGTCATGAGTGCCACGACCCCGAGAGTCCACCCGATGAGCGCGCCGAGGTGCTGGTGGACCGCCACGCCGAGCTCGGACGCCCGCCACCTCGACGCCGAGGCGGGCCCCGTGCGGGCGGGCACCAACCCCTCCCCGAGATCGCGGCGTCCGGAGAGCCACAGGGCGGTGCCGGACAGGAGCGCTGCCGCCCCCACGGCCACGACCAGCGGCAGGGCAGAGGGATCATCGAACGGGCGGACCAGTCCGAGCCACCCCAGTGGCGATTTCCAGCTCACCCAGTTCTCGTTGGTGTCCCCGATTCCCCGCAGCACCAGCGTGAGGCCGGCCAGTGTGAGGCCGGCCGCCCAGACGGTGCGGTTGTGGGCCACCGCCTGCGCGAGCACCGCCGTGGCCGCGGCGTACACCCACCCGGTGGCGACGATCGAGGCGGCGTAGAACGCGGCACCGGTCCGGTCGACCGGGATGGCCAGCGTCGACGCCCAGATCCCGGCGCCGAGGAGCAGGAAGACCCCGGCGACGACGACGAGGGTTGCCGTGACCGGGGCGAGCCGACCGGTCCTGGCGGACAGCAGGAGTTCCGTCCTGCCGGTCTCCTCCTCCCGGCGGGTGGACCGGGCGGTCAGGGCGATCGCCATGATCGGGATCGCGAACGAGGCGATGAACGCGAACTCGTTCATCATGACCCCGCCCAGGGTGTCGAGTCCGGCCACCCGGCCGTTGAGCATCACCATCGCCTCGCCGAGGGAGGCCGAATAGGTGGCGAGCTTCTCCGGGGTGTCGTACAGCGCCGCGACCGAGACCCCGGTGACGAGGTACAGCGCGACCAGCCCGAGGACCCACGCGGCCGCGGACCGCCACCCCGTCCGCAGGTCGATCCGCACCAGCAGGCCGGTGCCGGCCAGCGCGGAGCTCACCGTGGCCCGCCGGCGGTCGTGCCCGCATCCGCAGGACCCTCGGCAGATCCCCCGGCAGATCCCTCCGCTGCCCCCGCGCCCGAGTAGGCGCTGAGGAAGAGGTCGTCCAGGCTCGGCGGGGTGGCGGTGAGGGTGTGGATCCCGGCCGCGTGCAGGATCCCCGTCACCTCCCCGAGCCGCTGGGCCGGCACGTGGCAACGGACATCGAACCGCCCGTCCCCGGAGCGCTCGTACCGGAGACCGTCGACCCCGCCGACAGCCTCCAGTGCGCGGGGGTCGGTGTCGGTGACGGCGTGGACCTCCGTGGTGGTGTGGCGACGCAGCTCGCCCAGGGTGCCCGAGCTGATCGTGCGGCCGTCGCGGATGATGCTCACGCGATCCGCCAGTGCTTCGACCTCGCCCATGATGTGGCTGGAGAGCAACACGGTGGAACCGCCGTCGACTGCGTCCCGGACACAATCCTGGAACGCCCTCTCCATCAGCGGGTCGAGACCGGAGGTGGGCTCGTCCAACACGAGCAGTTCGGCTCCGGACGCCAGGGCCGCGATGAGCGCGACCTTCTGCCGGTTGCCCTTCGAGTAGTCGCGGGTGCGTTTGGTCGGGTCCAGGCGGAAGCGGTCGATCAACTCCGCGCGGCGTGCCGGGTCCAGTCCCCCCAGCGCTCGACCCAGGATGTCGATGCACTGGCCCCCGGTCAGCCGCGGCCACAGCGTCACCTCCCCCGGGACGTACGCCAACCTGGAGTGCAGATCGACCGCGTCCCGCCACGGATCGCGCCCGAACAGGGTCGCCCGACCCGAGTCGGACCGCATGAGGCCCAACAGGATCCTGATGGTGGTGGACTTTCCGGAGCCATTGGGGCCCAGGAAGCCGTGGACCTCGCCGCGCCGCACCTGAAGATCCAGGCCGTCGAGCGCCCGGGTGGTGCCGAACGTCTTGACCAGGCCCTCGACGTGCACCACCGGGTCCGAATCTGAACGCATGACCAGTCCCTTCGTCGAATCCTCTCGATCATCCTCTCCATCCTCGGCACAATGTGGCAATGCGCTCACCGATGTCCGGACACAGGACCTTCCGCCCCTCGATCACCGACCGCCTCACCAAGGCCGTCATGACCGCCTCGGGCTCGGTGCCCGCTCCGGTGATCCAACTGGCCGGTGGCGCTCCCAGACGAATCGACGGCCAGGTGCTGGACCCGCACTTCCAGGCGGGGGTCCGCGTGATGTCCCTGCTGTCCGAGGGCGAGTACGAGGACATGCCGCTCGAGAAGGCGCGCGAGACCGTCGAGCGGTCGGCGTACACCGTCTCGGGTAACCGGATCGAGCTCGCCGTCGTCAAGGACCTCGTTCTGCCGCTCGCCGGCACCGACCGTCCCGACGACGAGACCGCCCGCGCCGACCTCCCCGCCCGGCTGTACTCCCCCGTCCACGGCGACGACCCTCTGCCGATGCTGGTGTTCTTCCACGGTGGCGGGTGGGTGCTCGGGAGCATCGACTCGCACGACGCGACCTGCAGGTACATCGCCCGCATGGGTGGCCTCAAGGTGCTCAGCGTGGACTACCGCCTGGCCCCCGAGTTCCTCTTTCCCACGGCAGCCGAGGACGCCGTGGCCTCGTTCCGCTACGTGCGGGACAACGCCGAGTCCCTCGGGGTGGACCCCACGCGCATCGCGGTGGGTGGGGACAGCGCGGGCGGCAACCTGGCGGCGGTGGTGTGTCAGCAGACCCGCGATGCGGGCGAGAAGACCCCCGACTTCCAACTGTTGTTCGTCCCCGCGACCAACATGTCGGCGCGCACCCGCTCGTTCGAGTTGTTCGGCGAGGGCTTCTTCCTCACCGGGAAGAACATGGACTTCTACGAGAACACCTACCTGCGCTCGGACGACGACCGTCTCGACCCGCGCGCCTCCCCCCTGCTGGCCGAGGACTTCTCCGGCCTGCCCCCGGCGCACGTCGCGACCGGCGGCTTCGATCCACTGCGCGACGAGGGCGAGGCGTACGCACGGAAGATGGCCGACGCCGGGGTCACGGTCTCGCTGCGTCGCCACTCGACGATGGTCCACCCGTTCGTCAACGCCGTCGGTGCCACCCCACTCGCCCGCGCCGCGCTGTCGGAAGCGGTGGGTGCGCTGCGGATGGGTCTTGCGTACTGATCGGCGGTCACGGTGATACGCCGCTTGACCGGCGGCGTCGGTCCGCCCGGTAGCCCTCCGCCGCGAGCAGGGCCAGGGCGAGGCCGAGCAGGACGAAGGTGACGGTGTCGACCCCCCGGATCGTCTCCCCGAGCGCGAACGCCACGGCGACCAGCAGCACCGGTTCCAGGTATCCGAGGAGCCCGAACAGGGGAAGCGGGAGCAACCTCGACGCGGCGAGGTACGCCGCCATCGCCGCCGCACCGGCGAGGCCGACCGAGAGAAGGGCGACGGTCCCCGCGATCGACGACGGATGCTGGGTGCCGGACCAGATCAACCACCCGCTGAGAGGCGTGAGCGCGGCGACCTCCCACCCGAACGCCATCGGCGTGTCCATACCGACACGGCGGCGAACGACGAAGTAGGCCGGGTACCCCGTACAGATCACCAACGTCACCCAGGACACGCTGGGCGTCACCGCGATGTTGACGACGACGGCGACGGCGGCGATCCCCACAGCCACCCACTGCCAGGTGGACACCCGCGACCTGAGAACGACCCGGCTGCCGATCACCAGGGCCAGCGGCAGGAGCAGGAACCCGATCGACGCATCCAGGGCATGGCCGTGCAGCGGTGCCCAGGAGAACAGCCAGAGCTGATTTCCGACCAGCGCGCAGAGCAGCCCGAACACCAGTGGAGACCACCACGTCCGCGTGAGGGCCGACCACGAGTCACGGGCCATCGCTCGCCCCGAGGGGAAGAGCAACACGAGGCTGTAGCAGGCGAAGGTCACCACGATCCGCCACCCGAAGACCACCTCGGCGGAGGCGTCGATCACCCCGGAGAGGTAGAAGATCAGGCCGAACAGGCTTGACGCCACGACGACGGCACCGACCCCGCGCGCGGTATCGCCGATGGCCCCCGTCCGGTTCATGGGGAAGAACATATAGTCGACCGCCCCGGTGCGGGTGGAGGACCCTGCGCGATCGAACCGCGATGGTGGCCCACTCGGCCCTTCTGGTGGGGCCAGCGGGGCTCGAACCCGCGACCAGCGGATTATGAGTCCGCGGCTCTAACCAACTGAGCTATAGCCCCCCGCACGCGCCGGGAACGTCCACCGGCACGTGCGGCGCAATCGTAGCAAGACCTCTCACCGGGCCTCCGGCCACCAGACTGCGCGCACTGCCGAAAGACCGTCGGGGACCTGCGCGGGCGGGTCGTTCCACGCCATCACCACCCGATCGGGCGAGTCGTACGCGGGGTGGCCCGGGTCGCCGGTGGTGACAAAGGAGACCCACGAGTCGTGCATCGCCTCGACCAGGCTCGCCGGCGCCGGTGCACCGAGATAGCGTTCCACGTTCTCACTGTCCGGGACCGCCCAGAAAAACGGCAGATCGGCGCAGTGCCTGGGTCCGTTGCCCCCGGTCCAACAGAAGTCATACACCCAGGTCGGGTCTCCGGCGGCGACCCTCGTCTCGGCGGCCCGGGCCACCGTGGAGTGGATGGCGGCCGCGTCGATGACCGCGCCCACGCTACGTCGCAGAGACCGGCCGTTGGACTGCCGGGCCAACGCCCTGAGCCCCTGCCTCGGGAGCTGCTGCGACAACGCCATTAACGCGGCCCCCGGCACCAGCGCCGGGCCCGGGAGCTTGTCCGAGACGGCCTCGAACTCCGTCGCGGTGGAGCCGATGAGCAACGGCACTCCCGTGGATTGCCCTGCCGCGACGGCTTCCAGCGGAGGGACGGGGACCGTCTCACCTCCGACCACCGGCCGGAACGGGAGCGTAAACTGGTTCTCCCGTCGCAGTCGCCGGTGGAACTCATCGACGGCGCCGCGCCCCCCGGCGGCCAGCCCCTCAGCGGTGACCCCCTTGGGCGGGTGTGTTGCCGGGGCCCGCAGGACCGCCGGTGACGCCGCGATCGCCCCGTGGAACAACCCTGCCGCCGGCGGCGAGCCCAGCAGGCACAGCACCGCTCCCCCGCCGGCGGACTGACCGGAGACAGTCACCCGGTCGGGGTCTCCGCCAAACGCGGCGATCTCGTCCCGGACCCACTCGAGTGCGGCGATCCAGTCGAGCAGTCCCCGGTTGTCCGGGGCGTCGGGAAACGGGGTGAAGCCCTCCACGCCGAGGCGGTAGCCGACCGAGACCACGACGATCCCGCGGCGAGCGAAGGTCGACCCGTCAAACCAGGGCTGGTGGGAGGACCCCGATTCCCAGCCGCCTCCGTGGATCCACACCAGCACCGGGTGGGAACCGTCCTCCGCCGGTGCCCACACGTCCACGTGCAGGATGTCGCTCCCCGCGACGATCGGCTCGGGGATCGCCGGGTCGGGGTCGAACCTCAGCCGCTGGGCGGTGGCGGCAGGCCGGGTCGCGTCTCGGACCCCGTCCCACGGTTCCCGGCGGGCCGGGGCAGCGAAGCGCAGGTCGCCGACCGGGTCCTCGGCGTAGGGGATCCCGTAGAAGCGGACAACGTCACCGAGGTCGGTGCCGCGGACGCGGCCGGTCGAGAGAGTGACCTCGGAGTGAGTCATGGGCGCCAGGTTAGCGACGACAGCTGAGATCACCCTGCAATGCCTGCTACGAAAGAGGGATGATGAGTGACAGGGATCGAATCATCGAACGGCTGGCCGACGTCGCCACCGCTCTGGACACCCGCGACTGGGCCGGGCTGCGAGAGATGTTTACCGAGACCGCGAACGGATACGGAGCCGCCGGTCGGGAGCAGGTCATCCAGACGGTGCGAGACCACTTGGGCGGGTGTGGCCCATCCCAGCATCTCCTGGGAAATCACCGGGTCCACCTCGCGCTCGAGGGGAACGAGGACCGGGCGAAGAGCCTCACGTACGCGCGGGTACTCCACCTAGGGACGGGCGACCAGGAGGGAAGGAGCTACGAGTGCTTCGGCGAGTACTCGGATCTGTGGTCCCGTACCCCGGAGGGGTGGAGGATTTCCTCCAGGCGGTTCCGCCTGGACTTCGACCGAGGTGACTTCCGGACGCTGCAACCAGGGTGACCCCGAAATGCGCACTGGACCGGAGGAATCATTCCTCCGGCCCAGCCTCGACGCTCCCCCATCTGGACTCGAACCAGAAACCCTTCGATTAACAGTCGAATGCTCTGCCAATTGAGCTATGGGGGATTGTTTCAGGTACCCGACGCAGTGGCCGGACACCGAGAACTCACCTTAGTGCGAGTGCGGCCGCCGAGCCAAATCGCCAGTTCAACGGCCTGCCCGTGGGTCAGCCGGCGGATCCCGACTCCCCACAGATCGAGCCGGACGAGCTTGACGAGCCGGCCGAGCTTGACGAGCCGGTTGACCCGGGGCCCGGAGAACCCTCGTCGTCACCGTCGCACAGGACCCGGACCGAACCCGGGCTCAGCGATCCGGTACCCGGGTGCTCGTCCCGGACGGAGATCGTCACCGGAGCGGCGTTGGACGCGGCGTACGGGGTGTCGAAAGTGTCGTCCTCTACGGCCTGCGGGGTGAAGGTCGCGGTGAGGACGGGGTCGCCGATCTCGGTGAAGACGTGCTGCAGGGTCGCGGAACCGCCGGTCACGTCAACCGGAGCACCGATCGGATCCCCGTCGGCGAAAAACTGGACCGTGCCGGCGGCCTCCATGGGCGTCACGTGCACGGCGAGGTCGACCGGGACCCCCGGTACCGCGCTCGGCGGGGCGGTGAGCGTGGAGACGGTTTCCGTCTGGCACCCGGACACCTCGGTCTCGAGCAGCGCGAACTGCCCGGTGGCGGGATCGAAACCCTTGTCCGCCGACTGGGGGCCGAGGACCACCTGGTAAGTGACGGTGTGCGTATCGGAGGCCCGGTTGGGCAGACGGGGCTGGTCGAGCAGATTCACCGTTCTGGTAGTGGTGATCGGGTCCCGGTTGGTGACGTAGGGTGCCGTCCCCGGAGCGAATACCGGGGCGGCGGGAGCCAAGTTCTGCACCCCCTGACGCCCGACTACCCGGGTGATGTCGTACGGCACGCTGTTGAGGGTGAACCTGGCCCTGACGGACACCCCCGTCTGGCTCCAGATGCCCGGGACGCCGACCAGCGAAGTCGGATCCTCCCCGTCCACCGCGTAGTCGACCACGTAGTAGGCGTTCGTCTCGTTGATGATCGTGAAATGGACCCGGCACTCGTCGTCCCCTGACGCGCTGAACCGGACCGGCCCTTGATCCCACCCCTCAGCGGACGCCGCCGGGGGAACTGTGAGGCAGATGCCGCAGGCGGTGAGAGCCGCGGGCAAGAGGAGTCGGCGGAAAGACATGGGCATGGGCTACCTATCCGGGGTCGTCGGGTCCCGGGCCTGGACCGGAACTACCGATCGACCGCGGTTCGGGAGCGACGATACCGGACAGATAAGCGTTCTGTCATAATCCTCATTTGAGGGAAAAGCCTGCGTACAGGCCCGATCCTGGCCGTTTACCGTACGGCTCAGGCGATGTCGGGCGTCGCGCCCACAGCCTGCTCGAGCAATCCTCGCCGGTACTCCTCCAGCGCCACGAGGTCGCCGAACAGTGCCGAGTACCCCTCCGGGTCCGCCGCCGGACTCATCCGCTGCACCTTGGACTTCAGATCGGCGATCTGACCCGACACCCACACCTCCTGCAGGCGGGCGAGCACGCCGGAGACGTATCGGGGCAGCGCCTCTTCGGCCACCCGGAGCGTCTCGACCGCCATGAGGCCCACCAACCGCCTCAGCCCGTCGTTCTCCAGCCCCTGGGACACCTCGGCCACCCAGTTCGCGCCGCTCTTCCCGGAGGCGCACCCCCCGGACGCGGACACCGCGTCCGCGATCCGGGCGTAGGCGGGATGGGTGAAGCACTCAGACGGGAGCGAGTCGAAGAGCGGGCCCGCCAGCCCCGGGTACTGCAGGGCCGCCTTGAGCGCCTCGCGTTGCGGCCACAGCTCCGGATCCGCCGGCGAAGGCAGGGGAACGCCCGCCGGTGCGGCGGGAGCCGGCTGATCCTCCCGCGCGACCGGCTCGTCGTCGTCGCGCCTCCCCCCGCCGCGTTCGGCACGGTCCCGCAGCGGGCGGGGCCCACCACCCGGGCCCCCCGGTCCGCGCCCGCGGGGTCCGGAACCACGAGGCCCCGCGGCAGCCGCCCGGGCCCGACCCCTCTTTCGCGCTTCCTCGCGCACACGGCGCAGCACGGTGGCGGGATCGTCCCACCCCACCCAGCCGGCCAGTTGCCGGGCGTACTCGTCGCGCAGGGCCGAGTCGCGGATGTCGGCGACCACCGGAACCGTCCGACGCAGGGCCTCCACGCGCCCCTCCGCGTGGTCGAGGTCGTACTCGTCCAACATCGACCGGATGGCGAACTCGAACATCGGCACCCGGGTGGAGATGAGGTCCCGTACGGCGGCGTCGCCCTTGTTCTGCCGGAGATCGCACGGGTCCTGGCCGGCGGGCGCCACCGCGACGAAGGTGCGACCGGAGAACTGCTGGTCGCCGGAGAACGCCCGCATCGCGGCCTTCTTGCCGGCCTCGTCCCCGTCGAAGGTGTAGATGATCTCGCCGCGGAAGTAGTTGTCGTCCAACATCAACCGCCGGAGTGTGGACAGGTGGTCCTCGCCGAACGCGGTGCCACACGCGGCGACGGCCGTGGTCACTCCCGCCGCGTGCAACGCCATGACATCTGTATAGCCCTCGACGACCACAGCCCGACGCTGGGACGCGACGTCCCTCTTGGCCAGGTCCAGACCGAACAACACCTGGGACTTCTTGTAGAGCATCGTCTCCGGCGTGTTCATGTACTTGCCCAGGGTGTCGTCCTCGAAGAGCTTGCGCGCGCCGAAGCCGATAACCTCCCCCGCGAGGTTGCGGATCGGCCACAACAGGCGACGGTGGAAGCGGTCGATCAACGTTCCCCGCGAACTGGTCTTGGACAGACCCGCCGATTCCAGTTCCTTGGGCTCGAACCCCTGCCGCATCAGATGCTTGCTCATCGTGTCCCAGCCCGCCGGCGCGTACCCGCACCCGAAGCGCTCGGCGTGGGCGAGATCGAAGCCGCGGTCGATCAGGAACGCACGCGCGGTCTCGGCCTCCGGGTCCTCACGGAGACGCTCGGCGTAGAACTGCTGCGCGGCGGCGTTGGCCTGGACCAGCCTCGACCGGGTCCCGCGGTCACGCTGGATCACCTGGCCGCCGCCTTCGTAGGAGATGCGGTACCCGATCCTGTCGGCGAGCTGCTCCACGGCCTCGACGAAGCTGATGTGCTCCATCTTCATGAGGAAGGCGAACACGTCGCCGCCCTCACCGGTCGAGAAGCAGTGGAAGTACCCGTGCTGGGGCCGGACGTGGAAGGACGGGGTCTTCTCGTCCTTGAACGGCGACAGCCCCTTCATGGAGTCCGCGCCGCCCGGCTTGAGCGCGACGTACTCGCCGACGACCTCCTCGATGCGAGTGCGTTCGCGGATCGCGGCGATGTCCTGCTCCGGAATCCGCCCTGCCATGCCGCCAAGAGTAGCCTCCGGGGCAGCAGCCCGGCATGCGCACTGCGCCGGGCCGATACGCTGGCCGCATGATCGCACCCCCGCCCCGCACCCACGCCGTCCGGAACCCGCGGTCCCGCACGGTGGCGGCCGTCGCCCTCCTGGCGGCCCTGCTCGTCGGTCTGGTCGGGTGGGCGGCGCCGTCGGCCTCGGCCGAACCGCCGTCCCGGCTGCAGCAGCAGGTCACGGATTCCGCGGGCGTGCTGGGCGGGCAGACCGCCGCCGTCGAGGACCGACTCGCAGAACTACGGTCGACCGACAACCTCCAACTCTGGGTGGTCTACGTCGACAGCTTCGACGGGGTGCCCGCGCAACTGTGGGCACAGGAGACCGGCCGACTGTCCGATCTGGGCGCCTCCGACGTGCTGCTCGCGGTGGCGGTCGGAGACCGCGGGTACTGGTTCGAGTCCACCGACCCGCGTGCGGATCAGCGGATCGCCGACAGGGACATCGAGCCGCGACTGGCGGAGGACGACTGGGCCGGTGCGGCGATCGGGGCCGCCGACGGGCTCGAACGACAGGGATCGGGCTCAGGGCTCTCCGGCGCGGCTCTGCTGGGACTCATCGCGGTGATCGTCATCGTGGTGGCCGCGGTCCTGCTGGTCAGCCGCCGGCGCCGGGCGGCCCGCACGGCCCGCCAGGCCGAGTCCGCCCGCGAGATACCCGGAGATGACACGGCCCGGATGTCCGCACTGCCGGTGGACGTCCTCGATTCGCGCGCCCGCGCCGGACTGGTCGAGGCAGACCAGGCCGTGGACACCTCCACGACGGCGCTCGCGACCGCCGCCGGGGAGTTCGGTGAGCTGCGGACCCGCCCGTTCCGGGCCGCACTCGACTCCGCCCGCCGCGAGGTCGAGGCAGCGCATGCACTGATCCAGCGCCTCGACGACGACATCCCCGAGACCCCCGAGCAGCGCCGGGCGATGCTCCTCGAGGTGGCCGCCCGGGCCGAGCGCGCCGAACGTGAGCTCGAGGGACAGGCCACGGCGTTCGCCCAGATGCGTGACGTGCTGATCAACGGCGCCGCCTCGGTCGACTCCCTCACCCAGCGCGCGGTGACCCTGCGCGCGCGCATCCCCGAGGCCGAGCAGTCGATGGAGGACCTGAGGTCCCGGTTCCCCGCCGCCGTGCTCGCCTCGATCGACGACAACCTGGCGATCGCGCAGGAGCTGCTCGACGCCGCCGAGGCCGAGACCTCGCGCGCCCGCACGGCCCTGGCCCGACCCGTGGGTGAACAGGCCGAGGCCGTCGATGCCATCGGCTCGGCCGAGGAAGAGCTCGCACGCGCCGAGAAGCTGGTCGACGGCGTGGATCACGCGGCCGACGACATCGCTGCCGCCCGCCGCGACCTCGGCGCTCTGATCGACGAGGTCGACGAGGAGCTGGGGCAGGCCGCCCGGCTCCTACGGTCCCCGGACCTGGGCCGGAGCGGTCAGAACCTGACGAATGCGGCCTCCGCCGCCCGCGACGCCCTCGAGCGGGCCCGCCGCGACGGGGAGACCGACCCACTGGGCGTCTTCTCCGAACTGGTCGACGTGGACCGCGCCCTCGACGAGGCGCTGGCCGCCGCCGGACACGAGGCCGAGACGGCACACCGCGCGCGGGCCGCACGGCAGGCCGCCCTCACGCGGGCGCGCGGCGCGGTGCGGGAGGCGGACGACTTCATTGGCAGTCGGTCCTACGTGGTCGGACAGGCCGCCCGGACGCGGCTGTCGGCCGCCAAGGAGTCACTGTCGACGGCCGAGGGCACCGCCGGGCCGGCGGCGTTCCCCGCAGCGGACCGCGCCCTGAAACTCGCCCGTGAGGCGCTCCGGCACGCGCAGGACGACGTCGCGCGGCAGCAGTACACCGGGGGCTACGGGGGCCGGGGCGGGTACGGCGGTCGTGGCCGCGGTGGATCCAATACCGGTGCGATGGTCGGCGGCATGGTGGCCGGCGCCCTGATCCAGGGGATGCTCCGCGGTGGCAGCTCCGGCTTCGGCGGCTCGCGCGGTTTCGGAGGCGGCGGCTTCGGCGGCGGGGGTGGCTTCGGCGGCGGCGGATTCGGTGGCGGTTTCGGCGGCGGCTTCGGTGGTGGCGGCGCCGGCGGGCGGTTCTGAGCGCCATGAGTCGTGGACGGAAGGTCGTCATCGCGCTGGTCGCGGTACTGGTCCTGCTCATCGCGGCAGTGGTCGCAGCGGGCGCCTGGTATCGGCCGATGCTGCTGACCGGCACCGGCTACGCCGCGCACAACGCCTGCTCGATCCATTTTCTCACCGGACGCGATGATCCGGAGGCGGACCTGCCGCCCAACCCGCTGGTACCACTGTTGCGCACCGAGATCGACGACTCAGAGGGGTGGGCACGTAGCTCCGTCCTGGGTGTCGCCTTCGCCCAGCAGGCCTGGATGTCGGAGTACGGTTGCGTGCTGGGCGACGGCCGCGCGCTGGGCCCCGAGCGGACCTCTCTCGTCGGGCCGGCAGAGGACCGCCCCGAGGGAGTCCCCCTGCCGCAGGCCACCGACGTCCCGACCGAGGTCGGTGTGGCGCTCGACCGGGCCGCCGGCGTCGAGGGCACGCGCGGACTCGTCGCGGTTCACCGCGGCGAGATCCTGGACGAGTGGTACGCGGACGGCTTCGGACCGGACACCCGGCAGCTCGGGTGGTCCATGGCCAAGAGCGTGGCGGCCACCCTGGTCGGGCGGGCGCAGCAGGAGTTCCCGGACGCCGACCTCGATCCGGCGGGCACCGGGCTGCGCGCCGAGTGGACCGACGAGCGGGCACAGATCTCCCTCGACGACCTGCTGCGGATGACCTCCGGGTTGGAGTGGGACGAGGACTACGACCTCGGCACCCCCATCACAGAGATGCTCTTCGCGGAGCCGGACATGGCCGCCTTCGCCGCCGCCCAACCGCTCGCCCACGACCCCGGGACGGTACGTCAGTACTCGTCGGGCACCACCAACATCGTGTGCGACCTGCTCCACGAGCGCACCGGCCTCGGGCCCGAGATGGCCGACGAGCTGCTGTTTGCGCCTCTCGGCATGACCAGTGCTGTCCTCGAGGCCGACGCCTCCGGCCGGTCGGTGTGCAGCTCGTACCTGTGGGCGACTCCGCGGGACTGGGCGCGGTTCGGCCAATTCGCGCTGGATGACGGCGAGGTGGACGGTCGCCGCCTGCTCCCCGCGGGATGGATGGACTACGCGACAACCGTCGTCCCGGCCGGCGGAGAGCCCGAACCCTACGGCGCGCAGTGGTGGGTCAACGACCCCGGCGACGGCTCCCCGTTGCGCCTGCCCGGGATCCCCGCCGACGCCTATTGGGCCGCGGGCCACGACGGGCAGTACATCGTGGTGGTCCCCTCCGCCGAGCTCGTCGTGGTGCGGACCGGCTTCACCCCCGGAGGGACGATCTACGGGCTCGGCATCGAGGAGCTGGTCGGCGACCTCGCCCGGGCGGTGGGCTGATCGGGCCGCCTCCGAGGTGATGCTTCAGTCTGAGCGAGCCGGGCGGGCTGTTCAGCCCCAGGCCGCCTGGATGCCCGCGCTCGCGCGGTCGATCCGCTCGAGCCGGCTCTCGGTGTAGAGGGCCACCTGGTCCACGATCACTCGCATCCGTGCCGCGTCATCCGGGGCCTCGTCCCACAACGGACGAAGGACCGCGTCGAGACCTGCGGGAGCCGAGTGGGCCAGGAACTCGGCCACCCGGTGGATCCTGTCTCGTTGACGATCCTGACGGGCCCGGTGCCCCGGGTCACTCATCACGTATCGCACGGCCATGGTCTTGAGCATCACGACCTCGGCCTCCACGTGCAGGGGCACCTCGAGGTCGGCGCTGTACCGTCCGTGTGGCACCTCGCCGTGGACCCGGCGGGTGGTGTGGATGGCGGGCATGACGAACCGCCCGACCAGCTCGCTGGTCAACGCCTTGAGGGCGACTGCCCCCGCGAACGTCTCCTCGAACGGCTGGACGGCACGGACCGCGTCGAGCGCACCGAGTCGTGCTGCCGCCTCGCGGAGCTGGTCGGCGTCGGGCCCCCGGAATTCGCGCGCGCCCAGCTCGGCCAACGCCGAGACCTCCGACGGATCGGTCAACGACCTCAGGTCCAGCCTGCCGGCCACGATCGCATCCTCCACGTCGTGGACCGAGTACGCCACGTCGTCGGAGAAGTCCATGATCTGCGCTTCCAGACACCGGGTGTCCCCGGGCGCGCCCACGCGGATCCAGGCGAGCGTCTCCGCGTCGTCGGGATAGGCGCCGAACTTCCTCGTGCCCTCTCGCGGCAGCCACGGGTACTTGGTGGCCGCGTCCAGTGCCGCGCGGGTGAGGTCCAGGCCGACCCCCCGCCCGTCGGCGTCGACCACCTTGGGCTCCAACCGCGTGAGGATCCGCACGGTCTGGGCGTTGCCCTCGTATCCCCCGAACGCTCTGGCGACCTCGTCGAGAGCGCGCTCGCCGTTGTGGCCGTAGGGCGGGTGCCCGATGTCGTGACTCAACCCCGCCAGGTCGGCGAGATCGGGGTCGCAGCCGAGGCCGGCGGCGATGCTGCGGGCGATCTGCGCGACCTCGAGCGAGTGGGTGAGCCGGGTCCGTGGGGTGTCCCCGTCCCCGGGCCCGACCACCTGCGTCTTGTCGGCGAGCCGCCGGAGCGCCGCCGAGTGCAGGACCCGTGCGCGGTCCCTCTCGAACGGGCTGCGCTCACTCGCCGCCTCCTGGGCCCGGGCGGGCCCTCCGCCCACCCGGCGCTCGGCGTCTGCCGCGGTGTACGCGTACCGCGTCATGCGCGTCCCCTCCTTGTGTCCGCCACTCACCCGGGGAAGTCCACGTCCGTGCCGGCGATCCGGTGGTACTGGTACCAGAGCACCGCGCCGGTCTCGCGGATGATGCTCAGGATCTGGTTCTCCCGGGTCCAGACCGCGGGCCCCTGCCGGGTCGGCGAGGTCCACGCGTCCAACCCCGCGTCCCGGGCCATCATCCGCGCGCGATACGAATGCGTGGGATCGCTGACCAATACCACGGAGTTGCCGCCCTGGTCCCCTACGGTCAGCGCGACGGCGTCCAGGCTGCCGACCGTGTTGGAGCCCGTCTCGACCGCAAGGATCGCGGTGGGCGGCACCCCCAGGGTGGCCAGGTAGGAGCGACCCGCACCGGCTTCGGTGAACCGGTCCCCCGGCTGGTTCCCGCCGACCGTGATGATCTGCGGGGCGACGCCCTGCTCGTACAGGCTGGCGGCGTGGTCGAGCCGGGACTGGAACACCGGGGTGGGTACGCCGTCGTACTGGGCCGCGCCCAGGACGACGATCGCGTCGGCCGACGTGCGGTCATCCTCACGCGCGACCTGCCACACCCGGAACGCGACGAATCCGGGCACGGCGAGACACAGCAACAACGCGATGACCACGAGCCATCCGATGGCCCTGGACACCGCTCTCAGCGGGGACCGGGATCTGTTCACCCGACCAGTGTGCCAGCGCCGGGTCAGCAGCCGATGAGCCGCTGCGCGAGGTACCCCTCTACCTGATCGATGGCCACGCGCTCCTGCTCCATGGTGTCCCGCTCACGGATGGTCACCGCCTGGTCCTCGAGGGTGTCGAAGTCCACGGTGATGCAGAACGGGGTGCCGATCTCGTCGTGGCGGCGGTAGCGTCGGCCGATCGCCTGCGCGTCGTCGAAGTCCACGTTCCAGCTCTTGCGCAGCTGTGCGGCCAGATCCCGGGCCTTCGGCGAGAGGTCCGCGTTTCGGGACAGCGGCAGGACAGCCGCCTTGAACGGTGCGAGACGACGATCCAGCTTCAACACCGTCCGGGTGTCGACACCGCCCTTGGAGTTGGGCGCCTCGTCCTCGGTGTAGGCGTCGATGAGGAACGCCATGAGTGACCGGGTCAGGCCGAAGCTCGGCTCGATGACATACGGCACGTACTTCTCACCGGAGGCCTGGTCGCGGTACTGCAGGTCCTCACCCGAGTGGGTCTGGTGCTGGGTGAGGTCGTAATCCGTGCGGTTCGCCACGCCCATCAGCTCGCCCCACGGGTTTCCGGAGAACCCGAACTTGTACTCGAAGTCGATGGTGCCCGCCGAGTAGTGGGCGCGCTCGTCGTCCGGGACGTCGAAACGCCGCATGTTCTCCGGGTCGATCCCCAGGTCCACGAACCAGTCCCAGCAGTCCTCGACCCACCGCTTGAACCACTCGTCGGCCTCGTCGGGCTTGGTGAAGAACTCGATCTCCATCTGCTCGAACTCGCGGGTCCGGAAGATGAAGTTGCCCGGGGTGATCTCGTTGCGGAACGCCTTGCCGATCTGTCCGATACCGAACGGCGGCTTACGCCGGGCGGTGGTCATCACGTTCTTGTAGTTGACGAAGATGCCCTGGGCGGTCTCGGGCCGCAGGTAGTGCAGGCCCTCCTTGTCGTCGACCGGGCCGAGGTAGGTCTTCATCAACCCGGAGAACAGCTGCGGCTCGGTCCAGGCCCCGGGCTGGCCCGTAACGGGATCGTTGATGTCGGCCAGCCCGTTGGCCGGCTCGCGCCCGTGCTTGGCGACGTAGGCCTCGATGAGGTGGTCGGCGCGGTAGCGCTTGTGGGTGTGGAGAGACTCCACCAGCGGGTCGGTGAACGTCTCGACGTGGCCGGAGGCCTCCCACACCGCGCGGGGCAGGATGATCGACGAATCCAGGCCCACGACGTCCTCGCGGCCGGTGACGAAGGTCCGCCACCACTGCTTCTTGATGTTGTCCTTGAGCTCCACGCCCAGTGGACCGTAGTCCCATGCCGAACGGGTCCCGCCGTAGATCTCGCCACACTGGTACACCAGTCCCCGGCGCTTGCAGAGGTTGACGACTGAGTCGATGACGGACGCTGAGGATGCCACGTCGGGGGTTCTCCCTTTGGTGAGTCGGTGGGCGGAGGTGTCGGGTGGACGACCTCGGCGCGGGCCGGCGCCCGCGGCACTTCTCACCAGGGTATCCGGTCCACCCCGGCGGTCTGGGATACTGGGGTCCCCCACCCGACACGGCGCCGGTCCCCACCGCGCCCGGAAGGTTGCGCCAATGGCATCCGGACCCGAGTCCCCGGCAGACGCCGGGCCCGCCGCGGAGATCCACGACCACGGTTCCCGCGCGGCCCCCGTTCCGCTCCCGCCTCAGCACGTGGTCTCCGCCGCGGGCGATCTGCTCCGTGCGCTGTCTGCTCCGCTGCGTATCGCGATCGTGCTGCAGCTCCGCGAGGGGCCGAGGTGTGTCCACGAGTTGGTGGACGCCCTCGACGTCGCCCAGCCGCTGGTGAGCCAGCACCTGCGGGTGCTCAAGTCGTCCCACGTCGTCTCCGCGCACCGCCGGGGGCGGGAGATCCGCTACGAGTTGCTCGACGACCACCTGCTGCACATCGTCGAGGCGGCCGTCGGGCACGCCGGGGAGGAGTAGAGCAGTGGACGGGGCCCAGAAACCGATCGGCGTCCGCTCGACCCGCCAACGCAGTGCCATCTCCGCGCTGCTCGACGAGTCCAAGGGGTTCCGGTCCGCGCAGGACCTCCACTCGGAACTCCGCGAACGCGGTGACGCGATCGGTCTGACCACCGTCTACCGGACGCTGCAGTCGATGTCCGATGCCGGTGCGGTGGACGTGCTGCGCACCGATTCCGGGGAGCTGATCTTCCGCAAGTGCTCCGATTCTCACCATCACCACCTGGTGTGTCGGGAATGCGGCTTCACGGTCGAGGTCGAGGAACCCGGGGTCGAGACGTGGGCGCACCGTGCCGGTGGCGCTCACGGATTCACCGAGGTGACCCACACCGTCGAGCTGTTCGGCCTCTGCGCGGCCTGCGCCGGCGCCAGGCGCGACGAGCCGCCCGGGCCGGTGGACTGACCCGGGGCCACCCCGGTGGGTCGGCCTCGCGGTCCCCGTGGCGGACCGCGCCTCCCGTGACCGGGGTCAGGCTCCGGGCACCCCGCCGAACCGCCGGTCTCGCTCGGCGTACTCCAGGCACGCCGCCCACAGATCACGTCGGTCGAAGTCGGGGAACAGCGTGTGCTGGAAGACGAACTCGGCGTAGGCGCTCTGCCACAGCAGGAAGTTGGACGTCCGCAGTTCACCGGACGGTCGCAGGAAGAGGTCCACGTCCGGCATGTCCGGCTCGTCGAGGAAGCGGGCGAAGTTCTCCTCCGTCAGGTCATCAGCCGAGAGCTCCCCGGCGGCGACCCGACGCGCGAAGTCCCGGGCGGCGTCGACGATCTCCGCCCGCCCGCCGTAGTTGACGCACATCGCCAAGGTCATCACCGTGTTGTCCCGCGTGAGTTCCTCGGCCTCCTCGAGCTCGGAGATGACCGACTTCCACAGCTTGGGGCGGCGGCCGGCCCAGCGCACCCGCACTCCCAGCTCGTGCATCTCGTCCCGGCGGCGACGCAGGACGTCCCTGTTGAATCCCATGAGGAAGCGCACCTCCTCCGGACTGCGCTTCCAGTTCTCCGTGGAGAACGCGTACGCGGACAGGTACGGGACGCCGATCTCGATGCACCCCTGGACCACGTCCATGAGTACCGCCTCTCCCCGCTTGTGCCCCTCGGTGCGGGGCAGGCCCCGCTCCTGGGCCCAGCGTCCGTTGCCGTCCATCACCAGCGCGACGTGGCGCGGCACGAACTCCGACGGGATCTCGGGGGGCCGCTCGCCCGACGGGTGCGGGGTGGGCGGCCGGACGGCCACCGGCGTTGCGCCGTCCCTCGACGCGGTGCGCTTACGGAATCTGGGTAGGCCGGGCACGGGGCTCCTCAACAGGTTCGGGGGACAGGGTTCCGGCGGGCGGGGGTCCGGCGGGCGGGGGTTCGGTGAACAGGGGTACGGCAGCGCCCGGGCCGCTCACAGAGCGGTCGGTCCCACCACGGTCGACCCCATCGCGATCGACCAACGGCAGGCTGCGCAGGTCCCGCTCGAGATGCCACTGCAGATGATCGGCGGCGATCCCGGAGGCCTGCCGGACGACCGCCGAGGACGAGACCGCCACACCATCCCACCGGCCGGCCAACAGTGCCGACAGGTGCTCGGCGACACCCGGGGAGAGCATGGCACACCCCTGCGGCCTACAGCGCACGCAGACGGTTCCGCCGGAGGCCACGTGGAACGCGCGGTGCGGCCCCACCACGCCGCAGAGCACGCAGCGGTCCAGAACAGGCTCCCAGCCGGACGCCGCCATGGCGCGGAGGAGGAACGCGTCGGCGACCAGGCCCGGCGGCCTCCGGTGTTCGGCCAGGGAGCGAAGAGCCCCGACGGCGAGGCCGAGCAGTCTCGGTGTCGGTGCGCCCTCTTCTCCCGCCAACCGCTCCGCCGTCTCCAGGACGACGCAGCCGGAGGTGTACGCCGGGTAGTCCGCCACGAGGGGGCGGGCCAGCGACTCACGGCTCGACGCCTGCCTGACTGTCCCCAGGCCGCTGCGGCCCCGACCCGGGGCGATCTGCACCTCCACCACGGCGAACGGTTCCAGACTGGCACCCATCCGCGACCGGGTGCGGCGCACCGCGCGGGCGACGGCCCTGACCAACCCGTGGTGCTGGGTGAGCAGGGTGACGATCCGGTCCGCCTCACCCAGGTCGTAGGTACGCACGACGAGGCCGGTGTCGGTGAACGGGTGCATCCGGGCCTCCTCCCCTGCGGGACGTAGACGACCATTGTCCCATTCCCGGAGGGGCACCGGCTCCCCCGGCGAGGGCTAGAGTCTCGCTGTGCCCAGTTTCGCCTCCCGCCTCATCCCCCTCCTCATCCGCGCCACCCGGCGTCAGCGCCTGTTCGCCGAGCCACAGCGCGCGCGTGACTTCCTCGACGAGGCCGCGGTGCGTCCGGCGTCGTACGCCCCTCCGCGGTTGCGCGAGGATGTCCGGATCGCGCGTGCCGACCGGAACGGGTGGCCGGTCTACGTTCTGGAGCCCGCCGGGGCACCCGCGAGCGGCACCGTGGTCTACCTCCACGGTGGAGCCTGGGCCAGAGAGATCGTCGCGCCCCACTGGCGACTGTGCGCACAGATGGCCGCCGAGGCCCACACCCGCGTCCTGGTGCCGGTCTACCCTCTGGCGGGCCCGGCGACGGCAGCGAACCGCGGCACGGCAGCGGGCGTGGTGGCCGGGGTGACCGATCTGGTGCGGGACGAGGTGGCCGAGCACGGCCCGGTGTGTCTCGCCGGTGACAGCGCGGGCGGCCAGATCGCACTGTCCGCGGCCATGGAGCTGCGGGATCGGGGTGTCCCCCCGCTTCCCGCGACGATCCTGATC
The DNA here is from genome assembly GCF_000349585.1 of Dietzia sp. UCD-THP. Classification (NCBI taxonomy): domain Bacteria; kingdom Bacillati; phylum Actinomycetota; class Actinomycetes; order Mycobacteriales; family Dietziaceae; genus Dietzia; species Dietzia sp. UCD-THP. Next base: position 150,307 of record NZ_AOSR01000013.1, read on the forward strand.
TCCCCCGCACTCGACCTGGCGATGGAGAACCCGGACATCGACCGGGTCCAACCCCGTGACCCGTGGCTCGCCCGCGAGGGCCTGCGGGTGTTCATCGACGCCTGGCGGGACGACCTGCCCCTGGACGACCCGCGGGTGAGCCCGCTGTGCGGGGACTTCACCGGCCTGGGACCCCTGACGGTCTTCGCCGCCACCCGCGACATCGTCCTGCCCGACGTGCGACTCGCGGTGGCGCGGGCCCGCGCTGCCGGCGTGGACGTCACCTATGTCGAGGAGAAGGACCTACTGCACGTGCACCCGCTTCAGCCCACCCCCGAAGGACGGGCCGCGCGGGAGACGATCGCGGGGGTCGTCCGGTCGGCCGTGCGTTAGGAGTGCCGTGCGCCAGGACCACCGGCGCACGGGTGGAGAGAAGCCGAGGGTGGCTAGAAGCCCAGCCTGCCGAGCATCTTGGGGTCGCGCTGCCACTCCTTGAGGACCTTGACGTGCAGGTCCAGGTACACCTTGGTCCCGAGCAGCTGCTCGATGCCCGCCCTGGCTCGGGTGCCCACCTCACGCATCCGCGAGCCACCCTTACCCAGGACGATCGCCTTCTGGCTCTGCCGCTCCACGTAGACGGTCGCGTGGACGTCCACCATGTCGTCACGCCCCTCGTGGGGCAGTACCTCCTCGATCGACACCGCGATCGAGTGGGGCAGCTCGTCGCGCACGCCTTCGAGGGCGGCCTCGCGGATGAGCTCGGACATTCTGGTCTCGTCGGACTCCTCGGTGATCACGTCATCGGGGTAGAACCGCGGTCCCTCCGGCAGGAGTGAGGCGATCACGTCCGCCACCACGTCCACCTGCTCACCGGACGCGGCGGAGACCGGGACGACCTCGGCGTCCGGCCCGAGGAGCGTGGACACCGCGACCAGCTGCTCCATGACCTTCTGCTTGGAGACGGTGTCGATCTTCGTGACCAGACCCAGGATCGGGGTCGTGGGACAGAGCTTGCGTACCTGCTCGAGGATCCAGCGGTCCCCGGGGCCGATCCGCTCCCCCGCCGGGATGCACAGGCCGATGAGGTCGACATCGGAGTAGGTGTCCTCCACCAGGGCGTTCAGCCGCTCACCCAACAGTGTGCGCGGCCTGTGCAACCCCGGTGTGTCCACCAGGATGATCTGGGCGTCGGGGCGGTGGACCAACCCGCGGATCGCGTGGCGCGTGGTCTGGGGTCGGGAGGAGGTGATCGCGATCTTCTCACCCACCAGCGCGTTGGTGAGGGTGGACTTGCCGGTGTTGGGCCGACCGACGAAGCTGACGAATCCGCTCCTGAAGCCCTCTGGCGTGGTCATCGGTTCTCCTCGTCGTCGTTCTCGTCTGCCTTGTCCCCGGCGCCGTCACCGGCGCCGTCACCGGCAGCGGTGTCGGCGGGGTCGGCGGCGGGGTCGAGTTTCTCGGCCACCACGGTGATCACCCTGACCCGGCCGCGGCGGTCGTGACCACCCTCGGCGCGCAGGTCCAGGCCGACGGAGACCACATGCGCTCCCGGTAGCGGGACGCGGCCCAGCTCGAGCGCCATCAGGCCCCCGATGGTCTCGACCTCCTCCGTCACCTCGTCCGCGAACTCCACGTCGAACAGCTCCGCGACCTCGTCCAGACCGAGCCGGGCCGACAGCCGGTACCGACCGTCCTCCAGCTCCTCGACGGGGGGAACCTCGGTGGTGTCGTACTCGTCCACTATCTCCCCGACGATCTCCTCGAGGATGTCCTCGATCGAGACCAGCCCGGCGGTCCCGCCGTACTCGTCGACCAGGATCGCCAGGTGGTTGTGGTCCCGCTGCATCTCCGACAGGAGGTCGTCGATCCTCTTGGCGTCCGGAACGAACACCGCGGGACGCATCACCTCCGAGACCGGAGCCGCGCGGCCGTCGGGGTCGTCCAGTCGCGCCACGATGTCGCGGAGGTAGATCACCCCCACCACGTCGTCGGAGTTGTCGCCGTCCACCACGGGGATCCGGGAGTACCCGGACTTGACGGCGAGCCGGGCGGCCTGACCGACCGTCTTGGACGACTCGATCCACACCATCTCCGTCCGCGGGGTCATGACCTCGCGCGCGGTGGTGTCCCCGAGCTCGAACACCGACTGGATCATGCGCGATTCGTCGTCGGCCACGACGCCGCGCTCGCGGGCCATGTCCACGATCTCGAGAAGCTCGATCTCCGTGGCGAACGGCCCGTTGCGGAATCCCCGGCCCGGGGTGACGGCGTTGCCGACACCCACCAGAATGCTGGCGACGGGGCCCAGGACCATCCCGAGCACCCACATCGGGGTCGAGGCCCCGAGGGCTAGCGAGTAGGCGTGTTGGCGCCCCAGCGTGCGGGGACCGACGCCGGCCACGACGTACGCCGCGATGGTCATCACCGCGATCACCCCGACCAGCGCCCAGGCCGTGGACTCGATGAGTTCGGCGAACACGACGGTGAGGAGCACGACACCGGAGATCAGGCTCAACAGATGCAGTAGGACCGTGACATTGATGTAGCGCGGACGGGTGAGCAGCATCCGCGAGAGCCTCGCCGCCCCGTAGCGGGAGTCCTTGGCCATCTCCTCGACCCGGGCCACAGAGACGGTGCTCAGCGCCGCGTCGAGGGCGGCGAAGACGCCGGCGAGCAGGATGAGCAGTGCGACCGCGACAGCGGTGAGGATGATCTGGTCCACGGGTCAGGTGTCCGCGCGCGGGCCGTCGTCCTGCGAGGCATCCCGGTGGTCGTACCACTCACCCAACAGCTCGTTCTGCAGGCCGAACATCTCCCGTTCCTCGGCCGGCTCGGCATGGTCGTACCCGAGCAGGTGAAGGCAGCCGTGCACGGTCAGCAGTGCGAGTTCGTGCGCGAGCGGATGACCCGAGCTGGCGGCCTGGTCGGCGGCGAACGCCGGACACAACACGATGTCACCGAGCATCGCCGGCCCGGGGTCGGGCAGGTCGGGGCGCCCGCCCGGGGAGAGCTCGTCCATGGGGAAGCTCATGACGTCGGTGGGACCCGGGAGGTTCATCCACGTCACGTGGAGATCGGCCATGGTGTCCTTGTCCACGAGCGTGACCGACAGTTCGGCGGCGGGGTGCACGTCCATCCGGGCGATCACGAACGCGGCGACGTCGATGAGTTCGGCCTCGTCGACCTCCACCCCCGATTCGTTGGCGACCTCGATGCTCATCTGCGGTGGTGCTCCCTGTTCCTGTGTCCGGTCGTGGGGTCCTCGCCCCGTTCGAGGCGTTCCTCGTGCTTGGCGTAGGCGTCGACGATCCGGGCCACCAGCGCGTGCCGCACGACGTCCGCGGAGGTGAGCTCGGAGAAGTGGATGTCGGGGACTCCCTTGAGGATGTCGCGCACCACTTTGAGCCCGGATCGCTGCCCGCCCGGGAGGTCGATCTGGGTGATGTCTCCGGTCACGACGATCTTCGAGCCGAACCCGAGGCGGGTGAGGAACATCTTCATCTGTTCGGGCGTGGTGTTCTGCGCCTCATCGAGGATGATGAACGCGTCGTTGAGGGTGCGCCCACGCATGTAGGCCAGCGGGGCGACCTCGATCACCCCGGCCGCCATGAGCTTGGGGATGGCCTCCGGGTCCATCATGTCGTGCAGCGAGTCGTACAGCGGCCGTAGGTACGGGTCGATCTTCTCGTGCAGGGTGCCCGGCAGGTAGCCGAGCCGCTCCCCGGCCTCGACCGCAGGGCGGGTGAGGATGATCCGGCTGACGTCCTTGGCCCGCAGCGCGGCGACCGCCTTGGCCATCGCGAGGTAGGTCTTACCCGTTCCGGCGGGTCCGAGCCCGAACACCACCGTGTGGTCGTCGATCGCGTCGACGTACCGCTTCTGCCCCACCGTCTTGGGCCGGATCATCCCGCCGCGCCGGGACAGCACGTCCGTGCCCAGCACCTCCTCGGGGGTCAACGGCCCGGAGTCGGCGAGGATCTCGACCGAGCGTCGCACCGACGCCGGGGTGATCTCCACCCCACGTCCGGCCTGCCGCAGCAGGTCCGAGACCACGCGTGAGGCCTGGTCGACGGCGCCGGGGTCACCGGAGATGGTCATGGTGCCGCCCCGCACGTGCAGGTCGGCGTCGAGCAGCTCCTCGAGCGCCCGGAGGTTGGCGTCCGCGGCGCCGAGCACCGCCATGGCCAGGTCCGGGTCGAGCTGGACCGCCGTGCGGGAGTTCGGACCGCCGGGATCCCGGCGGTCGTCGCCCCGCGTCCGGGCGACCGTGTCACTCACTGCGTCGTTCTCTGGGGTACCTACGTGGATCACTTCCTGGGTGGTGGTGCGGTCGGGTCGAGTGTAGTACCAGCGCGGGCCCATCTCCGCGTGAGAACTCCGAGTGCGCCCAACGCCACCGCGGCGGCGCTGGAGGTGCGCAGCACCTCGGGCCCCAGGACGACGGCGCGGGCGCCGAGACCGGTGAGTGCGTCGATCTCGGCGTCGGAGACGCCGCCCTCGGGTCCGATGACGAGGATGATCCGCTCGACCGGCCCCGCCGCGGTCACGGCGTCCGCGAATCGGGCGGCACCGTCCTCGTGCAACACCAGCGCGAGCGCACCGGCCGCGATCTCCTCGGAGACGAACGCGGTGAGGCCGGCGGAGTCGAGGACGTCACCGATCGCCGGCTCCCATTCCCGCCTGGACTGTTTGGCGGCGGCGCGGGCCGCGTTGGCCCACTTGGCCCGGCCCTTGTCGAGCTTGGGCCCCGCCCAGCGGCTCACACACCGGTCCGCCTGCCACGGCACGATCCGGTCGGCCCCGGCCTCGGTGGCCAGCTCCACGGCGAGCTCGCCCCGCTCGGACTTGGGCAGTGCCTGCACCACCGTCACCAGGGGGGTCGGTCGGTCGACCGTGGTGACGGCCAGGACCTCCGCCTCGACCCGGCCGGGCCCCGACGTCAGGACCGAGCAGTCCGCCACCCGGCCGCGGCCGTCGCCGATGCGGAGCAGCTCCCCGGGCCGCACCCGCAGGGCCGAGCCGGCGTGTCTCCCCTCGGCCCCGTCCAGGACGGCGGTCTCGCCGACCGCGGGCACCGCGTCGAGTCGGAACAGAGGCGGGGTCACCGGGTCAGTGACCCGCGACCGCGTCGCGCAGCCGTGAGAACAACCCGCCCCGGCGGGCGGTGTCCTCGTTGACGATCTCGGCCGAGTCGCCACCGAGCCGGCGCAGCTGTTCCACGAGGTCCCTTCGCTTGCGGTCCAGCTTGTCGGGGATCACGACCTCCATGTGGACCGTGAGGTCACCGGCCCCGCCGCCCCGGACACGCGGCATCCCGCGGCCGGACAGGGTGACCGTGTGCCCGGGCTGGGTGCCGGACGGGATGTCGATCTGAAGGTCGTCACCGACGACGGTCTCCAGGTCCACCCGGCCGCCGAGGATGGCGTCCACGACCGGGACGCGGACCGTGCAGTGCAGGTCCTCGCCGTCGCGGACGAACACCGGGTGGGTGCGCTCGTTGACCTCGATGTAGAGATCCCCGGCAGGGCCACCGCCGGGACCGACCTCACCCTGCCCGGACAGCCGGATCCGCATTCCGCCACCGACGCCTGCCGGGATCTTGGCCGACACGGTGCGGCGCTTGCGGACGCGGCCCTGGCCGGTGCAGTCACCGCACGGATCGGTGATGATCTCACCGGTCCCGGCGCAGGTGGGACACGGTCGGCTGGTCATGATGTTGCCCAACAGAGAGCGCTGGACGGACTGGATCTCACCCTGCCCCTGGCACATCCCACACTTGGCGGGCGGCGCGTCGGTCGCGGACCCCTTCCCGTGGCAGGTCTCGCAGAGGACGGCCGTGTCGACCTGGATCTCCTTGGTCACGCCGGTCGCGCACTCCGCCAGCGTCAGGTTCACGCGGATCAGCGCGTCCGACCCCGGCTGCACACGGCTCCGGGGGCCACGTCCGCCGCCACCGCCGCCGCCACCGAAGAACGCCTCGAACACGTCGCCGAGTCCCCCGCCGGCGCCGAAACCCCCGCCACCGAAACCGCCGCCGTATCCGCCACCGGGAGAGGAGTCCAGAGGATCGCCGCCCATGTCCACGACGCGGCGCTTCTCGGGGTCGGTGAGCACCTCGTAGATCGCCGTGATTTCGCTGAACTTCTCACGCGCCTCGTCCGACGGGTTGACATCGGGGTGCAGCTCGCGGGCGAGCTTGCGGTAGGCGCGCTTGATCTCGGACTCCGAGGCGCCTCGATCGACCCCGAGGGTCCCGTAGTAGTCGCGTGGCACGTGTCGCCTTTCGTCATGTGGATCAGGTCGGTGGGACACCGGTCCCGGGTGAGGCTACGGGCGTCAGTGCCCGGACAGGATCTCGCCCACGTAGTGGGCAACAGCGGCGACCGAGGCGATTGTTCCCGGGTAATCCATTCTGGTGGGCCCGAGCACCCCCATCCCGCCGAGCATCTGGCGCTCGGAACCGTACACGGAGGACACCACGGACGCCCCGCGGATCTCCGCCGACCGGGTCTCCTCGCCGATCTGGACGGTGACCCCGCCGGGGCCCCCCATCCCCACGGACTGCGCCGCCGAGAGCAACCGGAGGATCACGACCTGCTCCTCCAACGCCTCGAGGACGGATCTCAGGGAACCGTCGAAATCGGCCGCGCTGCGCGTGAGGTTGGCGGTGCCGCCCAGGACGATGCGGTCGTCGGGTTGCTCCACGAGGGTCTCCACCAGCACCGTCACGCACCTCTCCGCGGCGTCGCGGTAGTCCGGCCGCGCGCGCTCGGGTGTGGCCGCCAGCGCCTCGGAGGCGTCGCCGAGTCTCTTGTCCGCCACCGCCTCCGACAGGAGCGTCCGGAGTTCGGCCAGGTGGTCGTCCGTCAGCGCCGCGGCGAGGTCGACGGTCCGCTGGTCCACCCGACCGGTGTCGGTGATCAGCACCAACAGCAGGCGGGTGGGTGCCAGGCTCACCACCTCGAGATGACGCACGGTGGAGCGTCCCAGCACCGGGTACTGGACGACGGCGACCTGGCGGGTGAGCTGCGACAGCAGCCGCACGGCCCGCCGGAGGACGTCGTCGAGGTCGACGGCACCCTCGAGGAAGGCCTGGATGGCCTTCCGCTGCGCCCGCGAGAGCGGCGTGATCTCCTCGATCGAGTCGACGAAGTGGCGGTAGCCCTTCTCCGTGGGGATCCGTCCGGAACTCGTGTGGGGCTGGACGATGAAGCCCTCCGCCTCGAGCACGGCCATGTCGTTGCGGATCGTCGCACTCGAGACCCCCAGCGAATGGCGATCGACCAGGGACTTGGAGCCGACGGGTTCGTGCGAGGCGATGTAGTCGGAGACGATCGCGCGCAGGACCTCGGTCCTACGATCGGCCGTGCTCGACATCGATTCCCCTCCTCGCTCCCTGCGTACGGACGATTCTAATCCAGCGCCTCTACAGGAGGACGTCGCGCACGACTCCGTCCGCCAGCAGCCTGCCCGACTCGGTCAGGGCGTACCCGCCGCCGTCGGCCCCGCCCGGGGGACGGCGCCGCAGCAGACCCGCCGACACCTGGAGGTCCGCCCGCGCCCGCTCCTGCGCCGTGAAGGCGGCGTCCGGGAGCCCCTCGGCCAGCCGGAGGCCGGTCATGATCCGCTCGAGGTGCCGATCGGCGTCGGTGAGCCGCTCCCCGCCCTCCACCGGGAGGTCACCGGCGTCGCAGGCGGCCGCGTACCGGGCAGGGTGACGCAGGTTCCACCAGCGGGCACCGGCGACGTGGCTGTGCGCCCCGGGTCCGATCCCCCACCAGTCGCCGCCGCGCCAGTACCCCATGTTGTGGCGGCAGTATCCCGACTCGTCGGCCGCGAAGTTGGACACCTCGTACCAGTGGAACCCCGCCCGCGCGAGCCGCTGCGCCACCTGCTCGTAGCGGTCCGCGAGCACATCGTCGACGGTTCCGGGCAGTTCTCCCCGCCGGATCCTCCGGGCCAACGCGGTGCCGTCCTCGACGATGAGCGAATATGCGGACACGTGGTCCACGCCGGTCTCCACGACGGCGTCGAGGGTGCGGGCGAGGTCGTCGTCGGTCTCCCCCGGGGTCCCGTAGATCACGTCCAGGTTGATGTGGTCGAACCCGGCGCTACCGGCCTCGGCGACCGCCTCCTGCGGGCGCCCCGGGGTGTGCGCCCTGTCCAGGACCCGCAGGACGTGCGCTGCCGTGGACTGCATGCCGAGCGAGATCCGGGTGAACCCGCCCTCGCGCAGGCGTCCGAAGAACTCGGGGGAGGTGGACTCCGGATTGCTCTCGGTCGTCACCTCGGCGCCGGGTGCCAGTCCGAACGTCGACCGGATGCGCCCCAGCATCCCCACCAGGACGTCCGCACCCACGAGCGACGGCGTCCCGCCGCCGACGAAGACGGTGTCGACCAGCGGCGGGGAACCGGACCCGGCCAGGACGGACGCCGCCCGCTCGATCTCCAGCGCGGCGGCGCGCTCCCAGTCGGCGGGCGACGTGGCCGACCCGAGTTCCCCGGCGGTGTAGGTGTTGAAGTCGCAGTAACCGCAGCGGGATGCGCAGAACGGGACGTGGAGGTAGATCCCGAACGGAGCCCGCGGGTCGCGCGGCGGCGGGGAGAGCGCGAGACCTGCGGGATCGGTGACCCCGGTCGTCACGCCTGACCGGTCGCACTGACGTCCCCGGTCTCACCGCCCCCCGAGGAGGACGCAGCCGGTCCGCCGGCCTTGACGGCGCCGGTCGGATCGGTTGAGGGAGAGGCCGTGGGGGTTGAGGAGCGCGGGGCCTGGTCGGCTGCGGGGGTGTCGTCTGGTCTGGTCACGGAGCCCACAGTGCCGGATGCCGGTCCCGCGGGGCCGCGCGCGGGGGTGGCGGGCTTGGATCCCGTGGGCTTGCCGGCCGAGTTCCGGGTCGGGGACTTCTTCGCGGTGCGCTTGGTGGCCGATTTTGTGGTGGCCGTGCGCTTGGTGGCCGTCGATTTGGTGGCCGTGGGTGTGGTGGCGGAGCCCTCGGCGGTAGCGGCCTGCTTCTGCGAGGAGGTCTTCTTGGCGGTCGGCTTCGCTGCGGCCGATTTCGTCGCCTGAGCCTTAGTCGCCTGAGCCTTCCTGGCCGGAGCCTTCTTCGCCGCAGCCTTCTTCGCCTGTGCTTTCTTGGCCGGAGCCTTCTTGGCCGGTGCCTTCTTCGGCTCGGCCGATGTACTGGCCGCCGACGACGCCGCGGCCGGCTTCTTCGACGGGGGCTTCCGGGACGTCGCCGTGGATGACTGACGCCCGGCCTTCTTCGACTGCTTGCGCAGCTGCGCCAACTCGGCGGCCGACTTCCGCTCCGCGGTGGGGGTGCCGCTCGCCTCCCGCTCCTCGGCGGCGGCGACCAGTTCGGCCAACGCCGCATCCACCGCCCGAGCCATGGGCCACGGGTCGGGAACGAGGTCCTTGCACGCGATGAACCCGAAGTGCAGTTCACCATCGAGCGACATCACCGTGCAGTTGAGTCCGGCTCCGTGGAACACCGGTCCCATCGGCAGCATCTTGGTGACCCTGGCCCCGAGGAAGTAGAGCGGGATGTTCGGGCCGGGCACGTTGGAGATGATGAGGTTGTGCACCACGGGGTGCCGCTCCGAGAGCCTCAGTCGCGAGTACATCCGGACCGCGGACCCGAACACCGACGGAGCCGCGAACTGCGCCCAGTCGGTGAGGAGATTGGCGTCGAGCGCGTCGGTGTGGTCCTTGGCGACGGTGTTGGCGTCCCGGATGGACTCCAGCCGCTCGACGGGGTCGTCGATGTCCGTGGCCAGCGACATGAACATGCCCGACACGCGGTTGGTGCCGGGGCGCGACTCCGCGGCGTGCACCGACATCGGGACCATCGCGATGAGGGGCTTGGAGGGCAGCTCGTCGAGGTCGTCCAGATAGGTCCGTAGCGCAGTCGAGCAGATCGCCAGCACGACGTCGTTGACGGTGGTGCCGAAGGCGTTCTTGATGCGCTTGATCTGGTCCAGGTCCACACTGGCGTACGAGATGGACCGGTGCCCGGTGATCGTGCGGTTGAACGGGGTGCGGGGCGCGGTGAACGGCGCCGGCATGGCCAGTCCCTTGCGCGCCCTGTTGATCCACGACGGTACGACGCCGAGTGTCCCCGGGAGCAACGAGGCCAGGCGCCACGGGGTGGCCAGGCGGGACAACGCCCCACCGACGGCCAGTTCGAGAGCCCCGGACCCGCCGGCGGTCTCCTCCACCAGTTCCTGGTCGAGAGTCGGATCGTCCGGGGTGAGTGAACACAACTGGGACATCATGTTGGCACCCGTGACGCCGTCGACTGTCGAGTGATGCATCTTGGCGAAGACCGCGAACCGGTCATCGGGAAGCCCCTCGATGACATACATCTGCCACAACGGCATGGAGCGGTCGATCGGCTGGCTGGCCAGGTGCCCACACAGTTCCGCGAGCACCTCGTCTCCGCCCGGCTCCGGCAGGCCCACCCGGTGGAGGTGATGGTCGATGTTGAAGTCCTCGGCCTCGACCCAGACCGGGTGATCGATGTTCAGCAACGAGTCGTGCAGCTTGCGGCGGAAGCCCGGCATGGCCGTGACCCGGCGGGCGAGCTCGGACCGCAGCGCGTCGAACGAGTAGCCACCGTTCATCTCGGATCCGTCGAGGACGATCAACCCGCACACGTGCAGGAGTTGGGCCCTGGTCTCGAAGTAGAGAAAGCTGGCGTCAAGTCCACTCAGGCGCTGCATGCACGAAGTGTACGTCCGCAGTCAGTCTCACAGCGCGTGTTCGACCGACGGCCTGTGCTCAGTAAACGTCGAGGATGAGCCACGCCATCACGACGAGCGCGATCAGCAGGATCAGGGCCAGAGTCACACGCGATCGGGGCATCAGATGACCTCCTTCCCGGTCTCTGCGTCGCCGGAGGCGACAAGGCCCCGGAACCGGTCCACGAGCACATCTGCCACCCGCTCGACGCCCACCGCGACCAGATAGAACAGCGGGACGCCCACCGCGAGCATGATGAAGACCTGAAGCGGGAACGGCAGCGTGGCGAGCCAGAGTTCGACCGTGTCCCAGAACTCGAGGAATGCCGTCACGACGCGATCCTACGACCGACCGACGGCCGCGGCCTCGCGGCCACCCACGACCGAGGAGTCCAGGCCCCGGCGACGCAGCAGCGCCGAGGGGCTCGGGTCCGCGCCGCGCATCGCCCGATAGGCGTCGAGGAAGTCGATCGCCCCGCCCCGGGACAAGACCTCGCGGCGCATCGCCTCGCCCGTCGCCCTCTGCAGTCCCCCGCGTTCGGAGAACCACTCGGCGGCGTCCGCGTCGAGGACCTCGGCCCAGAAGTACGAGTAGTAGGCGGCCGAGTACCCGCCGGCGAAGATGTGTTGGAAGTACCGCGACCGGTACCGGGGTTCCACGCCGGGGACGTCGAGGCCCGCGTCGGCCAGCACCCGCGCCTCGAACTCGTCCACGTCCGTGACCGCCTCGGCCTCGGCCGGGTTCAGCGAATGCCAGGCCAGGTCGAGCAGGGCGGCGGCGAGGTACTCGACGGTGGCCTGTCCCTCACCGAAGCGCTCGGCCTGACGCATCCGTTCGACCAGATCCGGGTCGATCGGCTCCCCCGTCTCCACATGCCGGGCGTACCGCGCGAGCAGCTCGGGCCGGCGGGCCCACATCTCGTTGACCTGGGACGGGAACTCGACGAAGTCGCGCGGCACCGAGGTACCGGAGAACACCGGGTACTCCACGTCCGACAGCAGACCGTGCAGGGCGTGCCCGAACTCGTGGAACATCGTGGTGACCTCGTCCATCGTGAGCAGCGTCGGCTCACCCGCCGCGGGGCGGGACAGGTTCATGACGTTGACGACGACGGGCCGCGAGTCCAGGAGACGGGACTGATCGCGGAAGGAACTCATCCAGGCACCGCCCCGCTTGGTCGGACGCGCGTAGTAATCGAGCAGCAACAACCCCACACCGGCGTCGGGCTCGGTGCGCCTCTCGTCGAACACCTCGATCACGCGGACGTCGGGGAGGTATCCGCGCAGGTCCGTCCGCTCGGCGAAGCGCAGGCCGTAGAGCTCGGAGGCCGAGTGCATGACGGCGTCGTGGAGCACCCTCTCGAGCTCGAAGTACGGCCGGACACGGGCGTCGTCCACCTGGAAGCGGTCTGCGCGCAACCGCTCGGACTCGAAGGCCCAGTCGGCCGGGTCCAGCTCCCGGTCCTCTCCGCCGAGCAGGTCCTTGGCCTCGTTGCGGGCGTTGGTCACAGCGGCGTCGACCACGTCGAGCAGCAGTCCCCGTGCCGCGTCGGGCGAGCCGGCGGTCTCCACGGCCAGGACGTGCTCGGCGTGGCAGTCCAGACCCAGCAGCTGCGCGCGCTCGGCGCGGAGCCGGACGATCTCCAGGACGATCGGGGAGTTGTCGTGACCGGGCGTGGACCCCCGCCGCAGCGAGGCCTCCATCACCCGCCGCCGGAGGCCCTGGTGGTCCAGCCACGCGGAGATCGGCTGCACGGTGGGCAGTCCCAGTGGGATGAGCCAGCCCTCCCGATCCGCCTCCCGGGCCGCGGCGGCGAGCGACGACCGCATGGACGCGGACAGGCCCTCCAGCTCGGCCTCGTCGGTCACGGGAACGGCGAGCTCGGCGGTCGAGGCGAGCAGGTTCTCCCCGAAGGCCGTGGTCAGTTCGGCCAGTCGGGTGTCGATCGCGGTCAGTCGGGCGCGGCCCGCCTCGTCGAGTCCCGCGCCGGCCCGGAGGAGGTCACGGTGGTGCCGGCTGATCAGGCGGGCGGTCTCGTCGTCGACCTCGAGTTCCCCCGCCTCCGACGCCGAGTGGACGGCGTCGACCCGCGCGAGGAGGCCCGGGTCGGTCATGACGGCCGACGAGTGCGCGGCCAACAGCGGTGAGACGACCCGGTCGACGTCGAGGCGGGCGGGTGTCGCATCGGGACCGAGGAGTCCGTAGAACACGGACAGGACCCGCTGGAGCGCCTGGCCCGACCGCTCGAGGGCGACGACCGTGTTCTCGACGGTCGGGGCGTCCGGGTTGGCCACGATCGCCGCGATCTCGGCGGCGTGGTCGTCGATCGCCGTCCGGATGGCCGGCTCCAGTTCCGCCTCGTCGATCGCCGCGAAGTCCGGGAGGCCGTACGGCAGCGGCGACTCGTCGAGGAGCGGGTGGCGGCCGGGCTCGGGGTTCGGGAGGCTCATGGGGGCGAGTCTACGTCGGCCCTCCCGGGGCGCCTCATGTCCACAGGACCACGGTGTCCCACGCCAGCTTGACCGCCAGGATGCCGATGACCACCAGGAACACCACCCGGATGAACTCGTTGCCGTGACGCATCGCCATCTTGGCGCCGATGAACCCGCCGGTGAGGTTGGCCACCGCCATGCAGCCACCGATGATCCACAACACCTCACCGTGGATGCCGAAGACCAGGATCGAGGCGATGTTGGTGGTGAGGTTGGCGAGTTTGGCCGCCACCGTCCCCTGCAGGAACCCGAAGCCCAGGAACGCGACGATCGCGATCACGAAGAACGACCCGGTCCCCGGCCCCAGGACCCCGTCGTAGAACCCGATCACCAGCCCGATCAGCGCCGAACGCCAGATGCGCGCCCATCCGGTGTACCGGTTCTCGTGGGTGCGACCCATGGTGGGCCGGAACCACGTGTAGGCGCCCACCACGATCACGGCCGCCAGCACCACCGGCGTGAGCAGGTCCCGCGGGATGAACCGGGCGACCGAGGAGCCCGCGGCCGAGCCGGCGAACGCGGCGACCACCAGCGGGAGGACCATCCCGACCGGCACACGGATCCGGCGCAGATAGGTGGCAGAGGCGACCAGGGTCCCGGCGACCGAGGAGAGCTTGTTGGTGCCGAGGATCTCCGGGGTCGAGGCGTCCGCGGGGAGGCCGACGACCAACGCCGGGAGCTGGATGAGCCCTCCCCCGCCGACGACCGAGTCGACCCAGCCGGCGACGAACGCGGCCAGCACGAGCGCGGCCAGGACCCACACTGAGATCCCGACGGCCGGGGACGCGGTCAGACCCGCGAGTGACTGAGGCATACCGGGTACTGTGCTGTAATTGGTTTGTGTATATCAACCCTTACGGGGCGGATCCGGTGACCCTCGCCGCCGACCTGGCGAACCGCCGCCCCCGCACCACCCGCGAACTGGTGGACCGCTGCCGCGAATCGGGGGTGACCATCGACCGCGGAACCTCCGACGCGGACCTCGCGGAGACGCTGACGTTCCTCGACGACTGGCTCGTCGTCGTCGACACCACCGAGCCCCGCGGGCGGGCCGACGCCCTCAACGCTCTGCTCGCGGAGCACTCCGCACCGCCGCGACTCACCGACCACGACGGCCACTGGCACGTGCACTACCGCGCGGACGACGTCCCGTTCGCCCGACTGCTCACCGCCATGTTCTCGGTGGGCACCGCACTGCACCTGACCTCACGCGGCATCGACCGGCTGGCCAGGTGCGCGGCCGACGACTGCGAGGACGTCTTCGCCGACACCACCCGCAACGGGCGGAAACGGTACTGCTCGACCCGCTGCACCAACCGGTCCGCCGTGCGACGCCACCGAGCGAAGCCGTAACCCCGCGGGCCCGGGTCCTACTTCTTGTCGGCGCTCGACTCCGCGGACAGCGCCGCCACGAAGGCCTCCTGGGGCACGTCCACGCGGCCGATCGACTTCATGCGCTTCTTGCCCTCCTTCTGCTTCTCGAGCAGCTTGCGCTTGCGGCTGATGTCGCCGCCGTAGCACTTGGACAGCACGTCCTTGCGGATGGCGCGGATGTTCTCGCGGGAGATGATCTTCGCGCCGATCGCCGCCTGGATGGGCACCTCGTACTGCTGACGCGGGATGAGCTCCTTGAGCTTGCCCGTCATCTTGTTGCCGTAGGCCTGCGCGTAGTCCCGGTGCACGATCGCGGAGAACGCGTCCACGGCCTCGCCTTGCAGCAGGATGTCGACCTTGACCAGATCGGACGCCTGCTCACCGGCCTCCTCGTAGTCCATCGACGCGTACCCCTTGGTGCGGGACTTGAGCGAGTCGAAGAAGTCGAAGATGATCTCGCCCATCGGCATGACGTAGCGCAATTCCACGCGGGTCTCGGACAGGTAGTCCATGCCCTTCATCTCGCCGCGCTTGGACTGGCACAGTTCCATGACGGTGCCCACGAACTCGCTGGGAACGATGATCGTGCACTTGACGATTGGCTCGAAGATCTCGCGGTGCTTGCCCTCGGGCCAGTACGACGGGTTGGTGACCTGGTGCTCGCTCCCGTCCTCGGCGACCACGCGGTACACCACGTTCGGTGCGGTGGAGATCAGGGCGAGGTTGAACTCCCGCTCCAGCCGGTCCCGGGTGATCTCCATGTGCAGCAGACCCAGGAAACCGCAGCGGAAGCCGAAGCCGAGTGCGACGGAGGTCTCCGGCTCGTAGTCCAGCGAGGCGTCGTTGAGTCGCAGCTTGTCCAACGCGTCGCGCAGGACCGGGTAGTCGGACCCGTCGATCGGGTAGAGACCCGAGAAGACCATCGGGTTGGGTTCGGCGTATCCCGCCAGCGGCTCCTCCGCGCCGCCCCGGGCGCTGGTCACCGTGTCACCGACCTTGGACTGCCGCACGTCCTTGACGCCGGTGATGAGGTAGCCGACCTCTCCCGGTCCGAGGCCCGTGGAGGCCTTGGGTTCGGGCGAGATGATCCCCACCTCGAGGGCCTCGTACGTGGTGCCGGTCGACATCATCCGAACCTTCTCGCGGGGCCGGAGCGATCCGTCGACGACGCGCACGTAGGTGACGACACCCCGGTAGGTGTCGTAGACCGAGTCGAAGATCATGGCGCGGGCGGGGGCGTCGGGGTCGCCCTCGGGCGCGGGGACCACGTCGCACACCCTGTCCAATAGTTCCTCGACCCCCGCGCCCGTCTTGCCGGAGACCCGGAGGACCTCGTCCGGCTCGCACCCGACGATGTGGGAGATCTCCTCGGCGAACCGCTCGGGGTCCGCCGCCGGGAGGTCGATCTTGTTGAGGACCGGGATGATCTCGAGGTCGTTCTCCATGGCCAGGTAGAGGTTGGCCAGCGTCTGCGCCTCGATCCCCTGCGCGGCGTCCACCAGGAGGATCGCCCCCTCGCACGCCTCGAGAGCGCGGGAGACCTCGTAGGTGAAGTCCACGTGGCCCGGGGTGTCGATCATGTGCAGTACGATCTCCTCGCCCGCGTGGTCACCGGAGCGCGGCACCCACGGCAGGCGGACGTTCTGCGCCTTGATGGTGATGCCGCGTTCGCGCTCGATGTCCATGCGGTCGAGGTACTGGGCCCGCATGAGCCGCTCCTCGACGACACCGGTGATCTGCAGCATGCGGTCGGCCAACGTCGACTTGCCGTGGTCGATGTGCGCGATGATGCAGAAGTTCCTGATCCTGGCGGGATCGGTGAACGTCGTCTCTGCGAAGTTGGGAATCTCGATCACTCCTCGGGCGGGCCCGGGCGTGGCGGGGTGCGGTCCGACCGGGCGATCACCCCATTGTCACACGCGCGGACTCCGGACACCCATCACGTACCGCCCCGTGGGGATCGCGTCGACCGCTCCGTCCTCGAGGAACCGGGCCGTCGAGGCGGTCATGGCCTCGATGTTGGCGCCCATCCGCTCGTCACTGCCCCGCGAATCGAAGAACACCCCCAGGTCGCGGGCCGCCTCGATCGGGAAGACCTCCTCGACGATCCCCGCGATCTCCGGCGCCCCCTCGGTCAGTGCGCGGACCACCACGTGCTGGGTGTACCCGGTGGTCGACTGCGTCTCGATCGCCACCGTGGTGTGCTCCTCGAGCCAGATGCGCAGCCACTCCTCGCGATCCAGACGCCCGGGCCGCCGCAGGAAGGCCAGATTCGCCATTCCGGGACACCTTCCGTCCTCTCCCGGCCCGGGCACGGGGAGCGGCTCCGACGCGGTGACCGACCACACGGAGACCGGACCCAGCCCACGCAATCCGTCGAGGAAGTCGGCACACGCGGAGGCCGAGGCCACCGGCACCCGCGCGCGGACCGCCGCCAGCACCGGTCGCGGGGTCACCTGCACGTCGATCATCGCGCCGGCGACCGCCTCGTCCCGGACGTTCACCACGTACTCGCCCACGCCGAGCTCGGCGAGCGGACCGTCCACCGCCCGGGCGATCTCCGTCCGCAGGCCCGAGCCGTCGGGAACGGGCCCGACCGTGTCGTCCGACCACACCACCGCGAAGATCACGTCCATGAGTCGGGATCCTAGATGCGGTTACCCTGGCGGACATGGCGATCGACTGGGCCCGGATGGGTCGCACCGCGGCTCGGATGGGCCGCAAGTACGGACCGACGGTGGCCCTCGAGGTGCGACGGCGCCTCGAGGATCGCGGGATCACCGCTCCCCAGACGGCCGGGGCCGTCGGGGCAGGACGGCCCGCCACGACCGGGTCCGTGCCCACCGCGAGTCGCGCGCGCACCCTGTCCTATGCGCCGGACCTCGACGGTCGGGCGGACCCCGGGGAGATCGTGTGGACCTGGGTGGAGTTCGAGGAGGCCGACGGACGCGGGAAGGACCGCCCTGTGTTGGTGGTGGGCCGCGACGGCGACCGCCTGCTCGGACTGATGCTGTCCTCGCAGGCCAGGCGGGACGACGACGAGGGCTGGCAGTCCCTGGGCGCCGGGCCGTGGGATGCGGAGGGCCGACCGAGCTGGGTCCGGCTGGACCGGGTGCTCGATGTCCCCGAGCAGGGCATCCGCCGCGAGGGCGCGATCTGCCCCCGCGGCACGTTCGAGCGGGTTGCCGGCCGGCTGCGCTCGGACTACGGGTGGCGCTGAGGCGGACAGGGGCGGCCGCCGGGTTTTGGCCGGTGACGCCGCCGCTGGTAAAGTCGGTCGTCGGTGTCCACCGGATCGCGTAGCGCGCGTTCGAGCGGACGAGAGACATGACATCCGATCGACCGGACCCCCGCGGGGCCGTCGAGACACGACCAAAGGTGACCAGTGGCCAACATCAAGTCCCAGAAGAAGCGGAACCTCACCAACGAGCGCAACCGCCTGCGCAACCAGTCGATCAAGTCCTCGCTGCGTTCGGCCATCCGCAACCTGCGTGAGGCCACCGAGGCCGGCGACAAGGCCAAGGCCGGTGCGCTCCTCGTCGCGACCTCGCGTCAGCTCGACAAGGCCGCCACCAAGGGAGTCATCCACAAGAACCAGGCCGCCAACAAGAAGTCGTCGCTCGCCAAGGCCGTCAACTCGCTCTGAGGCGACCCGCTCCCCCACCGGGGAGCACAGCCCCGCGGCGGACGCCGCGACGAGGCTCCGAGGGCCCACCCCGCACCGATCGAGGTCGCGTGGTGGGCCCTCGTCGCGTCCTGCCCGGCCGTGTGCTGCCCGGTCGCGTTCTGCCCGGTCGCGTCCTACGCGGCGCCCGCCAGCGACCCCACCGCACGGACCGCCCGTTCCAGCGCGTAGGAGGTGTCCTCCGCCTGTCCCTTGACCTCCCCGTTGAGGCGGGCGACCACCTGGAGGGCCCGACCCAGGGTGTCGATGGACCAGTACCGGGTCTGCGCGGTGACCTTCTTGACCTTCCAGGGGGGCAGCCCCTGCCGCGCCAACTCGGCGGGCGGGGTGCCCCGTTGCGTCCCCACCATGGCGATCGAGTTCACGGCGTCCGCGAGAGCGTCCGCCAACACGACGTGCGGGACCCCGGTGTGCATGGCCCATTCCAGCGCCTCGATCGCCCCGGCCACGTCCCCCGTGACCGCCCGCTCGGCCACGGTGAAACCGCTCACGCCCACGACACCGGAGTGATAACGGCGCACTGCTTCGACGTCGACCTTCCCCCCGGTGTCGGCCACCAGCTGGCCGCACGCCGACGCCAGCTGCCGCAGGTCGGTACCCACCGCCTCGACGAGGGCTTCACACGCCTCCGGGGCCACCCGGACGTCGAGGCCACGGAACTCCGAGCGCACGAATCCCACCACGTCCGTGTGACGTGAGAGCTTTCCGGCCGCGTGTTCCTGAGCGCCGGCCTTCCGCAGGTCCGGCACGAGCGACTTCGCCCGGCCACCGCCGGTGTGCTGGACCACCATGACGGTCCGGTCCGGAAGGTCGACGGCCGCGTCCATCACCGCCGCCTGGGCGTCCTTGCCCAGCTCTGCGGCCCCGGTGATCACCACGATGCGGGCTTCGCCGAACAGCGACGGGGAGAGCAGTTCGAACAACTGCGACGCACCGACCTCCGGCCCGCCCAGTCGAGAGACGACGGGGGGGTCCTCCCCCGCAGGAGCCGCCGCCCGAGCGGTCGCCACGACACCGGCCGTGGCGCGCTCGGTGAGGAACTCGTCCTCGCCCAGGACAAGATGCAGAGCGGCGGGTGCAGAGCCTGGTGACATGTGCGCTCCTCGTCGTCGTCAGATGACATGGTGCCACGCACGTCCGTCAGGCCCGCACCACCGCCCTCACGAACCGGGGTCGGCATCCTCCTCGACCATCCGCGCCCGGGTGTCCCCGTGCACAGCAGTGCCGACGGCCACCGGTTCGTGGATGGCGCCGGCGGTGTCCGGTACGCGCGCACCGTTACCGAGCTCGGCCCGGGAGAGCGTTCCCGAGAACCGCTCGGTCAGCTCGCGGAACAGGCGGTGCGAGGTGTGGGCGGCACGCCCCTTCGGCCCGACGGGGCGTTCCTGCTCCGGGTTCGTGCAGGCGTCGACGATCGCGTCCACGATGAGGTCGGGGTCGTCCATCGCCGTCAGCCGCGGCGCGTGGCCGGTGTAGTTTCCGACGTGATCCCACCACGGGGTGTCGGCCGCCCAGGGCAGGATCGTGCCGACCTTCACCGTTTCCTCCAACCCGGCCAGTCGCAGTTCCTCGGTGAGGGAGCGACCGAGGCTCGTGATGCCCGCTTTCACCGCGGAGTACGTGGATTGATAGGCCAGCGGAACCTCTCCGGCGA
Source organism: Dietzia sp. UCD-THP (assembly GCF_000349585.1). Classification (NCBI taxonomy): domain Bacteria; kingdom Bacillati; phylum Actinomycetota; class Actinomycetes; order Mycobacteriales; family Dietziaceae; genus Dietzia; species Dietzia sp. UCD-THP. The sequence goes on from NZ_AOSR01000013.1 coordinate 170,235, forward strand.
CCGATCCCACGTTGACCAGCACGCCCTCGCCACGGGCCGCAAAACGCCGCAGTGCCACGTGGGCACCGAAGATCATGCCCTTGAGATCCACGTCGACGAGTCGGGCGTGATCCGCGAGCGGCACCTCCCAGAACAGGCCCATCACACCGACCGCGGCGTTGTTGATCCACACGTCGATGGGGCCGAAGTGTTCCTCCGCCGCCGCTGCCAGGTTCTCGACGGCCTCGGGATCGCTGACGTCCGTGGGCACCGCCACGGCAGAACCACCGGACGCGGCGATCCGGGTGGCCACCTCCTCGAGCACCTCGCCGCGGCGAGCGGCCAGGACGACGTGCGCCCCGCGCGCGCCGAGGGCGATCGCGGCGCCACGGCCGAAGCCGCTGGATGCTCCCGTGACGACGATGATCTTTCCGTTCAGGTCGTCATTCCTTCTCATCAGTCTCACTCGTCCCGTCTCCGCGTCGTGGTCTCGGAGCTGTGCCGTGCGGGCCATGATGCGCGGCGGGGACCCCGGACGCATCCGGTACACAAAGGTCACTCCGCGAGCGGCTCCGGATCCGTGCCCGGGGTCACCCGGGCGCGACGTCGGGCGACCCCGGCAGGGCCACGGCGATCCGGGCGACCGTCTCGAGCCACCACAGCGCGGGAGCGCACGCCGCCGCGAGCAGGACCGCCCCGTCCTGCCATACGGGTCCCAGCGCCGCGGCGGCGGTCCCGAGCACCGTCACCAGCGGCACCACCGGCGCCACCGCGATGTTGGCCGGCAGCGCCCACGGACCCGCCTGAAGGCCGGTGGCCACCAGCACCGGCAGGGTCGCCAGATGCGCCACCACGCAGACCGCCAGCAGATCCGCGACGGTGGCCGGCATCCACGGACGGCGCAGACGCACGGCCACGGGTCGGGCGGCCACCACGAGCGCGGCGGTCGCCGTGACTGACAGGACGAACCCGGCCCCGGTGGCCGTTGTGGGATCGAGCATCGACACCAGCAGCACCACGCCGGCCAGCGCCGCCAACGGTCGGCCAGTCCGGTGGGAACTGAGCGCGGCCAGGCCGATCGCCCCGGTCCCGGCCGCCCGCAACACCGCGGGTTCCGGACCCACCACCGCGACGAAACCCGCGAGCGCCAGCCCCGCGGCGAAGATGCGGACGCGCCGCCCCGCTCCCAGCGCGGCGGCGGCCAGGAGCACAGACCCCACCACATAGGTGGTGTTGGCTCCGGAGACCGCCGCGAGATGAGCCAGCCCCGCGGCCCGGAACCCGTCGCGGGTCTCCGTGGACACCCCGCCCTCGTCACCGAGAACGAAGGACGGGAGCAACGCCGCCGCTTCACCCTCGAGTGCGCGACCGGAGACCACTCGCAACCGTTCGCGCACCGCGGCCGGGGCCCGGCCGGTCACGCCCGGTTCCCCGGTCACCCGCGGAGGCGCCAGGGCGCGTAGGGCCGGCGGATCCCCGGGAGAGCGTGGCTCCAGCACCATGACCGAGGTCTGCACCCGCGTCCCCGGTGGCAGGCCCCGCCACCCCTCCCGGGCCAGGACCACCACGTCGAGGCGGGCCACTCGCGCCGACTGTCCTGATCCGGTGACCTCCACCCGCAACGGAACCATCACCCCGCCGCCGCGGACCGGACGGTCGAACCCCGTCACCACGCCCTCGACTCCCGTGCGGGTGTCGACGAGCGAGACCAACGGATGCGCGGCGAGCGCGTGCGACCGCGCCGCCTGGACGCCGGCGCCGATCGCCCCCAGTGCACATGCGACCGCGAGTACCCCCAGTGCCGTGTGGTCCGGCCGCTCCCGGGCCCCCACGGACACCGACCAGGCCACAGCGATCACCGCCGCGGCGAGCAGTACCACCGCGAGTGCGCAGGCCGCCGCCGGCCGCATCCCCAGGGTGACCGCGGTGGTGACGAACAGCGCGAGCGTCGGGACGACCAATCGGAGGTCACGCGCGGCGGGTGCCCGCGGGGGCGGCGGCACGACCGGCGGCCCGGGGGGCGGCTCGGGGGGCGGTGCTCCGGTGCTCACACCGAGACCAGCGGCCGGAGCCGGGCGAGCGTCACCGGGCCGATACCGTCGACCTCGGCCAGCTGATCGATGCTCGCGAACGACCCGTTTGCGGCCCGCCAGGCCAGGATCGACGACGCGGTCACCGGCCCCACCCCGGGCAGGGTCTCGAGGGTCGTGGCGTCCGCCGTGTTGAGGTCGACCAGTCCCCCGCCCGGCGGCGACGCGCCGGGCGGGGGCCCCGCCACCGGCGCCGGCGCCGGCCCGCCGTCCACGGGCGGGTCACCGGCGCCGACGATCCCACTCCGCGGCCCGCGGGGGCCGTCGGGCCCCGGTGCCAGTCCTACCAGGATCTGCTCGCCGTCGGCCACCTTCCGGGCCAGGTTGAGGCCGTCACGGTCGCCGCCGTCCAGAACCCCGCCGGCGCTGTCGAGGGCGTCCGCCACCCGAGCGCCCGGGGCCAGTGTGACCAACCCGCTGCGCCCGACCAGACCCACGACGGAGACGACGACGGGCCCCGCGGACCCGTCGTCCACCGGCCCGGCCGCCCCGGTCGAGTCCGCCCCGGCCTCGGCCGGCGCCAGGGGCGGACCCGGTGCCGACGCGCCGTCCGCCGGGACGGTCACGCCCGGTGTGGCCAACGGGAGTTCCGGCACCGGAGCGCCCTCGGGCACCGCGGACAGGAGACGATGAACGGAGAACCCGCCGAGTCCCAACACCAACACGACCAGGGCGACACCCGCGATCCTGTCCGGGGCCCACCGGACCCGGCGCCACCACGGGGGGTCGGCCCAGGCCGCCGCGTCCGGGCGCTCGGGTGGCACCCGTTCAGGTCTCCTCCCGTCCGCTTCCGCGTCCGCCCAGGGGACGGACGCCCGCTCCGCCTGGGCGGTCACACTCGCGAGCCTGCGCAGCGCGGCCTCGCGCGCGGGGTCGCCGGTGTCCGCGGGACGAGTCCGGGTGTCGGGGAACATGGGCCGAAACTAGACCGGCGCGCCCCCCGGCCAGACCCCGGAGAGGTCCCTCAGGCGCCGTCCTGTGGAGCGACGGCGGGGATGGGGAATGCGGTGTCGACGAGGTCCGTCACCGAGACGCCCACGGTCCCGGGCCCCAGGTGCCAGGCCAGCACCTCGTCGAACTCGACGACCAGGACCCGCTCGGGGAACGGGGTCTCCTTGCGGATCTCGGTGGCCATCTCCCGGGCCCGCTCCGGTGCCTCGTGATGGTGGACCACCACCAGGACGTCGCCCCGACCGATCTCGTCACGAAGCAGCGCGCGCAACTTCTCGTGGGCCTTGGTCGTGGTCCTGGCCTTGGCGGCCAGGTCGACCGACCCACCACGCAGCACGATGATCGGGCGCATGGCCAGCGCACTGCCGAAGATCGCCGCGAGGACACTGATGCGTCCGCCCCGGCGCAGACTCTCCAGGGATTCCAGAGCGGCGAAGGTGGACGCTCCCCGGCAGAGGCGCTCGGCGAGCTCATAGGTTCCGGACAGTCCCAGACCGTTGTTCGCCGACCAGGCACACTGGGCGACCGCGGCACCGAACGCCATCCCCGCGCACCGGGAGTCCGAGACCAGGACCCGGCCACCGAACCTCGTGGCGGCATCGGCGGCGGACTCCCACGTGCGCGAGAGTTCACGCGACAGATGGACGGAGACGATGCCCGTGCAGTCCGGCTCGTCCAAGAGTTCCTGGTAGATCGCGGTCAGCTCGTCCGGGGTGACCGCGGCCGTCGAGACCGCCCTGTCGCCCTCCTCCACCACGTGCAGATCCACGACGGTGATGCCGAACTCGCGGACCCACTCCTCGGGGATGTCCGCGCTCGAGTCGGTGACCAGCCTGATGGTCATGTCGTCGCCACCGGGGGCGTGAGACCGGCGTTCCACTGGTCGAGGCGCCAGAGCACCTCGCGCGCGCCGTCGGTCGTGGGCCCGATCTCCGGCTCCGCGGCCTGTCCACTCCAGGACGCCCCGGGGCGCGGATGCGCCGAGAGCTGCACCCAGCAGGTGTTCCCAAGCCCGTTGAAGATCGGGTACTGCTCGACCGGCAACTCGATGAGGGCTGCGGTGAGGGCGGCGATCGCGCCCCCGTGGGCCACGAGCACCGCCGGGTGCTCGTTCCACCCGGGCGAGGCGTCCACGAGTTCGTCGACCACCTGCCGGGTGCGGCGGGCCACGTCGAGGCGACTCTCCCCCTCGGGCGGGGACCACCGGGGTGTGCTGCGCCACCGCATCCGGGCCTCGGGCCACTGCTCGTCGACCTCCGAATGGCTCATCCCCTGCCACGTGCCCAGATGGGTCTCCCGCAGGCGCGGGTCGGTCCGCACCTCCAGCCCGACCTCCGATGCCAGTGCCAGGGCCGTCTCACGCGCCCGCTGCAGATCCGAGGACAGGATCGTCCACGGCCGACGATGCGCCAACGCGCGGCCGACCGCGTGAGCCTGCTGGACTCCGAGTTCACTGAGCTCGGTGTCCAACTGGCCCTGCATGCGCAACGAGGCGTTGTAATGCGTCTGACCGTGACGCAGCAGGATGAGACGACGGGTCACGGGGGTGTCAGAGCCCCTGATCCCGCTGCGGCTCCTCCGGCGCGAGCGAGTCGTCCGCGCCACTGGTCGCGGACTCGGGCCGGCCGGAGGTCTCCACGCCCTCGATCTCCACGACCGGGCAGTCCTTCCAGAGCCGGTCGAGCGAGTAGTAGTCGCGCTCGTCGACATGCTGGACGTGCACCACCACCTCGTTGTAGTCGAGCAGCGCCCAGCGCCCCTCCCGCGTGCCCTCCCGACGCAGCGGCTTGTGCCCCGCCTCTCGGAGCTTGTCCTCGATCTCGTCGACCACGGCGTTGACCTGGCGTTCGGTGTCGGCCGAGGCCAGGACGAAGCAGTCGGTGATGATGAGCTGACCGGAGACATCGAGCACGACGACGTCCGTGGCCAGCTTGTCGTCTGCGGCGCGGGCGGCGATGCCCGCCATCTCCAGGGCCTCGGGGCTAGCGGTCACTGGTTGATCTCCTCGGTGTGGTTGTCGGTGCGGACGAGCTCGCGGTGCGCGGGAGCCGTCGCGGCGGGGGTCCCGTCGAGCCTGGTGGAGCCCTCGGGACGGTACAGGTTGCGTTTGGCGATGTACTGGACGACGCCGTCCGGCACGAGGTACCAGACCGGGGCGTCCTCGGCCGCGCGCCTGCGGCACTCGGTCGAGGAGATGGCCAGCGCGGGGATCTCGAGCAGGTGCACGCGCCCGTCACCGATCTCCGTGAGGTGGGTGTCGGACAACTCGAAGCCGGGGCGTGAGACCCCGACGAAGGTGGCGAGCTCGAACATCTCCTCCCAGCCGCGCCAGGTCAGGATCTTCTCCAGTGCGTCCGCACCGGTGATGAAGAAGATCTCGACCCCGGGGTTCTGCCGCAGCAGGTCCCTGAGGGTGTCGACGGTGAACGTGGGCCCCCGGCGGTCGATGTCCACGCGGCTGACGGAGAACCGGGGGTTGGAGGCCGTGGCGATGACGGTCATGAGATACCGGTCCTCGGCGGGTGAGACGGAACGCCCCCGCTTCTGCCACGGCTCTCCGGTGGGGACGAAGACCACGTCGTCGAGGCCGAAGCGGTGAGCGACCTCGCTGGCCGCCACCAGGTGACCGTGATGGATCGGATCGAAGGTCCCGCCCATCACTCCGATGCGGCGTCCGGCGCCCGCGGCGGCCCCCGTCGTGGTCATGGTCGCCGAGTCTATCGGTCCGGGACCACGTTCCGCTCCCTCGCGTGCCCGCGCCGTCACACGGGCAACAGGCCCGCGACGACGGCCGTGAGTTGCTCGACGTTGCGACACTCGTGCATGGGCACGTACTGGGAGTACAGGCGTGCGGCCGAGTCGCCCGTGCCCCACTGCTTCCTGGGCTCGGGGTTGAGCCAGTGGGTGTGGCCGACCCGCTCGCTGACGAACTCGAGAGCGTCCACGGAGGGGTCGCGGTAGTTGTTGCGGCCGTCGCCCAGGATGAGCAGCGAACCCGTGCGCGTGAGGGTGTGGGCGTAGCGGTCGGCGAACCCCTCGAGCGCGTGACCGTAGTCGGAGTGCCCGTCGTAGGTGATGATCCGGGCCTCACGCACCATGCGGCTCATCGCCGATCCGAGGTCCGAGCCGGTCTCGAAGAACGAGGTGACCTCATCGGTGGTGTCGACAAAGGCGAACACCCGCACGCGGGAGAACTGCTCACGCAGGGAGTGCACCAGTTGGAGCGTGAAGTGACTGAACCCGGCCACCGAACCGGACACGTCGCACAACACCACCAACTCTGGCCTCGCCGGCCGGGGCTTGCGCAGGACCAGTTCCACCGGCACCCCGCCGGTGGACATGGACCGGCGCATCGTCTTGCGCATGTCGATCGCACCCTGGCGGTGACGACGACGACGGGCCGCCAGGCGACTGCCGAGCTGCCGGGCGAGAGGCCCCACACGTCGCCGCAGAACCTGCAGGTCCTGGTCGTTGGCCCGCAGGAAGTCCACCTGTTCCGCCGCGGGCCCCACCGCGTAGTCGGCCACCCGGTCGCGCCCTACCGTCTCCGCGGTGCGGCGCCGGGTCTCGTCGGCGACCTCGCGGAGGAAACCCCGCACCATGTCGGCCGCCGAATTCGCGGCCGCGGACTTCTCGGCGTGCCGCTTGGAACCGTCCGGATCGAACGGGTCCGCCCCCATCAGACCGTCGAGGATCCTCTGCATGATCGCGCCGGTGTCGAGGGGACTGAGAGCCTGGTAGGCGGAGTAGCGCGGACCGTTGACCGAATCATAGGAGCCGAGCTGCTCCACCAGGAGTTCGGCGAGCGCCCGGGCCTTGGCCCGCGACTCCTCGGTGTCCTCGAGCAGCAGTGAGGCGATGAGCTCGTTCAGAGCGTCGGGGTCCACCTTGCCGTCGTCGTCCGTCGGGATCTCGACCTCGACCGCCACCCCGTCCGCCGGGGAGTGCGCTCCGATCGCGGCGGGGAACCACAGGTCGAAGATCTGGTCGAACACACCGCGGTGGGTGGGTTTGTGCAGGATCGTCGCGGCGAGCGCCTCCCTGAGCGCCGCACGGTCGAGCAGGTCGATGTGGACCATCGCCGCGGCCGCGTCGACGGCCTCACTCGGTCCCACCGGGATGCCCTTGCGGCGCAGGGCGTCGACGAAGTCGACGAGATGCCCGGACAGTCCGCCGGGCGAACGCGTGGTCACAGTGCCTCGCCTCCTGATCGCCGCACGCTAGTTGAGCCGCAGCTCGGCGGCCGCGCGGAGCTGGTCGGACTGGTGCTTGAGCACCACCCCGAGGGTCTGCAGGACGGTCTCGTCGTCGATCGTGTCCAGGCCCAGGGCGACGAGGGTGCGGCCCCAGTCGATGGTCTCGGACACGCTCGGCACCTTCTTGAGCGCCATGGCGCGCAGCAGCCCGACCACCCGGACCAGTTGCTCGGCCAGTCGGTCGTCGAGCTCCGGCACCCGTGAGGCGAGGATCTTGCGCTCGAGTTCGGGGGTCGGGAAGTCCAGGTGCAGGTAGAGGCAGCGACGCTTGAGCGCCTCGGAGAGCTCGCGTGCGGCGTTGGAGGTGAGCACCGCGAACGGCGTGCGGACCGCCTCGATCGTCCCGAGTTCCGGGATCGTCACAGCGAAGTCGCTGAGCACCTCGAGAAGCAGCCCCTCGATCTCGATGTCGGCCTTGTCCACCTCATCGACCAGCAACACGGTGGGATCGCTACGACGGATCGCGGTGAGCAGCGGCCGGGACAGGAGGAACTCCTCCGAGAACACGTCGTCCCGCGTGGAGTCCCATCCCTCGCCCTGGCCTGCCTGGATGCGCAGGATCTGCTTGGCGTGGTTCCACTCGTACAGTGCCCGGGCCTCGTCGACACCCTCGTAACACTGGAGCCGGATGAGCTCGGCGTCGGTGGCAGCGGCGACCGCCTTGGCCAGCTCGGTCTTGCCCACTCCGGCGGGGCCCTCGATGAGCAACGGCTTGCCCAGTCGGTCCGCCAGATAGACCACCGTGGCGGTCGAGCGGTCGGCCAGGTAACCCTGGGCGCCGAGGCACTCGATCACGTGATCGATGCTCTGGAAGGCCGGTCGTTGCGCGGTCCGGGCTCGGTCCATGGGGGATCCTTTCAGTGGGAATCGCGTGGGATGGGGCGTCGACCCGGGTTGCGTGCGTCAGGGACGCACGTGCCCCTTGCCGTGCGCGATCCACTTGGTACTTGTGAGCTCCTCGAGACCCATGGGTCCGCGGGCGTGCAGTTTCTGGGTGGAGATGCCGATCTCGGCACCGAAGCCGAACATCTCGCCGTCCGTCCACGCGGTGGAGGCGTTGACCATCACCGCCGCGGCGTCGACCCGGGCACAGAACGTGTCCGCCACCTCGATGCTCCGGGTGGCCACCGCCTCGGTATGTCCCGAGGACCAGCGCGCGATGTGCTCGATTGCGGCATCCACTCCCTCGACCACCTTGAGGGCGATGTCCATGCTCAGGTACTCCTCGCCCCAGTCCACGTCATCGGCGGGGACGAGGCCCTCACGGTCCCCGTGCACGGTCACCCCGGCGGACTGCAGCGCCCCCACCACGCGGTCCACGGCGGCGTCGCCGAGGGCCTCGTCGAGGAGTACCGTCTCGGTGGCGTTGCACACGCTGCACCGGCGGGTCTTGCCGTTGAGGAGGAGCCGGATGGCCTCGTCGAGGTCGGCGTCTCCGTGGATGTAGAGGTGGCAGTTCCCGGTACCGGTCTCGATGGCCGGCACCTTGGCGTTCTCCACCACAGCCTGGATGAGTCCGGCACCGCCGCGGGGGATCACCACGTCGACCAGTCCGCGCGCCTGGATGAGGTGGGTGACCGACGACCGGTCGGCCGACGGCAGCAACTGGACCGCCTCCACCGGCAGTTCGTGGCGCGCCAACACGCCACGCAGGACCGTCACGAGCGCCTCGTTGGAGTGCCGGGCCGAGCGCGACCCGCGGAGCAACGCCGCGTTGCCCGACTTGAACGCCAGGCCGAAGGCGTCGACGGTGACGTTGGGGCGGCCTTCGTAGATCATGCCGATCACGCCCAACGGCACCCGGACCTGACGCAGCTGCAGACCGTTGGGGCGGGTGGATCCGCGGGTGACGGTGCCGATCGGGTCGGCCAGGCCCGCCACCTGCCGGAGCCCGCCGGCGATGCCCTCGATCCGCTCGGCGGTCAGACGGAGGCGATCCAGCATGGCCTCGCCGGTGCCCTCCGCCGTCTGCTCCTCGATGTCGCGGGCGTTGGCCTCGAGGATCTGCGCCTGTGCGGACACCAGGGCGTCGGCCGCGGCCAGCAGCAGCGCGTTCTTGCGTTCCGCGGTGAGCAGGGCCAGTTCCCGCGACGCACCCCGGGCGCGGCGGGCCGCGTCATGGACGGCCTCGCGTATCGAATCATCGACGACCTCGCTCGTCGGGTCGTGAACGGGCCGATCGGCGCCGGACTGGCCGGTGAGGTCGGGGGCGTCGAGGTGGCTGGTGGTCATGACCGCCAGCTTACCGATGCGACCGGGGAGGACCACGCGACCTGTCAGACGACTGGATCGGCTCCGGTCTCGCTCACTGCGAACTCCCGGAAGCGGCGGGCGAGCTCCGGATCCCCGGCGGCAGCGGAGCGCTCGCACGGGCCCGGCGACCCGGCGATCTGACGGAATCCCGACGGTCCGATGTACGACGCCGGTGGCAGCGGCTCCGTGGCGGCGTACAGCAGCGGTCGCGCCCCGTCGGACGCCGTGGGGATGATCCCTCGACCGATGCGGTTGAGAACTCTGTTGACCGGCGGAAACGGCGTCGGATCGAGGATCGAGGTGGCGGCGAACCCGGGGTGCGCGAGCTGGACGTCCACCACCGACCCGGCGGCGCGGAGCCGGTTCTGCAGGTCGAGGCCCCAGAGCATGCACCCGAGTTTGGACTGGGCGTACGCCGCCGCCATGGAGTACCGGCGCCGACGGAAGTGGGGGTCGGTGAAGTCGATGCGACCGGCGGTGTGGGCCATCGAGGCCGTGATCACGACACGCTCCCTGATCTGAGGCAACAGCAGTTCGGTGAGCAGGAACGGCCCGAGGACATTGACCCCCAGGTGCAGTTCGAAGCCGTCGGCGGTCACTTCGCGTGTCCGGCTCATGAGTCCGGCGTTGTCCAGCAGGACGTCGATCGGGCCGGTGTAGTCCGCCGCGAATGCGCGTACGGCGTCGAGGCGGGTCAGGTCGAACTCGTGGACCTCCGTCGACCCGCCGATCTCCGCCGCTGCCGATTCCCCCTCGGCGCGGGTGATGGAGGGGAGCACCACGTGAGCGCCGCGACGCGCGACCTCGCGCGCTGCCTCTTTCCCGATCCCGCTCGTGCCGCCGGTCACCACGATGGTCTTGCCGGTCAGGTCGGGAAGGCGGCCCACGGTCCATCCCCGGGTGCTCGCGGACCTCTTCTGGATGGTCATGAACTCAGTGTGCTGGGACGGTGGGCCCGGCGGTGCCGCTACGGGTCCACGGATGGTGCCGAGGGTGGTCAGGGGCGAGCCTCGAGAAGTCGACGACGGTCGCCCTCGATCGGTGGCACACTCTGACACCCGAGGAGTCGCCACGGGACAGGTCCCGATCCGAGGAGAGACAGTGGCCGAGAATCCGCACGTCACAACACGCCACACGACCGCACGTCACGCCGCGGCACGTCACACACCGGCGCGGCACACCACCGACGAGGGTGGCGGGTCGCTGACCCTCGATTCGGTCTTCGTGCGTCCCGGGGAGGCCACGCAGCTGCCCCGCTTCGAGCTTCCGGAGGACCCCTCTCTTCCCGAGACGGCTTATCAGATCGTCCACGACGAGGCGATGCTCGACGGCAACGCGAGACTCAACCTCGCGACGTTCGTCTCCACGTGGATGGACGACGAGGCCCGGCGCCTGTACGCCGAGACCATCGACAAGAACATGATCGACAAGGACGAGTATCCCCAGACCGCCGCGATCGAGGAGCGCTGCTGGAGGATGATCGCCGATCTCTGGAACGTGCCCGACGTCCGGGAGTCCATCGGCACCTCGACGATCGGCTCGTCCGAGGCCTGCATGCTGGGTGGGCTCGCGCTGAAACGACGTTGGCAGTCCGCGCGCCGGGCGGCCGGGAGGTCCACCGAGAGCCCCAACATCGTCCTGTCGACCGCCGTGCAGGTCTGCTGGGAGAAGTTCTGCAACTACTTCGAGGTCGAGCCCCGCTGGGTGCCCATCTCGGCGGAGCACCCGATGCTCGACGGGCACGAACTGGAGGAGTACGTCGACGAGAACACCATCGGGGTGGTGGCCATCATGGGCGTCACCTACACCGGTGCCTACGAGCCCGTCTCGGAGATCGCCCGGAAGCTCGACCAGATCCAGGAGACCACCGGTCTCGACGTCCGCATCCACGTCGACGGCGCGTCAGGCGGCATGGTCGCGCCGTTCTGCCAACCCGATCTGGAGTGGGATTTCCGTGTCCCGCGCGTGGCGTCCATCAACACCTCCGGCCACAAATACGGGCTCGTCTACCCGGGCGTGGGCTGGATCGTGTGGCGCGACAGGGAGTCACTCCCGGAGAGCATGATCTTCCACTGCAGTTACCTCGGCGGGGACATGCCCACCCTGGCGCTGAACTTCTCGCGACCCGGGGCGCAGGTCCTCCTGCAGTACTACATGTTCCTCAGGCTCGGGCGGGAGGGTTACCGCCGTGTCCAGCAGGCGTCCCTCGACGTCGCCCAGTTCCTGGCCTCGGAGATCGGAGCGCTCGCCCCCTTCGAGTTGGTGAGCCGCGGGGACACGATTCCGGTGATCACCTGGCGGCTCAAGGAGGGGTACACGGAGACGTGGACCCTGTATGACCTGTCGGATCGTCTCAGGATGAAGGGCTGGCTGGTGCCCGCCTATCCGCTGGCCGACGATCTGGCGCACCTGACCGTACTGCGCATCGTGGTCCGGGTCGGCCTGGGGCGCGACCTGGCCGCCGCCCTGATCAAGGACCTCGCCGGCGAGGTGAGGTTCCTCGACCAGCTCGACTCACCGATGCCGCGTAAGGGGCCCGGGTCGCACTTCCACCACTGACGGGCCGGTGGGACCGGCCGGGCGACGGCCCGGAAGCGCCCCCCGGGGGCTATCGGCGCACGAGCACGGCGACCATGAACCCGCTGACGTCGGTGAACGGCCGGAGGTCCCAGGTGGACCAGCGCTGCTCCAGCTCGAGTCCCGCCCTGCGCGCGTCGTCGTCGAACTCCTCGCGCGTCCACCCGCGGTCGAGTCCGAACCCCACCACCAGCCGCCCGGGTCGACCCTCGACGTCGTCTGACGGTGTCACCAGTCGCGCCGCGAGGTTGGCCAGGACCGTTCCACGGTCGGCGGGGTCGACGAACGCCAGGACGTTGCCTGCGGAGACCGCCAGGTCGAACGGGCCGGTCGCCCAGTCATCCCCTGCCAGGTCCGCGACCTCCCAAGTGGCGCCGGGGCACAGCTCCCGCGCCCGCCCGACCAGGTGCGGATCGAGGTCCACCCCGGTGACCCGATGACCGCGCTCGTGAAGGTAGGCGCCGGTCCGCCCCTGTCCGCACCCCGCGTCGAGGATCCGCGCACCGCGCGGGGCCATGGCGTCGATCAGCCGTGCCTCGCCGTCGATGTCCACGCCCCCGGCCACCATGTCGTCCCACCGCTTGGCATAGCGATGCGAGTGCCCGGGATCGGCGTCCACGATCTTCTTCCACGTCTGCGTCATGGCACCCAGTATGGCCGCGCCCGGCTCCTGCCCGCTCCCGACGTCGGCCACGCCGTCCGGGTGTCGGACCGGTGGTGCACGATGGGCGACATGACCTCAGCTCCCGGCGCCGTCTCCACCACAGGACCCGACCGTCAGGCGCTCCGCTCGCGCGCCGACGAACTGCTGCGCGCCCTCGCCGGTCCGCACGCGAGCCTCCGGGAGGACCAGTGGACCGCGATCGACTCGCTCGTGGCCGACCGGCGGCGCGCACTCGTGGTGCAGCGCACCGGCTGGGGCAAGTCGGCGGTGTACTTCATCGCCGCCCGACTGCTCCGGGAGCTGGGCTCGGGGCCCACGGTGATCGTCTCGCCGCTGTTGGCCCTCATGCGCAACCAGGTCGAGGCCGCCGCGCGGGCGGGCGTACGCGCGGCCACGATCAACTCGGCCAACATGCCGGAATGGGACGACGTGCGCGCCTCGGTCCGCGCTGGCGAAGTGGACGTGCTCCTGGTCAGCCCGGAACGGCTCAACAACCCCGACTTCCGCGACACCGTGCTGCCCGCCCTGGCCGCGGACGCCGGCCTGGTGGTGGTCGATGAGGCCCACTGTGTCTCGGACTGGGGGCACGACTTCCGGCCCGACTACCGCCGCATACGCACGCTTCTGGCAGACCTGCCCGAGGGCGTGCCGGTCCTGGCCACCACCGCCACGGCCAACGACCGGGTGGTGCGCGACGTGGCACAGCAGCTCGGTGTGGGCGAACGACCGGGTGGGTCCGGGGGCCCTGAAGGGGACGCGGGCGACGCGGCGTCCGACACCCTCGTTCTGCGCGGAGGGTTGGACCGGGAATCGCTGCGCTTGTCGGTCGTGGCGATCGACGACTCGGAGCGCCGCGCGGCGTGGCTGGCGGAGAACCTGGAGTCCCTGCCGGGCAGCGGGATCATCTACAGCCTCACCGTGGCGGCGGCCGAGTACATGGCCGGATTGCTCACCTCCGCCGGGCACCGTGTGAGCGCCTACACCGGCCGCACCGACGCCGGCGAGCGCGAGGAACTGGAGCGCTCGTTGCTGGACAACGAGGTCAAGGCGCTGGTCGCCACGTCCGCGCTGGGCATGGGATTCGACAAACCCGACCTGGGCTTCGTGGTCCACCTGGGGGCCCCTCCGTCGCCCATCTCCTACTACCAGCAGATCGGTCGCGCGGGTCGCGCGGCCGAGCGCGCCGAGGTGGTGCTCCTGCCCGGGCCCGAGGACCGGGCCATCTGGAACCACTTCGCCTCCCTGGCCTTCCCCCCCGAGGACGTGGTCCGCCGGGTCCTCGACGCCCTCGAGCCGGACCGGCCGCAGTCGACCCAGGCCCTCGAGCCCGCGGTCGATCTGGGCAGGACCCGGCTGGAGATGGTGCTCAAGGTCCTCGACGTGGACGGTGCGGTCCAGCGGGTGCGAGGAGGGTGGATCGCCACCGGGCGACAGTGGCACTACGACGCCGAGCGTTACGCCGGGCTGGCCCGGGCCAGGCGGTCGGAGCAGGAGGCGATGATCGCCTACGAGCAGACCGGCTCGTGTCGGATGGAGTTCCTGCGTCGGCAGCTCGACGACCCCACGCTCGACCCGGCCTCCGGCGGGTGCGGTCGATGCGACAACTGCACGGGTGACCGGAGGGCGACGTCGGTCGACGAGGGCGCCCTGACCCGGGCACGCGAGGCGCTGGAGCGCTCGGGGGTGGTCCTGCCCCCGCGCCGACAGTGGCCCACCGGTCTCGCGCGGCTCGACGTCCCGTTGAAGGGAAAGATCGCCGACGGGCCCGCCGAGGGACGCGCTCTTGCCCGCCTCACCGACCTGGGGCTGGGCCAGAAGCTCCGCGGACTACTCTCCGGGGCCGACCAGGAGGCTCCCGACTGGGTGGTCCGTGCGTGCGTCCCGGTTCTGCGCGACTGGGGGTGGGAGGAACGGCCCACCGGGGTGGTGGCCCTGCTCACCGGCGAGCGGCCGGTACTCGTGGGGAGCCTGGCCCACGCGCTCGCGCAGATGGGCCGGATGGACCACCTCGGGGAGCTCACCAGAGATCCCGACCTGCCCCCGGTCGCCGCCCAGAACTCGGCCTACCGGGTCGCCCAGCTCTGGGGAACGCTGTCCGGGCCGGAATCCACCCCCACCGGTCCGGTCCTGCTGGTCACCGATCTGTACGGAACGGGATGGACGGCGACGGAGGCCGCTCGGCACCTGCGAGCCGCCGGAGCCGGGGCCGTCCTCCCCCTGGCGGTGGCCGCCGCCGGGTGATCCGCGGAGAGCATCGCGGCGGTGGGAGCGTGGGCACGGAATAATAACGGCCATGGATTTCTCAGCGTCTCGCCCACCGCGTCCCGGGCCCGGGTCCGCCACCCCCGTGCAGCGTGATCTGTCGTGAGCGCCCTGACTCTCGGCGCACTCGCGGTCGGCTTCGTCCTTCTGGTCGCGGGCGGGGAGTCCCTCGTGCGGGGGGCGAGCAGGTTGGCCGTGACCATCGGCATGTCACCGCTGGTGGTGGGGTTGACCGTCGTCGCGTTCGCCACCTCGACCCCGGAACTCGCGGTGAGCGTCGACGCCGCCCTGAGCGGTCACCCGGGGCTGGCGGTCGGCAACGTGGTGGGCAGCAATATCGCGAACATCCTGCTCATCCTGGGGCTCACCGCGCTGGTCGCGCCACTGCTCGCGAAGTCCCGGATAGTCCGTGTCGACATCCCCATCATGGTGGGGTTCTCCATCGTGTTGCTGGTGGTGGCTCTGGACGGGGTGATCAGCGCGCTCAACGGCATGCTGTTGCTCGCCGGGCTGGTGGCGTACGTGGCGGCGACGGTGGTCATCTCCCGCAGGCGCACCGCCGACCCGGCGGAGGCGACCGACGACGGGTCGACTGTCGAGAGCGCGGCCGGGAGCACGGCCGGCGCGGAGTCGGAGGTGGACGCCGACCCGGCCACGGACGCCGACCCGCAGTCGCACAAGGGGGCGCACTCGGTCCTCATGAGCGGCGCGATGGTCGCCCTGGGCGTGCTCCTGCTGGTCGTGGGCGCTCGCCTGTTGGTCACCGCGGCGAGCGATCTCGCGGCGGCCTGGGGCATGAGCGATCTGGTCATCGGCCTCACCGTCGTGGCGATCGGCACGTCACTCCCCGAACTCGCGACCAGCCTGGTGGCCGCGGTCCGGGGTGAGCGCGACATGGCGGTGGGGAACATCGTCGGCAGCAACATGTTCAACATCGGCGCGGTTCTGGGTGTCACATCGCTGATCACCCCGATCGAGGTCGCACCGGGGGCGATCCGGTTCGACCTCCCGATCATGGTGGCCGTCGCGCTGGCCCTGTTGCCCATCGCGTTCACCGGGATGGCGATCAAGCGGTGGGAGGGGCTCCTCTTCGCCGGCTTCTACGCGGCCTACATCGCGTACGTGGTGCTCCAGGCGTCGGGCCATGACGCCCTGGAGCCGTTCAGCACCGCCATGCTGTGGTTCGTCATCCCCTTCACCGCGGTGTGGCTGGTCGTGCTGGCCACCTATGAACTCGGCGTGATCCGGGGGCGGACACTGGCACGACGACAGGTCGTCGCGCAGGAGTAGCGCTGTCCCGGCGCGGACTCTGCGGTCTCGCGAGCCGCGCGGCACGCCGGAGCGGCGAGAGGTCAGGACTGGTTCATGACAGCTCGGCAAAGCGCTCGGTGTCGCGGACCCGACCCGAGACGATGATGGTGTCGCCCTCGGTGAGAACCGTGTCGGCCGTGGCATAGGTGAACCCCTCCCCCGGTCGCTTGATGGCGACCACGGTGACTCCGAAGTCGGTGCGGATGCTGCTCTGCCCGAGTGGCTGGCCCAGAGCGAAGGTCGGCGCGGACGTCTTGACCATGGCGAAACCGTCGTCGAACTCGATGTAGTCGATCATCCTGCCCCGCACCAGGTGGGCGACACGTTTGCCCATGTCGTGTTCCGGTCGCACGACGTGGTGGACGCCGATCTGGGTGAGGATCTTGGCGTGGGAGTTGCTGGTGGCCTTGGCCCAGATGTTGGGCACCTCGAGGTTGATGAGCACCGACGCGGTGAGCAGGCTCGCCTCGAGGTCGGACCCCATCCCCACGACAGCGCGGTCGAACTGGTGCACCGACAGCTGGCGCAGTGACTCTTCGTCGGTGGTGTCGGCCACCACCGCGTGGGTCAGACGGTGGGCGACCTTCTGCACCACGGCGTCGCTGGAGTCCACGCCCAGGACCTCGGCGCCCTGCGCCATCAACTCCAGGGCCAGGGACTTGCCGAACCGGCCCAGTCCCAGAACCACCACAGCGTCGGGAGCTCGTCGTCTAGCCAATGAGGGGCCTCTCTGCGGGGAGGTCGTACCGCCGGCCACGCTGTCGCGCGGCCAGTGCACTGACCATGGTGATCGGGCCGATGCGGCCCAGGTACATGAGGAGTATCAGTATCCACTGCCCCCAGTGGGGCAGTTCGGCGGTGATCCCCGTGGACAACCCCACCGTGGCGAACGCGGAGGTCACCTCGAAGAGCAACTCGTTGAGGCCGAACGGCGTGCCCGCGAGCAGCACGATCGTCGACGTCATGACGAGCCCGATTCCGATCAGCGCCACCGCGAGCGCCTGTCGCTGCACCCGGGTGTCGACGCGACGGTCGAGAATGGTCACCGACCGCTCGCCACGGACCTCGGCGATGATGATGAACAGCAGCAGCGCGAAGGTGGTCACCTTGATCCCGCCGGCGGTGCCGCCGCTGCCTCCGCCGATGAACATCAGCACATCGGTGACGAGCAGCGTCGCGTCGTCCAGGTCAGCGTAGTCGACACTGTTGAATCCGGCGGTCCGGGGCATCACGCCCTGGAACGCCGCCACCAGGATCTTCTCCGCCGCGTTGTACCCCTGGAGGGTGCGGGCCCACTCCAACGCCAGGACCGCTCCGAACCCGAGGGCCAACAGCACCGCCGTCACCGAGACGGTCAATCGCGTGTGCAGCGTCCACCCCGCCCGCGACCGGCCGCGGGGGGCCCTGCGCCGGAGCCGCCGGCCGATCTCGAACAGGACCGGGAACCCCAGGCCACCCAGTATCACCGCGACCATCAAGGGGACACAGATCCACGGATCGGTGGCGAACCCGATCATGTTGTCGCTGTAGAGGGCGAACCCGGCGTTGTTGAACGACGAGATGGAGTGGAACACCCCGAGCCAGAGTGCCCGCAGCACGGGCTCGTCGTAGCCCAGGGCGAAGCGGAGTGCCAGCGCGGCGGCGGTGACGAGTTCGATCCCGATGCTCAGCCGGATCACGCCGATGACGACATCGCGGACATCGCCGAGCTCGGAGGCGCGGGCCTCGGCCGCCGTGTTCATCCGGGCCTTGAGCCCGATCTGATCCGCCAGCACCAGCCCGACCATCGAGGCCATCGTCATGATCCCCAGGCCGCCGGCCTGGATCAAGGCGAGGATGACCACCTGACCGAACCCCGACCAGTGCACCGGGGTGTCCACGACGATCAGCCCCGTCAGACACATCGCCGACGTCGAGGTGAACAGCGCCTCCGTGAACCCGGTGCTGCTCCCGGGCTCGACGGCTCCGGGCAGGAGCAACAGCACCGTGCCCACCACGATCGCTGCGGCGAAGCTCATCGCCACGACCCGAACCGGGCTCAGCACCACCCAGCCGGACCACCGCCGAACCCCGGACGGCCAGACCCGTCTGTCACCATCACTCACGAAGTGAGACTGTAGACCCACGTGCCCGGACCGCGGTCCCATGTTACGGCATCAACCCCTACTGCGGCGATCCACCGTTAGTCGGCGTGAATGTGAGCACCGTCACCGAGCGAGGTAGCCGATCGGCGCGAGTCAAGTCCCGCCCCCGCCCGGCAGGACACCGCTGCAGCCCTGAACATCCTGCATATGTCTCCCTAAGGGAGTGTCCGGG
Organism: Dietzia sp. UCD-THP; assembly: GCF_000349585.1. Taxonomy (NCBI): domain Bacteria; kingdom Bacillati; phylum Actinomycetota; class Actinomycetes; order Mycobacteriales; family Dietziaceae; genus Dietzia; species Dietzia sp. UCD-THP. The sequence goes on from NZ_AOSR01000013.1 coordinate 188,894, forward strand.
ACCTCTCGATACCCTCCGTACGGCATCGGCAGTGAGACTGTGGCCTGGACCACAATTCTCCTGTAGGGTAACGGCTGTTAGCCCGGGCGGGACGGAAATTGCGCGACGCCCGACCCCAGCTCGACCCCCGTGTCATCCTCGGAGCGACACGGTCACCTCTCGGACACGGGGGTCGAGGACAATAACGAAGGACGGTGCCGCCGTGCAGTCATCACTCATCTCTCTGACCCCCATGGAGAGAGTCCATATCGGGACCCCGGTCGCGGAGGCCGCGGCGCAGGAAGCGGAGCTCCTCGGCGCGAGCCGGGTCTTCGTGGTCTGCAGTGGGACCCTGAACTCCCAGACCGACGAGATCCGACGGGTGATCGAGGCCCTGGGCGATCGGTTCGTCGGCCTGTTCGACGCGGTCCGGCCCCACGTGCCCCGCCAGGACGTCATCGCGGCGACCCTGGTCGCGGCCGAGGCGGATCCGGACATGCTGCTGTGTGTCGGCGGCGGCTCGGCGACGGACCTGACGAAGATCCTCGCGGTGACCCTGGAGCACGGGATCCGCACGACCTCCGAGATGGACGCCTACCACCTGCAGGTCAACCCCGACACCTCGGTGACCGCCCCGAGTTTCTCGGCTCCGAGCATCCCCGTGGTGGTGGCCCCCACGACGCTGGCCGGAGGCGAGTTCAACGCGCTGGCGGGATCAACGGACGAGGAGAGCAATGTCAAGGAGGGGTACGTCCATCCGGCGATGACCCCGCGGGCCGTCATCCTCGATCCCGCGCTCACCCGGCACACCCCGGAATGGCTGTGGCTCTCGACCGGGGTGCGCGCTCTCGACCACGCCTTCGAGACCCTGGGGTCACTCGAGTCGAACGGGTACTACGACGGGATGGCGATGAACGCCATCCGCCTGCTCTCCGAGGGCCTCGTCCGGGTGAAGGAGAACGGCGATGACCTGGAGGCCAGGCGGATGTGCCAGGTCGGAGCCTGGTCGTCGATGGTCGCGATCGTCGCCGGCCTGGACATGGGTATCAGCCACGCGGTCGGGCATGCGCTCGGAGGGTCGTTCAAGGTCCCGCACGGACACACGTCCTGCGTGATGGCGCCGTTCGCCCTGGAGTACAACCGGGAGGTCAACGAACATCGCCAGGCGCTGATCAGCGTGGCGTTCGGCGAGCCGCAGACGCCCGCGCACGACCTCGCCGACGCGCTCATCAGGCGGCTGGGCATGCCGCGGTCGCTCACCGAGGTCGGACTGTCCGAGGACGACCTGTCGAGCCTGGCCGCGTACACCTTCAAGGACATCTGGTGCGGGACCAACCCGAACCCGATCGCGGACGCCGACGCGCTGGTCCCCCTCCTGCGTCGCGCGCTCTGAGCGAGGACACGGGCCAGCGACCCCGCGTGATCCGGCCCCCGTGTCGTCAGTGGCGACACTGGGGCCGTTTCTCGTCGGGGTGCGCGGGGGCGACGGCGCCACCGGGGCCACCTCGTCCGCGCCACCGCGGACCCCTCACCTGCGCCTGAGAATCCCGTCGACGATGTAGTCCACGTAGGTGGAGACCAGGGAGTCGATGTCGTAGTCGTCCCGCAGCCACCAGCTCACGCCGTTCATGAGGTCCAGGATCGCGACGGCCGCACGCATCGGGTCGTCGACGCCGAACTCCCCGGCGCGGATGCCCGCGGCGATCACGTCGCGCACCCGTCGCTGGTAGTACTTGCGGTACTCGACCACGCGGTCACGGTGTTCCCGCGTGAGCGCGGAGAGCTCCCGCAGGCTCACCAGATGCTCCACCCGGTTCACCGCGAGGTGGCGCAGATGGACGTCGATCAGGGCGGTGAGCCGCTCGGTCGGCGTTCCGGCCTCGTCGAGGACGAGCAGATTCTCCTCCACGGGCACACGGGTCATCTTCAGCGCGATCGCGTAGAGGATCTCCTCTTTGGAACCGAAGTGGTTGTACAGGCTGGCACCCTTGATCCCCACCGAATCGGCGATACCGCGCATCCCCGCCGAGTGGTAGCCCTGCTCGGCGAAGTACTCGGCCGCCGCGGCCAGTATCGCGTCGCGTCTGCTGGGCTCGGTGTTCAGCGTCTCAGTCCTTTGCGTGCAGGCGGCGCAGCTCTCTCTTGAGTAGCTTGCCCTGGGGGTCCGTCGGGAGCTCGTCCACGATCGTGATCACCTTGGGGACCTTATATCCTGCGAGCGCCGTCTTGCAGTGCTCTCGCAACTCCGGGCCCGACACGTCGCTGCCGTCGACGGCGATGACGAACCCGGTGACGGCCTCGGACCAGTACTCGTCCGGGAGTCCGACGACGGCGGCACGCGCCACCCCGGGGTGCGCCTGGAGGACGCGCTCGACCTCCTGGGAGGACACGTTGTATCCCCCTGTCTTGATCATGTCCTTGTTGCGGTCGAGGAAGAACATGTTGCCCTCGGCATCACGTCGGACGATGTCGCCGGTGTGGAGCCACCCGCCGTCGAGGACCGCGGCGGTCTTCTCGGGATCCTTGTAGTACCCCGCCATCACCGACGGGGTGCGGCACAGGAGCTCCCCGCTCTCGGACTCGTTCCCGTCGGCGTCGACCACCTTGACCTCCAGATGGCCGACGGGCTTTCCGATCCAGGTGGGGTCCTGCCCGGGAACGTCCTCGAGTTGCTTGAACCAGCCGACCGACCCCAGCTGGGTCAGCTCCGACTGGCCCCAGTAGGTTCCCCAGATCGACCGCGGCGCGGCGCGGTGCCAGGCGTCCACCGTTCGCGGGGAGACCTGCCCCCCGTAGGTCAGGCACCGCTCGATGGTCCCCACCGCGTCGGGCCCGAAGTCCGGATGGTCCGCCAGCGAGATGAAGAACGTGGGCGTCTGGGCCAGGACCGAGATCTGCTCCGTCTTGATCATCGCCAGCACGTCGGCGGGCGCGAGGCTGGCCGGCAGGACGAGTGTCGCGCCCAGAAGGATGAGCGAGGTCAACGAGCCGATCCCGGCGATCGTGTGGAACGGCATGACGAAGAGCCAGACGTCGTCGTCCAGGCATCGCAACCCCCACGTGTACGCGGGCGAGGTGGAGATGAGGTAGTTGCGATGCGGCAGCATGACCCCTTTGGGGGCCGCCTCGGTCCCGCTCGTGTAGACGATCATCGCGAGGTCGAGCTCGTCGACGTCGCATCCGGGCTCCGTGTCCGGGGACGAGTCGAGGAGACGGTCGAAGTCGTGACACCCCGCGTCGTCGGTGGAGCCGGCGTCCGTACCGTCGGATCCCATGCCGTCGGTCCCTGTTCCGTCCGGCGCCGTGGCGTCGAGGACGATGATCGCGGTCCGGTGTCCGGAGTCGCCGAGCGCCGCCCGGACGACCGGGAGGAACTCCGCGGCGACGACGACGGCCGCGGGTTCCAGGTGGTCGAGCTGATGAGCCACCTCTCCCACCCCCAGCAGCACGTTGATCCCGGAGTAGGCGGCCCCGATCTTGAGGGCTCCGAAGTAGGCGATCACCGACTCGACACGGTTTCGTGCCATCACCGCGACCCGGTCGCCGCGCGTCACGCCGAGTCCGAGGAGCATGTGAGCAGCCCGGTTGGCGCCACGGTCGAGCTCACCGTAGGTGGTGACGGTCCGCCCGCCACCGGGGGCGTAGGAGACGATCGCGGCTTTGCCGGCCCGACTCTGCGCGTGACGCCGGAGCTGATCACCGAGGGTCGCCCGTCCCAGGAGGGCGGACTGCGTGGAGGTCAGGCACCGGTCCGTGGTGCGACCGTCCCCCGGGTTCTGGCGGGACTCGGGGGCACTCGAGGGGACTCGAACCGGCTGTTCCATGATTTCTCACTCTCCCGCGGCACTGACCGCCGTTAGTATGATCTGGCTCATACTTGCATCGCTAACGGATGTGGTCAACCCGCTCTCGCGGGCAGACTTCGCATCTCCTCGCCGACTGATGTCAATCCCTTGGCCTTGGGGCTAACTACTGTTAGCCTGCGACGTATGACCACAGTCACTGAATCGGACCGTCGCCGCCTCCGTTCGGCGGTCCGCGCGGGCAACGTCCCCACCCTCCTCGCCGTCCTACTGGAGCTGACGGCCGACGAGCGGTGGATGGCACCCCGCTATCAACCCACCCGCAGCCGGGGCATGGACGACAACGCGACCGGGGGTCTTCCGGACGAGATCCAGGCCGAGATCCAGGACGCGGTGGTCGTCGCGGTCGAGCGCTGGTGGGAGTCGGGGAGGCCTCCCCGGCCGGAGGTCGGGCACTCGGACGTCGAGCGGCTGCTCAACTTCACCTGCGGCGAGACCGTGCCGCCGGACTTCGCCCCGATGATGGCGGAGATCGTCAACGGGCCGCGGATCGCGCCGGCTGCCGCCGCACCCGACGAGCGCCTCCACGCGATCGTGATCGGCGCCGGCATCGCGGGGATGTTGGCCTCGGTGGAGCTCACCCGTGCCGGCATCCCCCACGTGATCCTTGAGAAGAACGACGACGTGGGCGGTTCCTGGTGGGAGAACCGCTATCCCGGAGCCGGGGTGGACACCCCCAGCCACCTTTATTCGATCTCCTCCTTCCCCCACAACTGGTCCACGCACTTCGGCAAACGCGACGAGGTCCAGGGTTACCTCGAGGCCTTCGCGGAGGCGAACGACATCCGTCAGCACGTCCGGTTCCGCCACGAGGTCACGCGCGCGCAGTTCGACGAGCCGGGGCAGTCCTGGCGCGTGACGGTGCGTCGGCCCGACGGTGTATCGGAGGTCCTGGAGGCACCGATCCTCATCAGTGCGGTCGGCCTTCTCAACCGCCCCAAGGTCCCGAACCTCCCGGGAATGGAGGGTTTCCGGGGTCGTCTCTTCCATTCCGCCGAGTGGCCGAGCGAGCTCGACGAGCCGGACGCCCTGCGGGGCAAGAGGGTGGGCATCGTGGGGGCGGGCGCCAGCGCGATGCAGATCGGCCCGGCCATCGCCGACCGGGTCGGTTCCCTGACGGTCTTCCAACGTTCACCGCAGTGGATCGCCCCCAACGACGACTACTTCGCGACCATCGATGAGGACGTGCACTGGCTGATGGACCACGTCCCCGGGTACCGGGAGTGGTACCGCGCCAGGCTGTCGTGGATCTTCAACGACAAGGTCTACCCCACCCTCCAGGTGGACCCCGAGTGGCCGGAACCGAGCGCCTCGATCAACGCGACCAACCACGGGCACCGCAAATTCTACGAACGCTACCTCCGCGATCAACTGGGCGACCGCGACGACCTCATCGAGGCGTCACTGCCGGACTATCCCCCCTTCGGCAAGCGGATGTTGCTGGACAACGGCTGGTTCGCGATGCTGCGCAAGCCCCAGGTCACGCTGGTCCCCCGCGGGGTCGAGGAGGTGACGCCCTCCGGACTGGTCGACTCCGACGGCGTCGAGCACGAGCTGGACATCATCGTCATGGCGACCGGCTTCCACAGCGTGCGGATCCTCTACCCGATGGACATCGTGGGCAGATCGGGGCGCTCCACCAGGGAGATCTGGGGGGACCACGACGCGCGCGCGTATCTCGGGATCACGGTCCCCGATTTCCCCAACTTCTTTATCATGACCGGGCCCAACACGGGCCTGGGCCACGGGGGCAGCTTCATCACCATCCTGGAATGCCAGGTCAGGTACATCATGGATGCGCTACGGCTGATGCGCACGCAGGGCCTCGGCACGCTGGAGTGCCGCAGTGAGGTCAACGAACGCTACAACGACGCCGTCGACCGGCAGCACGCGCGAATGGTGTGGACCCATCCGGCGATGGAGAACTGGTACCGCAACCCGGACGGTCGCGTCGTGTCGGTGCTGCCCTGGCGCATCAACGACTACTGGGCTATGACCAACCATGTCGACCCCTCGGACTTCCATACCGAGCCGGTCCGCGACGGGTCGGCGCAGGCCGCGACCACCGGGTGGTGAGCGTGCCGGATGGGGCTGCCGGGAGCCCCCACGGCGGGCCCCTGGCGGGACTCCGGGTGGTGGAGATGGAGGCGATCGGCCCACTACTGCACGCCGGGCTCATGCTGGCCGACCTCGGCGCCGAGGTGATCCGGGTGGTGCGACCCGTCCCCGTGGGGGCCGACGACGGCAACGACGACGCGAACGCGGGGATGCTCCGGGGCAGGACCGAGCTCGCGGTCGACCTCGCCGAGGCGGACGGACTGAGGCGACTGCGGGACCTCGTGGGGAGAGCCGACGTCCTGATGGAGGGGTCCCGCCCGGGAACGATGGAGAAACTCGGTCTCGGCCCCGACGTGTGGCAGCGGGAGAACCCGGGATTGATCTACGGCCGCATGAGCGGCTGGGGTCAGGAGGGACCGCTGGCCGGCGTGGCCGGACACGACATCAACTACCTCGCGCTGTCAGGCGCCCTGGGGCAACTCGGCCCGGCCTCCGGGCCGCCCACACCACCGCTGAACCTCGTCGGCAACTTCGGCGGAGGGTCGATGTTCCTGCTGGTGGGAATCCTCGCGGCCCTCCACGAGCGGCAGCGGACGGGCCGGGGCCAGGTCGTGGACGCGGCGATGGTCGACGGCGCCGGTTCCCTGACGGGTCTGGTCCGATCGTGGCAACACTCCGGGCGATGGTCGTCCCGCCGGGGCACCAATCTCCTCGACGGCTCGGCACCGTTCTACCGGGCCTACGAGTGCGCCGACGGCGGGTTCGTCGCGGTGGGAGCGCTCGAGGACGTGTTCTATGACCGCGTCGTGCGGGGTCTCGGGCTGGATCACGCCGACCTGCCGAATCGCTGGGACACCACCAACTGGGACGCGCTGACCGCGCTCTTCGGTCGATTGTTCGCCTCGCGTGACCGCGACGCCTGGGCCGAGGTCTTCGACGAGCTCGACGCGTGCGTCACACCGGTGCTCACACTCCAGGAGGCCACGCTCCATGACCACGCGGTCCGGCGGGAGTCCTTCGTCGACGCGGGGGGCTACCCGATGCCGGCCGCGGCCCCTCGGATGAGCACCTCCCGCGGAGCGGCACCACCTCGAGCGCGGTCGGACTTGGACGCGGTTCTGTCTCGGTGGAGGAATCCGCACCGGGGAGGTCCGTGTTCCCGGTGAACGGCGGTGGCGCCCCGGGCCGACGCCTCCGGCCCGGCGGTCAGACCTCCCGCGCCATCGCCCGCCCGGCCTTCATCCCGGAGAAGATGCATCCGCCTAGGAAGGTGCCCTCGAGCGAGTTGTAGCCGTGGACCCCTCCGCCGCCGAAGCCGGCGACCTCCCCCGCCGCGTACAGACCGGGGAAGGGCTCCCCGTCCGGTCGCAGACACTGGGAGTCCAGCGTGGTCTCGATCCCGCCCAGGGTCTTGCGGGTCATGAGGTGCACCTTGATCGCGATCAGCGGGCCACCCGAGCCCGCAGCGGATCCCTTGCCGGCGCCCGAGTCCGCGAGCAGCTTGTGCGGCTTGGCGATGCGGGTGAGCTTGTCGGTGAGCACCCGGCGAGAGTTGTGGATGGCCTGCACCTGCGCGTCCTTGGCGAAGGGGTTGTCCATCTGGCCGTCCATCGACAGGACGAACTCACGCACACTCTCCACGTCGAGCTCGGGCTCGTCCTCACCGACCAGCTCGTTCATCCCGGCGACCAGCTCCTCCAGGGAGTCGGCCACCACCCAGTCCACGCCCTTCTCGGCGAATGCGCCGACCGACGCCGGGAGCCCCTTCTTGGCGCGGGACAGGAACTTCTTGACCATTTTGTCGGTCATCTCCGGATTCTGCTCGGAACCGGAGAGCACGAACTCCTTCTCCGCGATGGCCGAGTCCAGGACGAACCACGAGTAGTCGTACCCGGTCCGGCGGATGGCCTCGACGGACGCGGTGGTGTGGAACCCCGGGAACAGCGGCACCGGCATGCGCGCGCCGGTGGCGTCCAACCACAGCGTCGACGGGCCCGGGATGATGCGGATGGCGTGCGAGGGCCAGATGGGCGCGAAGTTGGCGACCCCTTCCGTGTAGTGCCACATCCGGTCGCGGTTGATGAGATTCGCCCCGGCCGTGCCCGAGATCTCGAGCATGCGGCCGTCGACGTGCTCCGGGACCCCCAGGATGAGGTCCCGGGGCGCCTCTCCCATCCGGTCCGCCGGCCAGTACCGGCGCACCAGATCCGGGTTGCCGCCGATCCCGCCCGAGGACACGAGCACCGCGCCGCCGCGGAACTCGAAGGTGCCCGTCTCCTCGCGGGGGGAGGACACGCCCCGGTCCAGATCGCACGGGACCAGGGTGGCCCCGCGGACGCCGACGGCCCGCCCGTCCTCGACCACGATCTCGTCGACCCGGTGTCGCACCGCGAAACGCACCAGGCCCTCGGCGGCAGCCGCACGAACCGGCTCCTCGAAGACCCGAACCACCTCCGGCCCGGTGCCCCAGGTGACGTGGAAGCGCGGGACGGAGTTGCCGTGGCCCCCCACGTCGCCGCCACCACGTTCCGCCCAGCCGACGGTGGGGATGATCCTGAGCCCCAGCGCGTTGAGGTACGTCCGCTTCTCCCCCGCCGCGAACTCCACGTACGCCCGCGCCCACCGACGGGGCCAGTGGTCCTCCGGCCGGTCGAAGGCGGCCGACCCGAGCCAGTCGCGCCACGCCAGGTCCAGTGAGTCGTGGATGCCGATGCGCCGCTGCTCGGGGGTGTCCACCATGAACAGCCCGCCGAGCGACCAGTAGGCCTGTCCGCCCAGGTTCTTCTCGTTCTCCTGATCCACCACGAGGACTTTCTTGCCCGCACGGCTCGCCTCGTAGGTGGCCACCAACCCCGCCAGTCCGTGACCCACGACGATGATCTCGGGCTCGAACCCGGGTTCGGGGGCCGGGAGCGGCCCGGCGTTGGCCGCGGTCGAGGCGGACGGCGGCGCGTACGAGGGGTAGACGGGGTGGACGGGGCGGGCCTCCCCGGCGGTGCGGTCGGGGCGCGACGAGAAGTTGGTCATGAGTCCAGTGTGCCGGGTCACTCCAGGAGATGACGGAGATACCGCTCGGGCGCCGCGAGATATCGGCGGTAGTGGTCCACCATCGCCAGGTCCTCCCAGCGGCGACGGTGCATCCCGTCCTCCGACAGCTCGTACACTGCGGCTCCCGGCACGGAGGCCAGGATCGGCGAGTGGGTGGCCATGAGCACCTGGGTGCTCCGACGGTCGGCGAGGTCGAGCAGCAGCGCGACCAGGCGGAGTTGCGCGTCGAAGGACAACCCCGCCTCCGGCTCGTCCAACACGAACAGCCCGCCGCCGGTGAACCGTGAGTCCAGCAGGTCCCAAAACGCCTCGCCGTGGCTGCGCGCGTGGAAGTCCTGCCCCGGTCCCGTCGACTGCAGGTAGGTGAACAGGCCGTGCATGGTCTCGGCCCGCACGAAGTACCCCCACCGGGGCGCCCCGCCACCGCGCACCAGACGCAGCGCGTCGTGTAACGGGGACTCCGACGCCCACGTCGAGTTCCGGGCGCCGGTGGACCCGCCCTCGGCGTTGAGACCGAACGCCATGGCCACCGCCTCGATGATCGTGGACTTGCCGGACCCGTTCTGCCCCACCAGCACGGTGAGGGTCTCCAGCTCCAACCCGTCGCGCGCCAGAGCGGACACCGCGGGTACCGAGTACGGCCACTCCCCCACGGGCGGAACGAGACCGGGGTCCACCGTGACGCGGACCAGCGGCCGCGGGTCCAGCACGCCGTCTCGACTCACGCGGCCACGGTACCGTTACCGACATGCGGATCCACCAGATGAACTGCGGGACGTTCGCCGGACGGATGCCCACCCGCGTGCTGCTGGTGGAGACCCCGGGGGGACTGGTGCTGGTGGACACCGGCATCGGACTCCGCGACATCGCGGACCCCGCCGCCCGGCTGGGCCCGATGAGACATGCGATGCGGCCCCGACTGGACGCGGATGAGACGGCGTACCGACGCATCGAGGCGATGGGGCTGGACCCCCGCGAGGTACGCCACATCGTGCTCACCCACATGGACTTCGATCACATCGGCGGTCTCGCCGACTTCCCAGAGGCGCAGGTCCACGTGTCCTCCGAGGCTCTGACGTGGGCGGCGCGCACCCCGCGCTGGATCGAGCGGCGGCGGTACCGGCGTGCCCAGTGGGCGCACGGGCCGGACTTCGTCGAGTACACCTACGGGACCGACCGGTGGGAGGGCTTCCGGGTGCACCCCCTCGACCGGGTCCTCGAGGGGATGATCCTGGTGGACCTGCCGGGTCACACCGTCGGACATGCCGGGGTCCTGGTGCCGGGAGATCCCCGGGACCCGGGCGAACTCGACGTCCTGCACGCCGGGGATGCGTTCTACCTGAGGGGCCAGATCGACCCCTCCGTCGGATACCCCAGAGCGGTCGCGGTCGCAGAACGCACCCTGTCGCTGGTCCCGTCGGCAGTGGACCTGACCCACGCGCGCCTCGCGGCGCTGGCCGGGCGTCGGGGCGCGGACCTGCGTGTGGTGTGTGCCCACGACCCGGCGGGCCCGGGAGGCGTGCCGGGGTGAGGATCCGGGACACGGCCTGGACCCCCGCCGCGCGCACCGATCCTGACCGGGACCTGCCGGCGCGGGCGGCCGCGGTCGCCGACCTCATGCGGGGCCGGAACACCACGATCCTCACCGGCGCGGGGATCTCCACCCCCTCCGGGATCCCCGACTACCGCGGCCCCGACTCCCCCGCCCGGACGCCCATGACGTTCCAGCAGTTCGTCGGCGACCCCGGGTTCCGCCGCCACTACTGGGCCCGCAACCACCTGGGCTGGCGACACATGGAGGCCGCCCGCCCCAACGCGGCCCACGCGCTGCTGGCCGACTGGGAGCGCCGTGGGCTGGTCAACGGTGTCATCACCCAGAACGTGGACCTGCTCCATCTCAAGGCCGGCAGCCGCCGGCTCGTGGACCTCCACGGCACCTACGCCGTGGTGACGTGCCTCGACTGCGGGCTACGCCAGAGCAGGTGGGCACTGCACGAGGAGCTCGACCGCCTCAACCCCGGGTTCGCGGAGCGAGTGGCCACACGCGGCGCCATCGAGGTCGCCCCGGACGCCGACGCCGTCCTCGCCGACACCTCGGACTTCCGCATGGTGGACTGCCGCCGGTGTTCGGGAGTGCTCAAACCCGACATCGTCTACTTCGGGGAGAACGTCCCGGCGCACCGCGTGGCCGAGGCCAACGACCTGGTCGACGGGTCCGACCTCGTCGTCGTCGTGGGGTCTTCTCTCACCGTCCGGTCCGGGTACCGGTTCGTGCGGCGTGCGGTGACCACCGGCACGCCCGTGGTCGTGATCAACCGTGGCCATACCCGGGCACACGCGGAGGCCACCCTGACGATCGACGGCGACTGCGTGGAGGTGCTCGCGCTCGTCGACAATGCGTTGTAGAGACCAGGCACTCCGGCGCCGTCTACAGCGCCACCAGGTCGTCGGCGTGGACGAGCGGACGACCCTGGCCCGTCGTGCCGCTGCCCGAGGCGCGTTCGGCCAGTCGCGTCCGCACCTCGACCGAGTCGTACTGGGCGATCCCCCTCGCGACGGTCTGACCGGCGGGATCGCGCATCTCGATCACGTCGCCGAAGTGGAACAGCCCGTCGACGCCGGTCACACCCGCCAGCAGCAGCGAGCGCCGCGACCCGGTGACGGCACGCACCGCGCCGTCGTCCAGGATCACCGAGCCCCGCGCGTCGGCCGCGTGGCGGACCCAGAACCGGCGCGCGGTCATCCGCTCGGGCCGGGGTGCGAACACCGTGCCCACCCGCGGCTCGTCGGCCAGTGCCTCCGAGGCCAGCTCGGCCGCGGTGAGCAGCACCGGGATGCCGGCGTCGGCGGCGAGCCGCGCCGCCGCGAGCTTGGAGGCCATCCCGCCGGTCCCCAGGGCCCCGCCGGCCCCGGCCACCACCCCGTCGAGGTCGGCCGCACCCGACACCATCGTCACCGCGGTGGCGTCGCCCTTCCGCGGGTCCGAGTCGTACAGGGCGTCGACGTCCGAGAGCAGGACCAGCGCATCGGCGCTGATGAGGTGCGCCACCAGAGCGGCCAGGCGGTCGTTGTCGCCGAAGCGGATCTCGTTGGTGGCCACCGTGTCGTTCTCGTTGACCACCGGTACCGCGCCGAGTGTGCGGAGGCGGTCCAGGGTGCGCTGCGCGTTTGCCGCGCTCTCCCGCCGCCCGATGTCACCCGCCGTCAGCAGGACCTGGCCCACCACCCGGTCGTATCGGGAGAAGGAGTCGCCCCACGCCCGGGCCAGCTCGAGCTGCCCCACGCTGGCGGCGGCCTGCTTGGCGGACAGTGTCGCGGGGCGGGTGGTCATCCCCAGCGGGGACATCCCCGCACCGATCGCGCCGGAGGAGACCACGAACACGTCCGACCCCGCGGCCATGCGCGCCTGACAGACGTCGGCCAGGGCATCGAGCTGCGGTCTGCGGATCCCGCCCCCGAAGCTCGTGATGGCCGAGGACCCGATCTTGACGACCACTCGGCGGGCCGTGCCTATCCGGCGCCGCAGCTCCGGTTCACCGGTCACTCCAGGATCTCCTCGTCGGGATCGATCAGGCCGCGGCGCACCCGCTTGCGGTACTTGCGCTCCTGGGCGCCCACGCGCTCGTCGGACTCCAACCGGATGTCCGTGCCACGCCCGGTGCGCATGAGGTCCACGCCGGCCGGAGTCTGGGGCTCCCAGTCGAACGAGACGTCGCCGATGGTGACCGCGCAACCCGCCTGCGCCCCGGCCTTGATGAGCGCGTCCTCGACACCCAGCCGGGCCAGGCGGTCGGCGAGGAAGCCCACGGCCTCGTCGTTGGCGAAGTCGGTCTGGCGGATCCAGCGTTCGGGTTTGGATCCCGACACCACGAAGGCACCGGCTTCGTCCGGATCCTTCCGGACCGTGAACTCGACCCCGTCCACGGCCCTGGGCCGAAGGACGATCCGCTCGGGCGCCGCAGGCGGGTTCGCCTTGCGATGGGCCTTGATGAGCTCGTACAGCCCGTACCGCAACTCGTCCAGGCCCCGGTGCGCGACCGCGGAGATCGCGTACACCGGCCAGCCCTTGGCCTCGAAGTGGGCGGTGACCATCTCGGCCATGTCGGCGGCGTCCGGAACGTCGATCTTGTTGAGCACCACGACCCGGGGTCGGTCGGCCAGGTCGCCCAGCCCGGCGCTGGCGAGTTCCGGTTGGTAGGCGGCGAGCTCGGCCTCGAGTGCGTCGACATCCGAGACGGGGTCGCGGTCGGACTCGAGGTTCGCGCAGTCCACCACGTGCGCGAGGACGGCCGTGCGTTCGATGTGGCGCAGGAAGTCCAGGCCCAGACCGCGTCCCTCGCTGGCTCCGGGGATGAGCCCGGGCACGTCCGCGATGGTGAACGTGTCGTCGCCCACCGAGACCACGCCGAGGTTGGGCGCCAGGGTGGTGAACGGGTAGTCGGCGATCTTGGGTTTGGCCGCGGACAGCACCGACACGAGCGACGACTTGCCCGCCGAGGGGAACCCGACCAGTCCGACGTCCGCCATGGACTTGAGTTCGAGGGTCAGGTCGCGGACCTCGCCGGGTTCACCGAGCAGGGCGAACCCGGGGGCCTTGCGGGCCCTCGAGGCGAGCGCGGCGTTGCCGAGCCCGCCCTTGCCGCCCTCGGCCGCCACGAAGCGGGTCCCGGCGCCGACCAGATCGGCCAGCACCTGCCCGTCCTCGTCGAGGACGACGGTCCCGGGCGGTACCGCGAGGACGAGGTCCTCACCGCGGGCGCCGTTGCGGTTGGCCCCCATGCCGGGCTGCCCCTTGCCCGCCCGGGCGTGGGGGCGGAAGTGGAAGTCGAGCAGGGTGTGGACCTGCGGGTCCACCACCAGCACGACGTCGCCGCCGCTACCGCCGTTGCCCCCGTCAGGCCCACCGAGCGGTTTGAACTTCTCCCGGTGCACGGACGTGCAGCCGCGGCCGCCGTCCCCCGCCGCGAGGTGGAGCACTACGCGGTCGACGAATCTCGACATGGGCGGACTCCTCCTGCTGCTGGTGGGTGATGGGTGGTGCTGGGACTCGACGACCGGGGTGGAAATGCGCTCGGGGGCCGGGCGTGGGGTCGTCCGACCCCGCCCGGCCCCCGAGGGCGACTTCTCGTCAGCGTTGCCGGGTCAGCCCTCGACGCCGACCGGGACGATGTTGACGGTCTTGCGACCACGCTTGGTCCCGAACTCCACCGCGCCGGCGGCCAGAGCGAACAGCGTGTCGTCGCCGCCACGGCCGACGCCCACGCCCGGGTGGAACTTGGTGCCGCGCTGGCGGATCAGGATCTCGCCGGCGTTGACCTCCTGGCCACCGAAGCGCTTGACGCCGAGGCGCTGCGCGTTGGAGTCACGACCGTTACGGGTGCTGGATGCGCCCTTCTTACTTGCCATGTCCGAACCCTCCTTCAGGGAAGACGCCCGAGGGCGCTGAGCTGGTGGCCTTGGCGGCCGTGATGGATTACTTGATACCGGTGATCTTGAGCACCGTCAGCTTCTGACGGTGACCCTGACGCTTGTGGTATCCGGTCTTGTTCTTGAACTTGTGGATCCGGATCTTCGGACCCTTGGTCTGCTCCACGATCTCACCGGAGACGGAGACCTTGGCCAGGGCGTCGGCAGCGGAGGTGACGGTCGATCCGTCGACCACGAGGATCGGGGACAGGGACACGGAGGTGCCGGCCTCACCCTCGATCTTCTCGACCTTGACATGGTCCCCTTCGGCGACCTTGTACTGCTTGCCGCCGGTCTTGACGATCGCGTACATCGAGGGCTTCCCCTTGCTTCTCGGGTGTGTGACCGCCGCTGGGGACGACCACGACTACTGTGCGGTGTTCTCTCTGACCGACCGACTCTCGTCGGCCGGGATCGCCGGCCCCGGGGCCTCGGAAGGCCCGGCCCGCGACTTCTCGCGCGACGACATAGCGCCGCCACGAGCGACTTGTCAAGGTTACGGCCCGGCGGCGCAGCAGGTCAAACCGGCAGCGCCTCCGGGCCCGAGACCTCTATCGATCGCCCCCGTCGGGAGCGGTCGTTGTCCGCGTCGCGCGTCGTCGCGCCGGACGCCGGCGCGGCTCCGCGACCGCGACCGGGGGCGCCTCCGCGAGCGGGGCGGCCGCGACGGGCACCGCCGCCACCGGTGCCGACTCCCCCGAGGGGGCCGTGGACGCGGCGGCACCGGCCTCGCGACGGGTCGACCGCCTGCGCGGTCGGCGGCCGGGCGTGCGGGGCCCGGCGGGGTCGGGATCCGATTCGACGGCCGTGACCGTCTGCACGACCTCCGTGGCCTCCGCCATGACCGCCGCCTCGTCCTCGGGCGTCTCGACGGCCTCGGCGACAGCACCGTCCTCCGCCGCGACGGCCGGGGCGATGGTCCCGTCGGCGGGGCGACGAGTGGCGCGACGACGACGGCGTCCCGGCCGCGACCCGGCGGCGTCCGCGGACTCGGGCACACCGGCGTCGGTGTCCCCGGGTTCCGCGGCGTCGGAGGACCCGGCGTCACCGGTCGTGGCCGGCGACGCCGGCTCCGCGGTGACGACCTCCGCCTGGCCCGAGGTCCCCGTGGCCGCCTGGTCCGTGTCCGACGACCCTGCGACGGCCTGATCCGGGTCGGGCTTCGGCGCGACCGCCTGCTCGGCCTCGTGACGTGCGATCGCGAGCGCGGCCGGGTGGGCGGCCGGCGCGGGCCCGTCCTTCTTGGGCGCCTGCCTGGGAGTGGTCGACGACGTGGACGGGGACTCCGACTGATCCGCGTCCGATCCCTTGCCACCGCGCTTGCGGCCCCGTCGCGAGCCGGGCTCGTCGGCGTTGTGGGACTCGGTGTGCACCGGGTCGGCGTGCACGATCAGTCCACGGCCCTGGCAGTGCTCACACGGCGTGGAGAAGGCCTCGATGAGACCGGTGCCGAGCTTCTTGCGGGTGAGCTGGACGAGCCCCAACGAGGTGACCTCGGAGACCTGGTGCCGGGTGCGGTCGCGGCCCAGCGCCTCGGTGAGCCGCCGCAGGACGAGGTCGCGGTTGGCCTCGAGCACCATGTCGATGAAGTCGATGATCACCATTCCGCCCACGTCGCGCAGGCGCAGTTGGCGGACGATCTCCTCGGCCGCCTCGAGGTTGTTCTTCGTGACGGTCTCCTCGAGGTTGCCGCCCGAGCCCGTGTACTTGCCGGTGTTGACGTCGATGACCGTCATGGCCTCGGTGCGGTCGATCACGAGTGATCCGCCGGAGGGCAGCCACACCTTGCGATCGAGGGCCTTGGCCAGTTGCTCGTCCACGCGGTGGGTGGCGAACACGTCGACGTCGGGGTTGTCGTAGCGCTCGAGTCGCCCGGTCATCTCCGGTGCGACCCTCGAGACGTAGTCGTGGACGGTGTCCCATGAGGTCTCGCCCTGGATCACCAGCGAGGAGAAGTCCTCGTTGAACAGGTCACGCACCACCTTGACCAGTAGGTCCGGCTCCTCGTACAGGGCGATCGGAGTGCCCGAGCCGGAGGAGGTCCGCTTGGCAGCCGCCTCGGAGATCTCGGTCCACTGGGCCGCGAGGCGTTCGACGTCCCGGCCGATCTCCTCCTCACTGACCCCTTCGGCAGCGGTCCGGATGATCACACCCGAACCCTCGGGGACCACGTCCTTGAGGATCGACTTGAGCCGGCGCCGCTCGGTGTCGGGGAGTTTGCGGGAGATTCCGGTGGAGTTGCCGTCGGGCACGTACACGAGGAACCGGCCGGCCAGCGAGATCTGCGTGGTCAGCCGGGCACCCTTCTGGCCGATCGGGTCCTTGGTGACCTGCACCAGGACCATGTCGCCGGGCTTGAGCGCCTGCTCGATCCGCCGGGCCTTGCCGCCGAGTCCGGCGGCCTCCCAGTTGACCTCGCCGGCGTACAGCACGCCGTTGCGGCCACGCCCGATGTCGACGAACGCGGCCTCCATGCTCGGGAGCACGTTCTGGACGCGGCCGAGGTAGACGTTGCCCACCATGGACCGGGCGGATTCGGTGGTGACGAAATGCTCCACCAGGACCTTGTCCTCGAGCACGCCGACCTGGGTCATGACCCCCTTGCCGTCGCCGCGCTTCTTCTCCCGCACCACCATCACGCGGTCGACGGACTCGCGGCGGGCGAGGAACTCGGACTCGGAGAGGATCGGCTGACGGCGGCGCCCGGCATCGCGCCCGTCACGGCGACGCTGCCGCTTGGCCTCGAGCCGCGTCGACCCGCTGATGCCCTGCACCTCGTCGGTGGCCGGGCCGGAGCCCTGGCCGCCGCGCGCCGAGCGGCGGCGAGGTTCGCGCTGCTCCCGGGCGTCAGAGTCGGCGGAATCGTCACCGGCGGCCTGGGTGTCGTCGTTGCCCGACCCCCCTCCGCGACGACGACGACGGCGGCGCCGACGCGAACCGGACGGCGACCCGTCGGAGTCGTCCGAGACGTCCTCCGCGGCGTCGTCCCCCGACCCGGACCGCCCGTCGGACGTGTCGGACTCGGGACTGGCATCGCCCCCACCCGACGCGCCTCCACCCGACGCGCCGGCGTCGGACTTGTCCTGCTCGTCGGAGCCTGCGGCCTCCGGCGACCCCTCGGCGCCGTTCGTGTCGACGTTCTGCTCGTCCTGGTTCTCGCCCCGGCCACGCCCGCGGCCACGACGGCCCCGGCGACGGCGACGACCACCCTCCCCGGCGTCGTTCTGGTCATCGGACGCGTCGGACGCGAGGGACGGATCGGACGTGCCGGTGGTCTCCGCGGCCTCGGCGTCGGACCCGGTCCGGGCCTTCTCGGTGGTGGGCTTCTCCGCCCGGGCGGTGTCGGACGCGGTGGACGTCGAGCGGGACGGACGCTCCTTCGCGGCCTTGGCGGCGGCCTCGTCGGGCGAGAGGAACAGAGGAGAGAACGAGGGGGTGGCGGTGGACCGGCGACGGTTGCGCGATTCCGCCGCGCCGACCTCGCCGGTCACGATCGACATCTCCGGCAGGGGCCGACGGCCGGTCGCCCTCGACCCGGACTTCGCGTCGGTGGCGTCTGCGGTTCCGGGCTCGGTGGTAGCGGGCTCGGTGGTAGTGGGCTCGGTGGTAGCCGACTCTGCGGCAGGGCGGTCGGCTGTCGGTTCCGTCGCCGCGCCGCCCGCGGCGGACTTGCGGGTCTTCTTCGCCGGCGCCTTCTTATCGGCCGGCGCCTTCTTATCGGTTGCCGCCTTCTTTTCAGTGGCTGCCTTCTTCTCGGCGGGCGCCTTCTTCGCCGCAGACTTTCTGGCGGGGGCCTTACCGGCTGCCGCCTTCTCCGCGGGGGCCGTGTCGGCCGGGACATCCTCGGCGGGGGCGTCCTGGTCGGCGGGGGACGCCGCGGGTGCCGCCCCGCCTCCGTCCTCACGGCCGGCGAACCAGGTGAGCAGCACCTCCCGGGTCACGCCGGACTGGGCGCTCCTGATCTCCACGCCGATCCCGGCCATCGCGGCCAGGAACTCCTTGCTGGTCATGCCCACGGCCTTCGCCGCGGCGTGCGCGCGCATCTTCTCCGGGAGCGCGTTGAGATCGTCGATGGTCAGGGTCGAATCCGACACGTGTCTCCTCTGGCCGGACTCCGGGCGCGATCACGTCACCGGAACAACTCCGGTGACCCACGCCGCCGCACGGGGTCGGCATTTCTCTCTGGGCCCCACACAGGTGGGGCTGTGTCATGTGGTCCGCGATTCCGGTGTGATCCGGCCCGCGGATGGCGGGCGCCCGATCCGGGGCGAACTGGTGGTCCGCTCGCCGAGAATGTGGGCTCCGGCCATTGTCCCACACCCGCCGTCGATGCGTTGCCGCGCGGGAGCGGTGGGTAGACAGATGCGCCCGCCGGGCACAGGGCCGACGGGCGCATCCAGCGCGGGCGCTGGCGAGGAATCCGGATCAGAGGTCGGGGAACCACAGTCCGATCTCGCGGGCCGCGGACTCCTCGGAATCGGATCCGTGGACGAGGTTGAACTGGGTCTCCAACCCGAAGTCGCCGCGGATGGACCCGGGAGCGGCCTTGTCCACCGGGTCGGTCCCGCCGGCCAGCTGGCGCCAGGCGGCGATCGCGCGGGGGCCCTCGACGACACCGGCCACGACCGGCCCGGAGGTGATGAACTCGAGCAGATCGCCGTAGAACGGACGCTCGGCGTGCTCGGCGTAGTGCTCGGCCGCGGTCTCCTGGGGCACGTGGCGCATGTCCATGGCCACGAGCCGGAGGCCCTTGGCCTCGATTCGCGCGAGGATGGTCCCGGTCAGGCCTCGCTGGACGCCGTCGGGCTTGATGAGGAAGAAGGTTCTCTCGGTCACGGCCGCAATGCTACAAGTACCCGGACCCCGTCAGTCGTGTTGGCTGGGCAGGTAACCGGCGGCCATCCTCCGGGACAGGTCCCGCCGGAGATAGAGGATGTACGCCCACACCGCCGCGAACATCAGCCCGCACACCCCCATCGACCAGTGCACGGCCCACCCGGCCACCGCCAGTCCGGCGAGAGTGAGGTTCATCGGGATCGCCCAGGGCCGCCGCTGCAGACCACTGGCCACGACCATCGCCACCGCGAGGAGGCTGACGAACCACACCTTCCAGGGTTGGAAGTGCTCTCCGTCGTCGACCCGGGCGATCACCGTGAGCACCAGTCCGATCACGATGGCCTCGAGGATCAGTGTCCCGGCCATGATCCCCCGCAGGCCCTTCCACGGGTCGACGGAGGGTTCGTGTGCGGTGGCACCGGGATCGACGGAACCGGAGTCGACGGAACCGGAGTCGGTCACTGTGCGTCCTTTCCGAACAGGCCGCGGGCGGCACCCGCGGTCACGACCGACCCCGTGACCAGTACGCCGACTCCCGAGACATCGTCGTCGGCGGTGGGGTCGGGAACCCCCACCAGGTCCAGCGCGGCGCTGATCGCCTCGGGCAGGGCGTCGACCACGTGGACCCGCTGGGCGGTGAATCGGTCCTCGGCGATGCGGGCGAGGTCGCCCGGCGCCATCGCCCGCGGCGATCCGGTCCTGGTGACGACGACCTCGTCGACGACGGGCTCGATGGCCGCGAGGAACGCGTCGGCGTCCTTGCCGTCGAGCATCGCCACCACGGCGACGAGACGGCGGAAGTCGAACTCGGAGGTGACCGCCTCGGCCAGCGCGCGACCGCCGTGACCGTTGTGCGCGGCGTCCACCAGCACCGTGGGGCTCGAGCTGAGCCGCTCGAGCCGGCCGGGGTTGTCCACGGCCGCGAATCCGGCACGGATGAGTTCGGGGTCCAGCGAGCGGTCGGGCCCCGCCCCGAAGAACGCCTCGACGGCGGCCAGCGCGGTGGCGGCGTTCTCGGCCTGGTGCTCGCCGAACAATGGCAGGAACACCTCCGGGTACTCGCCGCCGAGACCGCGCAGGGTGAGCTGCTGGCCACCCACCGCCAGTCGTCGCTCGACCACGTCGAACTCGGAACCCAGACGCGCCACCACCGCGCCCACCTCGACCGCCCGACGCAGCAGCACCTCCATCGCCTCGGGCTCCTGGCGGCCGATCACGGCGATCGGGTCCCCCGGCAGCAGGTCGTCCTCGGCTCCCGGCTGGATGATCCCCGCCTTCTCCCCCGCGATGGTCGCCAGGTCCTCGCCGAGGTAGTCGGTGTGGTCCAGGCCGATCGGGGTGACCACGGCGACGGCCGGCCGCACCACGTTGGTGGCGTCCCAGGTCCCGCCCATGCCGGTCTCCACCACGGCCACGTCCACCGGGGCGTCGGCGAAGGCCGCGAAGGCCATCGCGGTGAGCACCTCGAAGTAGCTCATCCGGGGACCGCCGTCGGACACGGACCGCTGGTCCACCAGTTCCAGGTACGGCTGCAATTCGCGGTAAGTGTCCACGAACAGACGGGCCGGGACCGGCTGGCCGTCGAGGGCGATGCGTTCGGTGACCGTCTGGAGGTGCGGGCTGGTGTTACGTCCGGTCCGCTGGTGCAGAGCCCGCAGGAGGGCATCGATCATCCGGGTCACGGAGGTCTTGCCGTTGGTCCCCGCCACGTGGACGACCGGGTAGGCGTGCTGCGGGTCGCCGAGGACGCCGGTGAGCTCCGCGATCCGGTCGAGGCTCGGTTCGAGGCGGGTCTCCGGCCAGCGGGTGGCCAGCTCCTCCTCGACCGCGGCGAGTTCGGCGGTGTCGGCCTGCCACTCGGGGCTGCCGACCTCCGGGATCGGGCGCGGCTCCTGGTGGTCCTCACCGTCCCCGTCCTCGTCACCGGGCAGCGGTCCGCCGAGGGAGACGCCGGAGACCAGGCCCTCCTCCCCGAGCAGCTCGGCGACGTCCTCCTCAGTGGGGGTGTCCCAGCCCTCCTCCGGGTCGTGGGGCTCGAGCCACCGGTGGCCCGCCATCAGGCGCCGCCCCCGACGGGGAGGCCCTCGAGTCGGGCGGTGATCCTGGCGACCTCGGCCCCGGCGAGATCCCGGCGCGCGCGGATCTTGTCCACCACGTGGTCGGGGGCTTTGCCCAGGAACGCCTCGTTGCCCAGCTTCGCGCCGGTGGTCTCCAGCTCCTTGCGCGCGGCCGCGAGGTCCTTTTCCAGACGACGCCGCTCGGCCGCCAGGTCGATGGTCCCCGAGGTGTCGATCTCGACCCCCACGGTGGACAGCCCAAGCCGGACCTCCAGCGAGGCGGTGGCGGTGAAGTCGTCCCCGGCCGGGGTGAACCGCGCGAGCGAGGCCACCTGGTCGAGCAGGTCGGCGGGCAGATCCGCCCGGTCGACCCCGGTGACGCGTGCGGGCACCCGCTGGCCGGGCTTGAGTCCCTGGTCGGAGCGGAAGCGACGGATCTCGGTGACCAGGGTCTGGGCGTCGGCCACCCGGCGCACGGACTCCGTGGCGCCCTCGGTCGGGACGACGTCGGAGGGCCAGTCCGCGATCACCACGGAGTCGCGCCCGGTCAGGGCCGTCCACAGCACCTCGGTGACGAACGGGATGACGGGATGCAGCATCCGCAGCACCACGTCGAGCACGTGCCCCAGGACGAGACGGGTGTTGTCTGCCCGATCGGAGCGGCGCGACTCGTCGTCGCTGCCGAACTGGACCTTGGCCAGCTCCAGGTACCAGTCGCACAGCTCGTCCCACGCGAAGTGGTACAGGGCCTCGCAGGCCTTGGAGAACTCGTAGCGATCCAGGGCGTCGTCGACGGAGACCCGAACCTCACCGAGGCGCCGGAGGATCCAGCGATCCGCGTCGGTGAGCGCGGCATCCTCCGGCAGGTCGCCCACCCTCGCGCCGTTCATCAGCGCGAAACGGGTGGCGTTGAAGAGCTTGGTGGCGAAGTTGCGTGAGGCCTGGGCGGCGTCGTCGCCCACGGACAGGTCACCGCCGGGATTGGCGCCCCGGGCCAGGGTGAAGCGCAGCGCGTCGGCGCCGAAACGGTCCACCCAGTCGAGTGGGTCGATGCCGTTGCCCTTGGACTTGGACATCTTCTGGCCGTGCTCGTCGCGGACGAGCCCGTGGAGGAACACGTCGGTGAACGGGACCTTCCCCGGGGCGGACCTCTCGCCGGTGAGGGAACGACCGACGAAGGTGCCGAACATCATCATCCGGGCCACCCAGAAGAACAGGATGTCGTATCCGGTCACCAACACGGAGGTGGGATAAAAGCGCTCGAGGTCGGCGGTCCGGTCGGGCCAGCCCATGGTCGAGAACGGCCACAGACCGGAGGAGAACCACGTATCGAGCACGTCCGTGTCCTGCGTGTACCCGGCGGGCGGCTGCTCGTCGGCTCCCACACAGACCACCTCGCCACCCGGCCCGTACCAGATGGGGATGCGGTGGCCCCACCACAGCTGGCGCGAGATGCACCAGTCGTGCATGTCGTCGACCCAGTCGAACCAGCGCGGTTCCTGGCTCCTCGGGTGGATGACCGTGTCACCGTCGCGCACGGCGTCTCCCGCCATCCGGGCCAGTTCCTCGACCCTGACCCACCATTGAAGGGACAGCCGGGGCTCGATCGGCTCACCCGATCGCTCCGAGTGACCGACGGAGTGCAGGTACGGACGCACCTCCTTGACGATCCGGCCCTGGGCGGCGAGGTCCTCGCGGATCACCCTTCGCGCCTCGAACCGGTCCATCCCGTCGTAGCGTGTCCCCGTGTCGGCGATACGGCCGGTCGCGTCCATGATCGTGGGCATCTCCAGCCCGTGGCGCTGGCCGATCGCGAAGTCGTTGGGATCGTGCGCGGGCGTGATCTTGACCGCGCCCGTGCCGAACTCGGGATCGACGTGGTCGTCCGCCACGACGCGCAGGGTCCACCCGTCGCGGAACGGGTGCTCGATCTCGGTGCCCACGAGGTGGGCGTAGCGCTCGTCCTGCGGGTGCACGGCGATCGCCGTGTCGCCCAGCATCGTCTCGAGCCGGGTCGTGGCCACCACCAGGTGCGGCTGCGAGTCGTCCATCGAGCCGTAGCGGAAGCTCACCAGCTCGCCCTCGACGTCCGCGTACTTGACCTCGATGTCCGAGATGGCGGTCTGGAGTGTGGGCGACCAGTTGACCAGCCGCTCGGCGCGGTAGATCAGCCCCTGGTCGTAGAGCTCCTTGAAGATGGTCTGCACCGCGCGGGACAGTCCCTCGTCGAGGGTGAACCGTTCACGCGACCAGTCGACGCCGTCGCCGAGGCGGCGCATCTGCTCGCCGATGGTCCCGCCGGACTCACGCTTCCACTCCCAGACTCGTCCGATGAACGCCTCGCGCCCGATCTCGTGGCGGTCGATCCCCTCGGCGCGGAGCTTGCGGTCCACGAGGGTCTGGGTGGCGATCCCGGCGTGATCCATTCCGGGAAGCCAGAGGACCTCGGATCCCTGCATGCGCTTGCGCCGCGTCAGCACGTCCATGAGCGTGTGGTCGAGCGCGTGGCCCATGTGCAGGCTGCCCGTGACATTCGGCGGAGGCAGCACCACCGAGTACGCGGGCTTGTCGCTGGAGGGGTCCGCCTCGAAGTAGCCGGCGTCGACCCAGCGTCGGTACAGCTCGGACTCGACCTCGCCGGGGTTCCAGGAGGCGGGGAGCAAATCCGCGCGGTCGGTCTCGGGGCCGGGGGTCGCTGCAGTCGTCACCCGACCATCGTAGGCCGTCCGCGCCGGGACCCCACACACGCCGCCGGAGGCCCCGCCCCCGGGGTCAGTCGGTCAGGCCGAGGGCGTGCACGGCGTCGCGCTCGGAGATCAACTCGGCCACCGAGGCGTCGATGCGGGCGCGCTGGAAATCGTCGATCTCCAGACCCTCGACGACCTCCCATTCCCCGCCGTTACTGCGGCAGGGCAGGCCGGTGACCACCCCCGGGACCGTGCCGTACTGCCCGTCGGAGGGCAGCGCGACCGTGGTCCAGCTCTCCCCCGGTGTGCCGTGGACCCAGTCACGCATCTGGTCGACGGCGGCCCCCGCCGCGGAGGCGGCCGACGACGAGCCCCGCACGGCGATGATCTCGGATCCCCGGTTCGCGACCCGCGGGATGAAGGTGTCGGCCAGCCAGTCCCGCCCGAGCCCGGCGGTCACGGGCTCACCGGCTCGGGTGAGATAGGAGACGTCCGGGAACTGGGTGGCCGAGTGGTTCCCCCACACCACGACCCCGTCGAGTTCGGCGACGGGGGCGCCCAGGCGGGTGGCGAGCTGGCTCAACGCCCGGTTGTGGTCGAGCCGCATGAGGGCGGTGAACCGACCGGCCGGGACGTCCGGGGCGTGCCTGTGAGCAATGTAGGCGTTGGTGTTGGCGGGGTTGCCCACCACCACCACGCGGATGTCGTCCGCGGCGCCGGCGTTGATCGAGCGCGCCTGGTCGCGGAAGATGGCACCGTTCGCGCTCAACAGGTCGGAGCGCTCCATGCCCTTGCCCCGCGGCATGGCCCCGACGAGGAACGCGGCGTTGGCGCCGTCGAACGCCGCGGTCGCGTCGTCGGTGATCTCGATCGAGTCGACCAGCGGCAGAGCGCAGTCCTCGATCTCCATCGCCACGCCCTCGGCGGCCGTGACGGCCGACGGGATGTCCAGCAGTCGGAGGCGGACCGGGGTGTCGGGGCCGTAGACCAGACCGGACGCCAGCCGGAAGAGCAAGGAGTAGGC
Source organism: Dietzia sp. UCD-THP (assembly GCF_000349585.1). Classification (NCBI taxonomy): domain Bacteria; kingdom Bacillati; phylum Actinomycetota; class Actinomycetes; order Mycobacteriales; family Dietziaceae; genus Dietzia; species Dietzia sp. UCD-THP. The sequence goes on from NZ_AOSR01000013.1 coordinate 213,912, forward strand.
GATCTTTCCGGCGGCACCGGTGACGGTGACGGTGACCGGGGCGGTGGAGCTCATGCGCGGGGACCTTCCTCTGGCGACGACGGGGTCGGTCCCCACAGTAGTGAGGAACCGGCACCCTGTTGACCGCGCGAGCCGCCGTACACCCGCTGTTCGCCCCGGGGCCGGCCCGCAGTGCGCGATCGGTGGGGTGCGGTCGGGTGGGGTGCGATCGGTGGGGCGCGGTCGGGTGGTGAACCCGACCGGGGCGGCGGCCTCGCCTGCCCTTGCGCGACGCGGCAGCACCCATCAGTCGTACGTTGGACCGGTGCGTCCCGCACGCCACGTGGGCCCGACCGGTTCCGCCGACCCCCAGGAAAGGACACACCCCATGCTCGCCACCCTGTCGTATCAGGTCAGCGGCCCGCCGCCGGAGGACGCCCCGGCCGTCGTCCTCCTCGGGTCCCTCGGTTCGGACCGGTCGATGTGGGACGCACAGGTCCACGACCTGGCCCGGGACCACACCGTGATCGCTGTGGACCACCGTGGCCACGGCGGCTCAGAGGTGATCCCGGGGCCGTGCACGATCGCCGATCTCGCCGGCGACGTACTGGTGCTACTCGACGCCCTCGGAATGGACCGCTTCCACGTCGTCGGACTCTCCCTAGGGGGAGCCCTGGCCCAGTGGCTCGCGGTCCACGAGCCCGCCAGGGTCCGGTCCGCGGCCCTGCTGTGCACCGCCGCGAGGTTCGGTGAGCCCTCAGCATGGGTCGAGAGGGCTGCCGCCGTTCGCGACGGCGGTACCGGCGCCGTCGCCGACGCGGTGGTGGCGAGGTGGATCACCCCCCGTCGCGCCCAGCAGGACCCCGCACTGGTGGCTGCGATCCGCGAGATGCTGCTAGCGACCAGTACTGAGGGATACGCCGCGGCCTGTGATGCGCTGTCGGACTGGGACGGGCGCGCCGACCTCGGCCGGATCACCTGCCCCACCCTTGTGATGGCCGGAGACGAGGACCCCTCGACGTCGCCCGCCGTGGTCCGCGAACTCGCCGCCGGGATCCCGGGCGCCGAGTTCGTGACCCTGTCCCCCGCCGCCCACGTTCCCACCGTAGAGATCCCCGACCGCGTGAACGCGGTACTCCGCTCGCACCTGACCGCGAACGCCGACGGGTGACCGCGGAAGGACGCAGAGGTCACGCCAACGCCGGCCACCATAAGGAGAACCCATGCGCGACATCGTCATCTGCCACCCGCTCCGCACCCCGGTCGGACGTTTCGGCGGGGTGTTCCGGGAGTTGGACGCGAACACCCTGGCAACTGCTCTGCTCACGACGCTCGTCGAGCGCACCGGCCTGACCGGGGCCGAGGTCGATGACGTGGTGCTGGGGCAGGGTTCCCCGAACGGCGAGGGACCCGCCGTCGGTCGGATCGCTGCGCTGGACTCACCCCTGGGGATCGACGTGCCGGGCATGCAACTCGACCGACGCTGCGGTTCCGGCCTCCAGGCGATCATCACCGGCGCGCTGCAGGTGGCCTCCGGCGGGATGGACCTCGTCGTGGCCGGCGGCGTCGAGTCTATGAGCCAGGTGGAGTTCTACGCCACGCCCTCGCCCCGCTGGGGCATCACCGGCGAGGGCGTCTCCCTGGTCGATCGCCTCGGCCGCGCCCGCACCACGGTCGGTGGCCGCTCCCACGTCATCGATGGGGGGATGATCGAGACGGCCGAGAACCTCCGCCGCGAGTACGACATCAGCCGGGAGGAACAGGACTGGCTGGCAGTGCAGTCCCATCGTCGGGCGGTCGCCGCGCAGGCGTCCGGGGTGTTCGCCGAGGAGATCGTTCCCGTCACCGTCCCGCAGCGCAGGGGCGACGCCGTCGTCATCGCCACCGACGAGCACCCCCGGGCCGACAGTTCGATCGAGGCGCTCGCGCGCCTGCGCCCCGTCATGAGGCGCACCGACCCCGAAGCCACCGTCACCGCCGGCAACGCCTCCGGACAGAACGACGGCGCCGCGATGTGCGTGGTCACCACGGCGGATAGAGCCGCCTCGCTCGGATTGGACCCGCTGGTGCGCCTGGCGTCCTGGTCCGTGGCCGGTGTCGCCCCGGAGACGATGGGGATCGGCCCGGTCCCCGCCACCGCGAAGGCTCTGGACCGGCTCGGGATGACCCTGGCGGACATGGATGTGATCGAGCTCAACGAGGCCTTCGCCGCCCAGGCGCTGGCCGTCATGCGGGAGTGGGACATCGATCCCGCCTCGGAGCACCTCAACCCCCACGGCTCCGGGATCTCGCTCGGTCACCCCGTCGGAGCGACCGGCGCCCGGATGCTCGCCACGCTCTCCCGCGAGATGGTGCGACGCGATGCCCAGTGGGGGCTGGAGACGATGTGCATCGGCGGCGGCCAGGGGCTGGCCGCCGTCTTCGAACGCGTCTGAGCCTGGCCCGGCCCCGCGTGCGGCCTAGGCCGACTTCTCGCGGGGCTCGGACTCGGAGAACGGGACGATCGTCGGCAGCACGTTGTGGCGCACCGTCTCACCGGTCACCACCACGCGGGCGACGTCATCGCGCCCGGGGATGTCGTACATCACCGGGAGGAGGACCTCCTCCATGATGGCGCGCAGTCCGCGGGCTCCGGTGCCCCGCAGGATCGCCTGGTCGGCCACCGCCTCGAGGGCGTCCTGCGAGAACTCGAGCTCGACGCCGTCCATCTCGAACAGCCGCGCGTACTGCTTGACGAGTGCGTTCTTGGGCTCGCTGAGGATGTTGACCAGCGCCTCGCGGTCGAGGCTCGTCACCGTGGCCACCACCGGGAGTCGACCGATGAACTCCGGGATCAGCCCGTACTTCACGAGGTCCTCCGGCATGACCTCGCTGAAGTTCTCCGTCGTGTCGAGGCTCGCCTTGCTGGCGACCTCGGCGCCGAAGCCCAACCCCTTGCGCCCGACCCGGTCACCGACGATCTTCTCCAGACCCTGGAACGCCCCGGCGACGATGAACAACACGTTAGACGTGTCGATCTGGATGAACTCCTGGTGCGGGTGCTTGCGACCACCCTGCGGCGGCACCGACGCCTGCGTGCCCTCGAGGATCTTGAGCAGCGCCTGCTGCACGCCTTCGCCGGACACGTCGCGGGTGATCGACGGGTTCTCGGCCTTCCGGGCGATCTTGTCGACCTCGTCGATGTAGATGATGCCCATCTCGGCGCGCTTGGTGTCGTAGTCGGCGGCCTGGATGAGCTTGAGGAGGATGTTCTCCACGTCCTCGCCGACGTATCCCGCCTCGGTCAGCGCGGTGGCGTCGGCGATGGCGAACGGGACGTTGAGCATCTTGGCCAGCGTCTGGGCGAGGTACGTCTTGCCACACCCGGTCGGCCCCAGCATAAGGATGTTGGACTTGGCCAGTTCCACCGCGTCACCGCGGCCGAGCGAGGCCCCCACGCGAATGCGCTTGTAGTGGTTGTAGACGGCCACCGCGAGGTTTCGCTTGGCCGCGTCCTGCCCTACCACGTACTCGTCGAGGAACGCGTGGATCTCCGACGGCTTGGGCAGCTCGTCGAGTGCCGAGTCCTGCGAGTCCTCGACCTCGGACTCGATGATCTCGTTGCACAGCTCGATGCACTCGTCACAGATGTAGACCCCGGGACCGGCGATCAGCTTCTTGACCTGCTTCTGGCTCTTCCCACAGAAGGAACACTTCAACAGGTCGCCGCTCTCACCCACACGTGCCATGAGTTCTACGTCCTCGCATTCCAGGGGCCCGGATTCACACCCCGTAGTCGACGGTACGCGGGAGGGCCGGCAAATCCGACCCCCGCGCGATCAGTTCATTGGACCTGACGGCGCACCGCTACCCACTACGGCGCGCCGCCCGGACGTCAGTTGGTCGCCGACAGCTTGCGGTAGTCGAACACGGTGTCGATGATCCCGTAGTCCTTGGCCTCGGCGGCCGTGAGGATCTTGTCGCGATCGGTGTCCTTGCGGATCTTGTCCGCGTCGTGACCGGTGTGCCGCGCCAGCGTGGTCTCCATCAGACGTCGCATGCGCTCGATCTCCGCGGCCTGGATCTCGAGATCCGATGCCTGCCCCTGCATGCCGCCGGTCGACGGCTGGTGGATGAGGATGCGGGCGTTGGGCAACGCGGCCCGCTTGCCCTTGGTGCCCGCCGCGAGCAGGACGGCGGCGGCCGAGGCCGCCTGCCCCAGGCACACCGTCACGATGTCGGGGCGCACGTACTGCATCGTGTCGTAGATCGCCATGAGCGAGGTGAACGACCCACCGGGCGAGTTGATGTACATGGTGATGTCGCGGTCCGGATCCTGGCCCTCGAGGACGAGGAGCTGGGCCATGATGTCGTTCGCCGAGGCGTCGTCGACCTGGGTGCCCAGGAAGATGATGCGCTCCTCGAAGAGCTTGTTGTACGGGTTGGACTCCTTGACGCCGTAGCTCGAGTGCTCGACGAAGGAGGGAAGAATGTATCGGGAGGTCGGCAGTGAGGTCATCGGTGACTCCGTGGTGGTGTGCGGGGCGGGCTGGGCTGCGGGAGCGCTCCCGTGGGCGACGGGTTCGACGTTCACGACGGCGACGTTCCGCCGGTCTGGGACGCGCGCGTGATCACGTGGTCGACGAACCCGTACTCCTTGGCCTGCTGCGCGGTGAACCACCGGTCACGGTCCGAGTCCTCGGTGACCTGCTCGAACGACTGGCCCGTGTGGTCGGCGATGAGCTCGGCCATCTGCTTCTTAGTCAAGGCGAGCTGCTCGGCTTGGATGGCGATGTCGATGGCCGACCCGCCGACTCCGCCGGAGGGCTGATGCATCATGATCTTGGCGTGCGGCAGCGCGAAACGCTTGCCCTTGGTACCGGCGGCCAGGAGGAACTGGCCCATCGAGGCCGCAAGTCCCATCGCATACGTGGAGACGTCGCACTCAACAAACTGCATGGTGTCGAAAATCGCCATGCCCGCGGACACCGAGCCGCCGGGCGAGTTGATGTACATGGCGATGTCGCGGGTGGGGTCCTCCGCCGCGAGCAGCAGGATCTGCGCGCAGAGGCGGTTGGCGATGTCGTCGTCCACCTGGGAACCCAGGAAGATGATCCGTTCCTGCAGGAGACGCTCGTACACCGAGTCGCCGAGGCTCAGCCCGTGGGATCCGGGAGAGCTGAGGGCGGGTTGCGTCGAACCGGGCTGTGCCGCTGAACCGTTCTGGGCCACGGGGTACCTACCTTCGCTGATCGTCTCACCGCTCCCGCGGTGCCCGGCCGTCCGGCGGCCGGGTATCCGTTACGTCAAACAGTAACCAACGCCCACGACGGAACCGTCCCGACAGGGCGGGTGTTCGCTCTCAGCGTCGGCGCCCGCGGCCGTCGTCGGCGGGCACCGGGTGCACCGCCACCGCGAACGACGGAGCCGGGGACCACCATGGGGTGGCCCCCGGCTCCGAGGGTGATGCAGGCGAGAACCGTCAGGCGTCGTCGCCCTTGCCGTCGGTGTCCGCGGCGTCGGTGGACTCGACGGCCTCGGCGGTGTCCGCGGCATCGGTGGAGTCGGCGGACTCCTCCTCACGGGACCCGAAGAACTCGGTGGTGTCGACGGAGTTGCCCTCGGTGTCGGTGACGTTCGCCTGGACGATGACGTCGGCCAGCGCCTTGGAACGGCGCACGTCGGAGAACAGCGAGCCCAGCTGGCCGGCCTGCTGGATCTGCTGCACGAACTGGTTCGGGTCCATGCCGTAGCGCTGGGCCTGGAACATGATGTGCTGCGTGAGCTCCTCCTGCGAGACCTCCGTCGAGGCCTGCTCGGCCACGGCGTCCAGCAGGAGCTGGCTACGGATGGCGCGCGCGGCGCCCTCGCGGGTCTCCGCCTCGAAGGTCTCGCGGTCCGTGCCCTCGGCGGCCAGCGCCTGGTCGAGGATCGCCGGGTCCCCACCGAACTGGTCGATGAGCTGGTGCATCTGCGCGTGCGCTTCGGACTCAACGAGGGACTCGGGGGTCGGGATGTCGGTGGCCTCGATCAACGCGTCCAGGACCTTGTCGCGGATCTCGCCCGCGAGGCCGGCCTTGGCCTGCTGCGCCACCTTCTCCGTGAGGTCGGCCTTGAGCTCGTCGAGGGTGTCGAACTCGCTGGCCATCTGGGCGAACTCGTCGTCGGCGTCGGGGAGCTCGCGCTCCTTGACGGACTGGACGGTCACGGTGATGACCGCCTCCTTGCCCGCGTGGTCGCCCGCGACGAGGGACGATGTGAACTCCTTGGACTCGCCGGCCTTGAGGCCCTCGGCCGCGTCGTCGAGGCCCTCGATGAGCGTGCCGGAACCGAGCTCGTAGGACAGGCCCTCGGTCGAGGCGTCGTCGACGGGTTCACCGTCGACGGTGGCGGCCAGGTCCACCGAGAGGAAGTCGCCCTTCTCGGCACCACGCTCGACGCCCTTGAGGGTGCCGAAGCGGGCGCGGAGGTTGTCGAGCTCCGTCTCCACCGCCGCGTCGTCGGCGGCCGGGGCCTCGACGGTGACCGCCAGCTCCGAGTAGGTGGGCAGGGTGATCTCCGGGCGCACGTCCACCTCGGCGGTGAACTCCACGACGTCGCCGTCCTCGAGCTTCGTCACCTCGATCTCCGGCTGGGCCAGGACCTTGAGATCGTGCTCGTCGACGGCCTGGCCGTAGCGGGTCGGGATCATGTCGTTGATGACCTGCTCCAGGACCGCCGGGCGACCGATGCGTGCCTCGAGGAGCTTGGCGGGGGCCTTACCCGGACGGAAACCGGCGATGTTGACCTGGCCGGCGAGCGACTTGTAGGCCTTGGCGAAGTCCGGCTCGAGCTCCGCGAACGGCACCTCCACCGTGACCTTGACCCGGGTCGGGTTCAGCTGCTCGACAGTGCTCTTCACGGTGATGATCTCCTAGGAAAGTCGTGTGGGGTTCATGTCTCGGGCTCCGCTGGTCGGGATGACAGGATTCGAACCTGCGACCCTCCGCTCCCAAAGCGGATGCGCTACCAAGCTGCGCCACATCCCGGTGAGTCGCGCGACCGACCGCCCGCGACATACGCGGAGAACCTGCCGGGCCGCCAAACCAACTCGGCCAGTGTACGACAGTGCCGCATCACGGCAGATTCCGCGTTGGCGGGCCGGGAGTTGGGGGTGCCGCACCGGTCCGGTAGTGTGATCACCGCGCGAGCGAACCTCGGGGGGAACTCCAGGTCAGCCGCCGTCGCGGGCGTAGCTTAATGGTAAAGCCCCTGCCTTCCAAGCAGGCTACGCGGGTTCGATTCCCGTCGCCCGCTCCACACGACGACCCGCGCCGCCCTCCCGGAGCTCCCGAGGATGGCGTCTCGCGGTAGCGCCTGCTCGATCAGATCCCAGCCGCCCCTCGGCATGGCGTCTCGCAGGCACTTCGGTGCGCGCGAGACGCCGTCGCGACGTGCGGCTGCGAGATGATCGCCCGCTACCCGGCTAACCCGCCCGCCCGCGGCTGCGACGCGGCGACGGGTTCAGCGCGGCCGTCCCGGCTGGCAGGTCGGGCACCAGAAGAGGGTCCGCGCCTCCAACGTCTGCAGGACGATCTCGTCGCGGCACACCCGGCAGGGCCACCCGTCGCGTTGGTAGACGTAGTTGCGCGGTCGGTCGGCGCCGCGTCTGGGCACGTCGCCATGGTCGTGCTCCGGGCGGATCGTGTGGATGGCGCCGGTCGCCACCCCCACCCCCATCAACTGCGCCAGGTCGTCCCAGATCGCGCGGAACTCGCCCTCCGTCACCCGCGAACCGGCGCGGAACGGATCGACACCGTGCCGGAACAGCACCTCGGCCCGGTAGACGTTGCCCACCCCGGCCAGCACCTTCTGGTCCATCAGCAGAGCGCCGATCGGTCGCGCGCTGCGGGAGATCCGCGTCCAGGCCCGCTCGGGGTCGGCGTCGGCGTCCAGCGGATCGGGCCCCAGACGGCCTCTGACCTCGACCACCCCCGCCTCGTCGATCACCTCGCACCTGGTGGGCCCGCGGAGGTCCACATAGTGCACCGGCCCGCCTTCCGCTTCCCACTCCACGCCGGCCGCCTCTTGGCTGACTGCCTCGTCGCGAACCGCCTCGTCGCGAACTGCTTCGTCGCGGACCGAGCCGACACGCATCCGCACCTGCCCGACCGGTGCCGGGGGCTTCTCCCCCTGCGGCACCAGGTGCGTGTCGAAGAACCCGTAGAGCCCCAGGTGGACGTGGACCGCCAGGCCGCCCTCGTAGTGGTGGAAGAGGTGCTTGCCGACCGCCGTGGCGCGGTCAAAGTACCGACCGTCGACGACGACGTGGTCGGCGAACCGCCCCTGTGGGCTCGAGACGCGGACGGGCCCGCCTGCGAAGTACTCGGTGTGCAGGCGGGCCAGTCGGTGGAGGGTGTGCCCCTCTGGCACGGGAACTCAGGCGCCGGGGACCGGCGGGGCCTCGTGGGTGCGCTCGTACTCGGCGAGGATGTCGATGCGCCGCTGGTGACGCTCGGCCTCCGACCAGCTCTGGTCGAGGAACGCGTCGACGATCGCCAGCGCCTCCTCCTGCGAGTGCATGCGCCCGCCGATGCCGATCAGTTGCGCGTTGTTGTGCTCGCGGGCCAGACGGGCGGTCTCGACGCTCCACGCCAGCGCGCAGCGGGCGCCGGGGACCTTGTTGGCCGCGATCTGCTCGCCGTTGCCGGACCCGCCCAGCACGATGCCGAGGCTGCCGGGGTCCGCGACGACCTTGCGAGCGGCGTCGATGCAGAACGCCGGGTAGTCGTCCTCGGCGTCGTAGGTGTGGGCACCGCAGTCGACCACCTCGTGGCCGGCGGCCGTCAGGTGCTCGGCGATGACGTTCTTGGTTTCGAAGCCGGCGTGGTCCGCTCCCAGGTAGATGCGCATGGCGGCGATTCTGCCACGCGGAGCCGGGCGCCTCCCCGTCCGCCGTCGGTCGGGGCTCTCACCGGGTCAGCGAGACCACCATCGTCCCCGGGCACGCGGCGTCCACGTCGACGAAACCCACGTCGGCATACAGCCTCCGGGCGGGATTCTCCGCCTCGACGCTGAGAGACACCCGATCCAAACCGCGGTCCCGCGCGGCCGCCAGCGCTGCCTCGAGCATCAGAGTTCCGAGGCCTCTCCCGCGATACCCCGGCCAGACGCACACGCTGAGTTCGGGAATCCCGTCCGCCACGTAGCCGTAACCGGGATCCGTGGCGTCGAGGAACAGCAGCCACACCACACCGACCGGGCGACCGGACATCTCGGCCACCACCCCGAAGTCGCCCCGGTCGGGCCTGAGCACGGTGTAGTGGGCCAGCGCGGGATCGGCCGCCACGTCGGAGGCGGTGACCCGCTCTCGACCCGTCCAGTTGACGTTGAGCAGGGTGGCGGGGGCCAGGAGTTCGACATCGTCCATCCCCAATGGCCGGAGGTCCGCCACTCCTTCCGGGTCCACGAGGTCTGCCGTCGATCCGCGCGCCATCGCTACCGCGTCAGTCGAACTGCGGGGCCTCGGTGCGGCTGCGCTTGAGCTCGAAGAAGTAGGGATATCCGGCGAGCAGGGCGGCGCCGTCGAAGACCTTCCCGGCGTCCTCGCCGCGCGGGATCCGCGTGAGGACGGGTCCGAAGAAGGCCACGCCGTCGACGTGAACGACCGGAGTGCCGACCTCGTCGCCCACCGGGTCCATGCCGCGGTGGTGCGAGGCGCGCAACTCGTCGTCGTACTCATCGGTCGCCGCCGCGGCGGCGAGGCCCGCGTCCAGACCCGCGGCCTCCAGCGCCTCGGTGATCACGGTGGGGTCCTCGATCCCCCGGCCCTGGTCGTGGATGCGGGTGCCGAGCTCGGTGTACAGCCTGCCCAGGACCTCCTGGCCGTGACGCTGTGCGGCGGCGATCGCCACGCGGACCGGGCCCCAGCCCCGGGTCATCAGCGCGGAGTACTCCTCGGGCAGGTCCCGGCCGTCGTTGAGGACGGACAGGCTCATCACGTTCCAGGTCAGATCGATGTCGCGGACCTTCTCCACCTCGAGGATCCAGCGGCTGGTGACCCACGCGAAGGGGCACAGGGGGTCGAACCAGAAGTCGACGGAACGGCGAGCGGTGGAATCGGAAGATGTCATGGCCCCATCCTCCTCGTCAGGGTCCCCGACTGCCACCCCGCCCCGGGTGGTAGGACTGGGGCCACCACCCCCGCCAGGAACCGAGGACCTCCCGATGCGCTCGCTCAATCTCACCCGTTCCGACGCCGCCGCCAGGGCGGAGCTGCTCGACGTGGACACCTACGAGGTGGACCTGGACCTCACCGACGGCTCCGGTGGGCCGGGATCCGGGACGTTCCGGTCCCGCACGGTCGTCCGGTTCACCTGCTCCCGCCCCGGGGCCCAGACGTTCATCGACCTGAGGTCGGCGCGGATCCGATCGGCGACGTTGAACGGACAGACCCTGGAGACCGGGCGCTATGACGATGAGGTGGGGCTGACGCTGCCCGACCTGCAGGAGACCAACGAGCTCGTCGTGGACGCCGATCTGGCCTACACCTCGACCGGAGAGGGCCTGCACCGCATGGTCGATCCCGTGGACGGGGAGGTCTATCTCTACACGCAGTTCCAGACCGCCGACGCCAAGCGGGTGTTCGCCTGCTTCGACCAGCCCGACCTCAAGGCGCGCTACACGCTGACCGTCACGGCTCCCGCCGCCTGGGTCGTGGTGGCCAACACCCCGGCCGCCGAGTCCCCGGGCGAGTCGGGGGCGGTCGTTCATCGGTTCGAGCAGACGGAGGTCCTCTCGACCTACCTGGTGGCCCTGATCGCCGGCCCGTACCACGTGGCGGAGGACTCCTACACGGACGAGCACGGGACCATCCCTCTACGACTGTTGTGTCGCCGGTCGCTCGCCGAGCACCTCGACGCCGACCGGCTGTTCGCCGAGACCAAGGAGGGCTTCGGGTTCTACCACCGCGAGTTCGGCATGCCGTACGCCTTCGGCAAGTACGACCAGATCTTCGTTCCCGAGTTCAACGCGGGCGCCATGGAGAACGCCGGGGCGGTGACCTTCCTCGAGGACTACGTCTTCCGCTCCCGCGTCACCGGTTACCGCTACGAACGCCGCAACGAGACGATCCTGCACGAGATGGCCCACATGTGGTTCGGCGACCTGGTGACCATGCGGTGGTGGGACGACCTGTGGCTCAACGAGTCGTTCGCGACCTTCGCCTCGGTCCTCGCCCAGGTCGACGCCACGCAGTACACCGACGCGTGGACCACCTTCGCCAACGTGGAGAAGGCGTGGGCGTACCGGCAGGACCAACTGCCCTCGACCCACCCCGTCGCAGCCGACATGACGGACCTGGAGACGGTCGAGGCGAACTTCGACGGGATCACCTACGCCAAGGGCGCGTCCGTGCTCAAGCAGCTGGTGGCGTACGTGGGGCGCGAGCCGTTCCTGGCGGGTCTGCGCGCCTACTTCTCCGAGCACGCCTTCGGCAACGCCGAGTTCGACGATCTCCTCCGCGCCCTCGAGGCGTCATCCGGTCGCGACCTGTCCGACTGGGCCGCCCAGTGGTTGCGGACCACCGGCATCAACCCGATCTCCGTGGAGGTGAGCACCCCCGCCGACGCCCCGGGGACGATCTCGGAACTGACCGTCGTCCAGGGACCGGCCGCCCCCGGCGCCGGAGAACTGCGCACGCACCGCCTCGGGGTGGGGCTCTACAGCCGTGACGACTCGGGGGCACTGGTCCGGACCACGTTCGCCGAGTTGGACGTCGACTCCGAGCGCACGACCGTCCCGGACACGGCCGGGCTCCCCCTGCCGGACCTGATCCTGCCCAACGACGCGGACCTGACGTACTGCTCGGTGCGGCTCGACGAGCGCTCGCTCGACACGGTGCTGCGCTCGATCGAAGACGTGACTGATTCGCTCGCCCGCACCCTGTGCTGGTCCGCGCTGTGGGAGATGACCCGCGAGGCCCGGATGCCGGCTCGAGGGTTTGTCGAGGTGGTCACCCGCGCGGCCCCGCGAGAGCCCCACATCGGAGTGGTCCAGCGCGTGCTCGCCCAGGCGCAGACCGCGCTGGCGAGGTACGCCGACCCGGACTGGGCGGCCGCCACCGGCTGGCCCGAGTTCTCCGCCGCGATGCTCACGGCGGCCCGGGACTCGGAGGCGGGATCCGACCACCAGCTGGCGTTCCTCGCCGCGCTGTGCAGTTGCCCGGTGGGTGCCGACGAGGCGCGCGTTCTCGCGTGCCTCCTCGACGCGGGCCCGGACGAGGCGGGCCTGCCCGGCGTGACCCTGGACACCGACCTCCGGTGGACCGTCCTCACCGCGCTCGTGGCCGCCGGCGCGGAGACCACCGACCGGATCGACGAGGAGCTGGCGGCCGATGACACCGCCGGAGGCGCCCGGCGGGCGGCCACCGCCCGCGCCGCCAGGCCCACCGTCGGCGCCAAGGAAGAGGCCGAGACGCTGCTCACCGCCACCGGGGACGACGCACCGAGCAACGCGCTGGTGCGTGCCACCCTGCTGGGCGTCGACCTGCCGGGCCAGGAGCACCTGCTCACCGGCCTGTGCGAGCGCTACCTGGACGACGTGACCGCACTGTGGAAGGCACGCTCCGGCGACCTGGCCAAGACCGTCGCCGCCGGGTTGTTCCCCGCGTGGTCGGTGGACGCCGAGACCGTGGCCCGCTTCGACGCCGTGATCGCGGACGCCTCATTCCCGGCCGGCCTGCGCCGGATCCTCGCCGAGCAGAACGCGGACCTCACCCGCGCTCTCGAGGCCCGCGCCGTGGATGCCGCAGCCGCGGGCTGAGCCCGGGTGCCGCGCTCGTCCGGGGGCCACGTCGAGACGCCTGCCCGGACGGGCGGCAGTGGCGGGATTACACGACACTGTGGCCGTCCCGGTGGCCGAACCTGTCAGGCTGGACTCGTGGTGTCCGAGAATGGCTTCTACGCACGCATATTCCGACGGCACGCTCATCCGGTCAGTGCCTGGTCGCGACTCCTGAGCGCACCGCTGCTGCTGGTGCCGTTGTGGACTCGCCGCTGGTGGTTGTACGTGCCCATCGGCGCGTGGTTCGCGGCCAACCCGGTGATGACCCCGCCGGCTCACGACACGTCGTCGTTCGCGACCCGCGCGATCCTGGGCGAGGAGTCCTGGACTCGGGATCCCCGGTCCGAGCCGATGATCCTGGCGCTGACAGTCATGGCGAGTACGTCGCTCATGGGCGCAATGGTGGCCGGCTATCGGCACAGGATGACTGGCGCGGTCGCCTGCACCGGGATGTTCGAGGCGGTGACGTTGATGCAGTGGAGGCTGTGGGCGGACCGATTCTCGCGCACGACCAGTCAGACGACCGGACCGCCCCTCTAGCTGCTCGGATACATCGCCTGTCGGTGCCGCTACAGCGGTGCGGGTACTTCTCCGCCACCACACACGCCGAGTAGTGCGATCTGCAAAGCCACCGAGAGCGGATCAGTCGTCACTCGCGTCTCTGACGACGAGCGGCGTGAGTGTCTCGTACATGCGGATCGCTACGGCCGCCGCCGACGCCGCACTGACGGCGGCGGCGGCCCACACGGCGGCGTGCATGCCCATGGCGTCGGCGACGATCCCCCCGAACACCGCGCCGACCGCGTAACCCAGATCGCGCCACACGCGGTAGACACCGACGGCTCGTCCCCGCCACACGGGGTGGGCCACGTCGCCGATCGCGGCCAACAGCGTCGGATAGACCATCGCGGTCCCTGCTCCCAGGATCATGGTGCCCACCGCCCACATACCGAATCCGTTGCCGAGCGCGATGACGACCAGGGCGGCCGCCTGGGTGGCCATCCCCACCGAGATCAGGTGCTTGCGACCGACCCGGTCCGAGAGCGCGCCGGTGAACAGCTGCCCCACTCCCCAGACGGCCGGGTAGAGCGCGAACAGCAGTCCGATCTGCCCCACGGTCAGACCAGCAGTGGCGAACAACAGGGGGAACAGCCCCCAGGACAGGCCGAAGTTGAGGTTGTTGACGAGCCCCGCCTGGCTCGCCGAGGACAGGGCCGGCTCTCGGAAGCTGGTCTGGATCGCGATCTCCCGGTCTGTCATGTCGGCATGGAGATGGTCGTGCAGTCCGTCCGGGCGGGCGGTGTGCCGCCCCGCGTCCAGGAGTGCGTGGTCGCGCGTCTCGCGGACGAAGATCCCGGACAGCACCAGAGCCAGGGCCGTGTAGGCCACACCGACCAGGAACGGCGCCGGTCGCAGGCCGTACTGCCCCGCGAGGTAGCCGGCGAGCAGTGAGGTCACCGCGACCGCGCCGTAGCCTGCCGCCTCGTTGAGTCCCATCGCCAGACCGCGCTGCCGGGGCCCGACGAGGTCGATCTTCATCACCACGGTGGTGGACCAGGTCAGTCCCTGGTTGATGCCCAGCAGGATGTTGGCGGCCACCACCCAGGTCCAGTCGGGTGCCCAGATGAGCATGAGTGGCACCGGGATGGCGAAGAGCCACCCGACCAGCAGGACGGGTTTGCGGCCGTATCGGTCGGAGAACGTCCCGGCGAAGTAGTTCGCGATCGCCTTGGTGACACCGAAGGCCGCGACGTAGGTGAAGATGAAGGTGTAACCGGTCAGGCCGAAGAGTTCCGTGGCCAACAGGGGTGGCACGGTCTGTTGCTGACCCACCATGCCGCCGACCAGCGCATTGATGGCGACGAGCAGAGTGAACTGGGCGGCGTTGGCTTTGAGACCGAGCTCGGGGGTTCGTTCGCTGCGCATGCTCTCCTCCTCGCGATCGACCGCGTTCGGGCCGTGTCGCCTCTATCGCGTTCCGCTCCCCTGGTGAGCGAGAACCGACGGCTCGGCTCGACTCTCCGACGACCGCAGCGGGCAGCGGTCGACGGCTACGAAGCAGACGGCGGCGACAAACGCCAGCAGAGCGACAGTGCCTAGGATGATCGGTGCGGCGGGGAAGGGTAGTTCCTGGGACAGGACGAAGGCGCCCATGAGCAAGACGAAGTAGCCGAAGCCCTTTCTCAGGGCCTTCTCCGGGACGACGGAGGTGAGGCGGACCCCGACGAAGGAGCCGGCGATGGCGGCGGCGGTGACAGCGGCGACCAGTGGCCAGTCCAGGCTGACCGAGGTGAGGTAGCCGCCGAGTCCGGCGAAGGACTTCATGGCGATGACCAGCAGGGAGGTGCCCACCGCGGCGGTCATCGGCAGGCCCGCGAGCAGCACGAGGGCCGGGACGACGAGGAAGCCACCGCCGGCGCCGACCAGTCCGGTCGCGGCGCCCACGACGAGACCGTCGAGCAGGATCCGCCACAGCGGGTGGTGGTGGTCGTTGCTCTGCCCGTCGCGGTCCTTGCGGCCCTTGATCATCGCGCCGGCGGTGGCGATCATCATGATCGCGAAGGCCACCATCAGGACTGTGCCGGGGATGTACCCGCCCGCGAGTCCGCCGCCGAATGCGCCGACCATGCCGGCGGCGCCGAAGATCAGTCCGGTGCGCCACTGGACGTTGCCCTTGCGGGCGTGGCCGAACAGGCTCACCAGCGACGTCGCACCGACGACGAACAGGGAGGTGGCGATGGCCTCCTTGGGGTCGAGTCCGCCGATGTAGGTCAGCAGCGGCACGACCAGGATGGACCCGCCCCCGCCGAGCAGGCCCAGTGACAGACCGACCAGGACGGCCAGCGCCACCACGACGATCACGGTGATCTCCATGTCGGGTGCCTTTCTCCGGCGGGGGCGCCGGTCTGGGTGGGGTGGGTCAGGAGCGGGTGGGCAGCGAGTCCAGGACGGTGCCCAGGCCGGGCTCGTCGGCCGAGCGGTTCCACGGCATCTTGGCCAGGCCCGCGGCCATGGCGCAGGAGTTGCTCGCCGCGGAGTAGGTCAGCCCGGCCCCGATGGCCCCGGCGAGGTAGGCGAACTTCGGGGAGACGACCTTGGAGGCGGTGACGCCGGCCAGGACGAGCGAACCGGCGACCATCCGGACCTGCCGGTCCATCGCCCAGGCGCCCTTGCCGCGGACGACCTCACCGCCGGCGGCCTCGTAGCCGGCGATCCCGCCGTCCAGGACGGTGACCGAATCGGGGTCCACGCCCACGGACTCCAGCCGCTGGTTGGCCTGGCGGGCGCGGTTGCCCGACTGGCAGATCAGCACGACCTGCCCGGGCAGGCGGGAGGCGAACTCGTCCCCGTGCTCGGCCAGCAGGGGCAGCGGCACGTTGTAGGAGCCGCGGATGTGGACCGAGGAGTACTCGGCGCCCGACCGCACGTCGATGACGGTGGGCGGGGTGCCCGAGGCCAGGGCGTCGCGCAGGTCGGCCGGGGCGATGGTCGGGGCATGGGTGAGGGTGGAGAGCATGGGTGAAGCGAAATCCTTTGTGTCTGCGAGATGTGGGGAAAGGTGGCGGCGGGCGCCACCGGACCCGGGGGCCGGACGGGGTGTCCGGCCCCCCGGGGTGCTGAGGTGGGGGCCGGACGGGGTGTCCGGCCCCCGGGGGGTGCGGGTGCGTCGGGTCAGACGGTCGCGAGGTTGCGCTCGGACCAGGCGGCGTAGCTGCCCTCGAGCTCGACCACGTGGTAGCCGGCGCGGCGCAGGGCGCTGGCCGCCACGGAGTTGCGGACGCCGCTCTGGCAGTAGGTCACGATCGGACCGTCGGTCGGCAACTGCTCGAGGTTCCACAGCACCCGGCCGCCGCTGAGCTGCTCCGAGCCCGGGATGTGGCCATCTGCGTGCTCGGTCTTGTTCCGCACGTCCAGCACCATCGCGGCGTCGAACGAGGCAAGCTCCTCGGGCCCGATCATCTCGGGGGTCACCGTCGGCAGCCCCTCGAGGCTGGTGGTGTACCCGGTGACGGTGTCGATGCCGACGCGCAGCAGGTGATCGCGCAGCGCCTCGGCGACCTCCACGTCCTCCGCGAGGACGACCAGGGGGGTGTCCTCGCGCTCGGGGTCATAGACCCAGGCCCCGAAGGACGCGGCCTTGTCGACGCCGGGGATGTTCAGCGCACCGGGAACGGTGCCGGCGTGGACCTCGTCCTGACCGCGGGTATCGACCAGGACGGCCTTCCCGGACTCCAGCTCACCGGCCAACTCGACCGTGTCGTACTGGCGCAGCGGGGCCAGCGGCCCGAGCACCGCCGGTCCCTCTTTGTTCTGCCGCTTCATCCGCCCGAAGTAGGCGTGCGCGTCCGGCTGACCGTCGAGCAGCTCATCGACGAAACCCTGCTCGTCATCACGCTCGACGTACCCCGCCCACCAGGCGTAGCGCCGCTCGTAACCGACGCTGGTCGACGGCAGCGCGCCCAACGCCTTGCCGCAGGCGCTGCCCGAACCATGGCCCGGGAAGACCTGGACATGATCCGGCAGCGTGACGAACGACTCCTTGAGGCTGCGGAAGATCTGCGTGGCGCCGACGAAGCGGGTGTCCACCCCGCCCGCCGCCTCATCCAGCAGATCCGGGCGGCCCAGGTCACCGGAGAACACGAAGTCACCGGTCAACATGTACCCGGGAGCATCGGCGAACGCGCCGTCGGTGATGAGGAACGACAGGTGCTCCGGCGTATGACCCGGCGTGTGCACGGCCTCGACCGTGATGTTGCCCAGCTTCACCTGGTCACCATGATGCAGACGCTCCGCGGCGAAACCGTACTGCCAGTCCTCACCACCCTCACCGGAAACATAGACGGTCGCCCCGGTGGCCTCCGCCAGCTCACGGGTACCGGACAGGTAGTCGGCGTGGATATGGGTCTCGGTCACCGCGGTGATCGTCATCCCGTGCCGCGCGGCCAGATCCAGGTACTCGCGGACATCGCGACGGGCATCGACCACCATCGCCTCGTTCTTGGCCTGGCAGCCGATGAAGTAACCGGCCTGCGCCAGGTCCTCGTCGTAGATGCGTTCGAGAAGCATCGAGATCTCCTTGTCGATCGGGTTCCCTGCGAGGGGCGTGCCACGACTGTACATACCCTAGGGGGTATAAACAACATGCCCCCAGGGGCATCGGCCAGCGGGCCCGGAGGGGCCCGGGGCACGTGCAGGCAAGGCAGTGTCCGAGCATTCGACCGTCCGACATCACTCGACCCCGCTGTCGGCGCCGGAGATCAGGCCTGTCCGGACGGTCGACGATCCGCCCGCCCACTCCCCGCCACTGCCGACGAGGAGATTCGCCACGGCAGCCAACGGGACAGGGCGGGAGAGCCCGCAGCCAGAACACAGGGAAAGCTAGTCAAAACACCCCCCGGGGTATATGGTGGGGGAACTTCGCACCTCTGGCAGGAGACCCCCATGCAACTCGACAGCGTCGAACTGACACCCACACTCAACCGGCTCAAGCGCGCTCAAGGGCAGCTGGGAGCCGTGGTACGCATGATCGAGGAGGGCCGCGACTGCACGGACATCGTCACCCAGCTCTCGGCGGTGTCCAAGGCTCTGGACCGGGCCGGTTTCGCGATCATCGCCAGCGGCCTCGAACAATGCCTGACCAACCCCGGGGAAGACCTGGACAGACGGGACCTGGAGAAGCTGTTCCTCTCCCTGGCCTGACCCCCGCCGAACCTGACTCCCTGGAATCCGGAAGTGGCAATACCGTCGACGAACCATCGAAGGGACCATTCATGACCTACACCCGCACCATCACTGTCCCGATGCCCTACGAGCAGGCCCTGGAGCGTACCCGCGCCGCCCTGGCCGACCAGGGCTTCGGCATCCTGACCGAGATCGACGTCAATGCGACCTTCAACACCAAACTGGGCGAAGAGGCAGCCGAGGCCGTGGGCGACTACGTGATCCTGGGAGCCTGCAACCCCGGCCTGGCCAGCAAGGCTCTCGCCGCCGAGCCGCAGCTCGGCGTCCTGCTGCCGTGCAACGTGGTGGTACGCCGCGGCAGAGACGAGGGGCAGACCACTGTGGAGGCCATCGACCCGCAGACCATGGTCCAGCTCAGCGGCAGCCCGCAGGTGCGTGAAGTCGCCGATGACGCCGACGCACGGTTGCGTGCCGCCCTGTCGGCGATCAGCGAAGCCGGCCCCGCACAGAGCTGAGGCCAGCCCCGCCCACCACAACCCCGACATGGACGTCTCATCAATGATGAGGCGTCCATGCCCCGCTCCCGGGGAGCTCGGTGGAGCTGTCCCGATTCACCGCTGCCTGCGCTGCAACAGAGGCGTCACCCGACTGCTCACCGAAGTAGGCGACGTCAGCGAACCGCCAACGCCCACCTCGATCCGGATCAGGCGGCGTCGAGGTACAGGTAATCCTCCCAGTACGGGCCGATCTCGCGGAGCTGGGAGACGAGCCGCCACGTCCGACCCCTCGGCGCCACCAACGGCACCCGCAGTTCCCACCCCAGCTCGGAGAGGAGCTTGTCGGCCTTACGGTGATTGCACGGCGCGCAGGAGGCCACACAGTTCTCCCACTCGTGTGCGCCCCCGCGGCTGCGCGGGATCACGTGGTCGATGGTGGTCGCGCGGGCGTTGCAGTACCCGCACCGGTGGGAGTCGCGGTGCATCAGGGCGGCCCGCGTCATGGGCACCTGCGCGCGGTACGGGATGCGGACGTACTCGCGGAGCATGATCACCGAGGGCACGCGGACGGCCGTGTCGACCGATCGGACCAGGATCTCGTCCGGGTGGTCATGGACCACCACCGCTTTGCCACCGAGAAGCATCACCACGGCGCGACGAGCGGACAGGGCGGTGAGGGCCTCATAACCGGCGTTGAGCAGGAGGACCCGCGGGGCGGCGGTCAGCGGGATGTGCGGGTCGGGGACGCGTTCGAGTCGAACGGGGGCTCGTGACCCCGGTTGTCGGTACTCCGAATTCTCGCGCACAGCTGTGCCCATGGTCGGTCTCCACTCGTCTGTCCGAGCCCAGTCCACCATCGGCGACCGGGCCCGTGGTGAACCTCGCCTGCAACGATGATGCACCCTCGGTGAACAGTTCGTGTGCTATCACCGCGGACAGGTCAACCGTGTCGCCCGCGTCTCCCCCGGCGACCGGAGACAACGCGTGGTGGGGACGCGTGGTGGGGACGGGTGGTGGGATCGGTCCCCCTGGCCGATCCCACGGGCATGATGGGGGCATGAGCGGCACTACCTTCTACGACGAGATCGGCGGCGCGGAGACCTTCCGGTCGCTGGTCCACGAGTTCTACCTGCGGGTCGCGGACGACCCGGTGCTGCGGCCGCTGTATCCGGAGGAGGACCTGGGTCCGGCCGAGGACCGCATGCGGATGTTCCTCGAGCAGTACTGGGGTGGCCCCACCACCTACTCGGAGCAGCGCGGGCACCCCCGCCTCCGGATGCGCCACAACCCGTTCCGTGTCGACCGGGCGGCGCACGACGCCTGGCTCACTCACATGCTCGCCGCGGTGGACACGATCGACCGCGAGACCCTGGACGACGAGCACCGGGCGGCGATGGTCGAGTACTTCACCCGCGCCGCCGCGATGATGGTCAACACCCCGGAGGACATGTGACGGCGTCCCCGGCCCATTCCACGCGGCCCTGGGAGGACATGGTCCTCTACCAAATCTATCCGCGCTCCTTCGCCGACGCCGACGGGGACGGCTACGGCGACCTGCAGGGGGTGATCGACCACGTCGGCTACCTGGAACTGCTGGGAGTAGACGGGGTGTGGCTGTCCCCCATCATGCGGTCCCCCGGCGCCGACCACGGCTATGACGTCTCGGACCCGCGGGACGTCGACCCCCTGTTCGGTGACGTCGAGACGCTGCGGCGACTGATCGAGGAGCTGCACGCCGCGCAGATGGTCCTGATCATGGATCTGGTGCCCAATCACACGAGCGTCGAACACGCATGGTTCGCTGCCGCGGTGGAGGCCGGCCCGGGCAGTCCGGAACGCGAGCGCTACTTCTTCCGCGACGGCCTCGGTAACGACGGCTCCCGGCCACCCAACAACTGGCCCTCGGTGTTCGGCGGGCCGGCCTGGACGCGCATCACGGAGGCGGACGGGACGCCCGGGCAGTGGTACCTCCATCTCTTCGCACCCGA
This sequence comes from Dietzia sp. UCD-THP, assembly GCF_000349585.1. Classification (NCBI taxonomy): domain Bacteria; kingdom Bacillati; phylum Actinomycetota; class Actinomycetes; order Mycobacteriales; family Dietziaceae; genus Dietzia; species Dietzia sp. UCD-THP. The sequence goes on from NZ_AOSR01000013.1 coordinate 234,859, forward strand.
GCAGCCGGACCTGGACTGGTCGCACCCCGACGTCGGCGACGACCTCGAGCAGACGCTGCGCTTCTGGCTCGACCTGGGGGTCGACGGGTTCCGGATCGACGTGGCGCACGGTCTGGCCAAGCCGGACGACCTGGCCGACCTGCCTGACGACGTGGAGATCGCCCAACTCGTCGTCGACGAGCGCGATGCGCGGTGGGACCGGCCCGGCGTCCACGACGTCCACCGGCGGATCCGCGCGGTCGTCGACGAGTACCCGGGCGCGGCGACCTTCGGCGAGGTGTGGGTGGGCCCGGCCGACCGGTTCGCGCGGTACCTGCGCCCCGACGAGCTGCGTTTCGCGTTCCACTTCCCGCTCACCGGCGCACCCTTCGAGGCCGGCGCCGTCCGTGAGGCCATCGAGGCCACGCTCGAGGCCTCCCGCATCGCCGACTCGGCCCCCACCTGGGCGTTGTCCAACCACGACGTCGTGCGTGAGGTGACCCGCTACGGCAACGGCGCCCTCGGCACCGCCCGGGCCCGGGCGATGCTGCTGGTGGAACTGGCCCTGCCGGGGATCTCCTTCATCTACGAGGGGTCCGAACTGGGGCTGCCGAGCGACTTCTCGATCCCCCACGACCGGTTGACCGACCCCACCTGGGAACGCAGCGGCCACGCGGAGATGGGGCGCGACCACTGCCGCGTCCCCATGCCGTGGGAGGGCACCCGGCCGCCCTACGGTTTCTCGACCGCCGATCGGACCTGGCTCCCGATGCCGGGCAACTGGGGTCCCCTGACGGTGGAGGCCCAGCTCGAGGACCCGGACTCCACCCTGTCGTTGTACCGGGCCGCCATCGAGACCCGGCGGGCCTGGCGGGGTCCGCGCACCGCGTCGGTCGCGTGGTACGGCGCGCCGTCCGGGTGCCTTGCGTTCCGCCGCGACGACGGCGTGGTGTGCGCACTCAACACCTCCGAGCGATCGGTACCGCTCCCCGAGGGCGAGGTCATCCTCGCCTCCGGACCCCTCGACCCGCACACCGGGGCAGGTGAGATCCTGCCGCCGGACACCGCGGTGTGGATGCGACCCCGCTAGAGGACGCGCAACCGCGGCAGGATCACGTCGCGGACCGTCTCGGGGTTGCGCTCCACCACCACCCAGCGACGTCCCAGGTCGCGGGCCGCCACGGCGGTGGTCCCGGAGCCCGCGAACAGGTCCACCACCAGGTCGTCCGCCTCGGTCGCCAGTTCCACGATCCGCCGCATCAGCGACTCGGGCTTGGGCGTACGGAAACCGTCGACCCCCGCGCTGCGCAGTTCCGCGCGGGCGGTGTCGGTGGACCCGACCTCCTGGGACAGCCAGATGGTCCTGAGTTTCTTGATGCGGCCCGCCTCGTGCCGGTCTCGTTGGTACACGTCGACCCGCGGCCCGGCCCGGCCGCGCACCGTCCGACACACCAACTCGCCGCCGCGCTCCCTCGCGCGGTCGCGCGACCAGCGCCAGACAGCAGGGCTGAGATCTCCGAACACCGGGAGGATCTCGGTGAGCCCGGGCGCGGGATCCACGGAGACCTCGCCGGTCTCGGGGTCTCCGTAGAGCGGGTAGGTCATGGTGGGCGTCGTGCGCGGGTTGAACCGCTTGTTGGTGTTGCGCAACGGCAGCAGCCGGTAGGTGACCCCGTCCTCAGCGGTATGCGGGAAGTCGGAGGGGTCGACCGCGGAGGCCACCCCGCCGGCCAGGCGGACGTACTCGGGGTCCCGCGCGTACACCATGAGCCGGTCGTGGGAGCCGGCGAAGAACCTGTCGAGCTGACGCCCCTTGGGGTTGCTCTCCACGGTGAGGTCGGCGATGAAGGCGTCCGGGCCGAACACCTCGTCGAGCACGCAGCGGACACGGTGGGCCTCCGCGTCGTCCAGGTGCACCCACACGGTGCCGGTGTCCGCGAGGAGTTCGCGGGACACCACCAGCCGGCGCTCGATGTATCCCAGCCAGCGATGGCGCGGCATGTTGTCGTGGTACCCGTCGAAGCTGCCGCCGCGGTTGTAGGGCGGGTCGAGGTACACCAGCTGCGCCGCACGAGTGGCCTGCAGACCGAACCCGTCCAGCACGTCACCGACCTCGGCGATCCTGCCCCCGTCACCGCACAGGACGACCCCGGTGACCTGTCCCCCGGCGTCAGGCAGCGCCGCGGCGAGCTCGGGCGCCGGCCCGTGTTCTCCCGGGATCTCGGGCTCGCCCCTCCCGGGCCAGGAGACCGAGAACCCCGGGGACGTCATCGCGGTTGGAGGGTGAGCGCGTCGGTCCGGCGGTAGGCCGTGCCGTAGCGGGCGTCCAGGCGTAACCACGCGCCGCGTTCACTCACCCGGACCGGTTCGCCCTCCGGGGCGCGGCCGGCCCGCTCGGGAACGAAGCCGCACATCACCATGGAGAAGACGGTTCGCATGTCCACCGCCACGGGGCTGTCGGTGTCCGCGCGGACGGTGAGCACGTCCTGGTCCAGCAAGGAGGGCGGCAGGCCGGCCGGCCCCGCGTTCTCCCGAGCCGCATCGCGCCCGGACTCGGTCAGATCGAGCAACACCTGCGCGGGGACCGCCTCGACCATCTGGAAACCGTCGGTCGGCGGGAGCAACCCCTGCCAGGAGGAGGTGAGGGGCATCCCCGGATCGACGCGTCCCTCGGCGTCGCCGCGCGGCAGGAGATCCAACTCGGTGAGCAGGTGGTCGGCTCCACACACCACGTCGCCACGCGGGCAGTGTCCACCGACCGCGCGGACCACCAGGGCGCCGAAGGGCGTCCGGGACCACACGCGCATCCTGCCGTCGTCACCGCTGGTCAACCGGACCACCGCCGCCTCGTCGAGGCGCAGTAGTCGGCGCAGGAGCGTCCGCATGTCGTCCCTGTCGGCGGGGTCGGGGACCGCGATCGTCTCGCCCCCTGCGCCGCCGGCCACCGGCATGGTCACGCCGGATCCCCGTGACGGAACTGCATCAGGTGCTCCCGCTCGGCCCGGGTGAACCGGCGCGGCCGCTGGGTGGCGAGGTCGAACGCGGCGATCGTGGACGTGCACTCCACCGCCGCGGGCGCGGAGTCCGGGGTGGCGCGCCCGCGGACCTCGTGCCGGGCCACGAACATGGCCGCGCCCACCTTCTCGCACCACATTCGCACCCGGATCGGGCCGTCGGCGCGGGTGACCTGGCCGCGATACTTCACGGCGAGCTCGGTCATCACGGCGCCGGCGGCGAGGGTCGCGGTGGGGATACCCTCTTCGAAGAGCCACGGGATCCGGGCCTCCTCGAGGAGTGTGATCATCCGCGCGTGGTTGACGTGATGGTAGAGATCCTGGTCCGACCAGCGGACGGGCAGCGCCGCGGTGAACACGCGGCGTCCCGGCTCACCCGAGACTCCGAGGGGTCCCCCGGCCTCGTAGACGAGCTGCTCGGTCACTCCGCGGGCCTGTCGTCGGTGATCGCCGCCCGCTGGTGCGCTGCCTCGAGGACGTGCCGAACCCCTGTCGGTATCTCCACGGCCGTAGAGGTCGAGGCGTCGTAGGCGACCATCACCACGCGCAGCGCGCAACAGATCTCCCCCGCTGCGTCGAAGATCGTCTGCCGGATCTGGTAGGAGGTGGTCCCGACGTGTTCGACCTCGATCTCGACATCCACCGACGTCGAATCCCGAAGGACCGGGCGGAGGTGGTCGATCTCGACCCGGCGGACGATCTGCGGCAGGTTGCCCAGCCCGAACGGGCCGAACCGGCTGCGGACGAACAGGATCCGAGCCTCCTGCGCGTACTCGATGTACTTGACGTTGTTGACGTGCCCGAACTGGTCGAAGTCCGCCCACCGCACCTGCAGGGTGCAACGGAACGTCCCCCGGTCCGGGGTCTGGTCACCGGGACTCATCTCGCCTCCTCGCTCCCTCCGAGCAGCGCCGCGCGCTCCTCGGGACTGATCTCGAGTGTCGTGGTCTCGTCCGGCGCCGTCACCACCAGGACGGTGTCGACGACCGCGCACGGCTCCGGGCCCGTGGAGTCCGCGCCGATCGAGGTCCTCATGGTGAAGGACGTGCGTCCGACCCGCAGGACCTCCACGTCGACCCACACGCTCGTGGCGCCGTACCCGATGACGCGGCGGAAGTCGATCTCCATCCACCGTGCCAGCGCGATCGGCACCCGCGACCCGGGCACGCCGAACCTGTCCCGGAACCACATCAGTCTGGCGTCCTGGGAGAACTCCTGGAACCGCACGTTGTTGACGTGCAACCCCACGAAGTCCGCGATGCGCAGAGGGATGTGGACCCGGTGGACCTCTCCGGGGGTCCGCGTCTCGGGCGCGGCGTGCGATCCCATCGACGTCAGTCCCGCGTGAGCTTGCGGTGGGTGACCCGGTGCGGGCGGGCGGCGTCCGGGCCGAGGCGGTCGACCTTGTTCTGCTCGTAGCCCTCGAAGTTGCCCTCGAACCAGTACCACTGCCCCTCGGCGACGTTGCCCTCCCACGCGAGGATGTGGGTACAGGTGCGGTCTAGGAACCAGCGGTCGTGCGAGATCACCACGGCGCAGCCGGGAAAGTCCTCGAGCGCATTCTCGAGGCTGCCCAGGGTCTCTGTGTCGAGGTCGTTGGTCGGCTCGTCCAGCAGGATCAGGTTGCCGCCGACCTTAAGTGTCAGGGCCAGGTTCAGTCGGTTGCGCTCACCGCCCGAGAGCACACCGGCCTTCTTCTGCTGGTCCGGACCCTTGAAGCCGAAGGCGCTCACGTAGGCACGCGAGGGCATCTCGTTCTGCCCGACCTCGATGAAGTCGTTGCCCTCGGACACGACCTCCCACACGGACTTCTCGGGGTCGATGTTCGCGCGGGACTGGTCCACGTAGCTCAGCTTGACCGTGTCCCCCACCCGCACGGAACCGGCGTCCGGCTCCTCGAGTCCGACGATCGTCTTGAACAGGGTGGTCTTACCGACACCGTTGGGGCCGATCACGCCGACGATACCGTTGCGCGGCAGGGTGAACGACAGGTCCTTGATCAGGACACGGTCGTCGAAGCCCTTCTGGAGCTTGTCGGCCTCGACCACCACGTTGCCCAGTCGCGGCGGGGTGGGGATCTGGATCTCCTCGAAGTCCAGCTTGCGGTGCTTCTCCGCCTCCGCCGCCATCTCCTCGTACTTGGCCAGACGTGCTTTGGACTTGGACTGGCGGGCCTTGGCGCCGGAGCGGACCCACTCGAGCTCGGCCTTGAGGCGCTTCTGCAGCTTCTGGTCCTTCTTGCCCTGCACCTCGAGGCGCTCGGCCTTCTTCTCCAGGTAGGTGGAATAGTTGCCCTCGTAGGGGTGCAACTTGCCGCGGTCGACCTCACAGATCCACTGCGCCACGTGGTCGAGGAAGTAGCGGTCGTGGGTGACGGCCAGGACGGCGCCCGGGTAGGCGGCCAGGTGCTGCTCCAACCACAGCACCGACTCGGCGTCGAGGTGGTTGGTGGGCTCGTCCAGCAGGAGCAGGTCGGGCTTGCTCAGCAGCAGCTTGCACAGCGCGACGCGGCGCATCTCGCCACCGGACAGGTGGGTGACGGGCGAGTCCCCCGGCGGGCAGCGCAATGCGTCCATGGCCTGCTCGATCTGGGAGTCCACGTCCCAGGCGTCCACCGCGTCGAGCTGCTCCTGCAGCCGCCCCATCTCCTCCATGAGCTCATCGGTGTAGTCGGTCGCCATCTCCTCGGCCACCGCGTTGTACCGGCGGAGCTGCACCATGGTCTCGCCGAGGCCGTCCTCGACGTTCTCCTTGACGGTCTTGCTTTCGTCGAGCACCGGCTCCTGCATGAGGATGCCGACGCTGGCCTCGGGGTCGAGGAACGCCTCACCGTTGGAGGGCTGGTCCAGGCCGGCCATGATCTTGAGGATCGAGGACTTACCCGCGCCGTTGGGGCCCACGACGCCGATCTTCGCACCGGGGTAGAAGGACATCGTCACGTCGTCGAGGATCACCTTGTCCCCGTGCGCCTTGCGGACCTTCTTCATGGTGTAGATAAACTCGGCCATTCCACCCTCTCAACTGCGCAAATAGTTCACATCGCCGCAGCCGGGCCGCGGGCACGGCCCCCATGTTACGTGCCCACCCGCAGCCCCGGTGAGCACGGCGGCGGGCTACCCGCGGCCCCGTCGGTTCAGACCCGAACCGCCCCCGCCAACCCGCTGACGGCCGCACGCTCCGTCGGATCGTCGTCGGCGTCGCGGGACCCGATCTCCATGACGTCCCCGTCGCCCTCCGCGCCTCGGAGACCGCCCGCGGCGTGGCCGTCGGGAGCCGGGCCGTCGGGAGCCGGGCCGGACCCCTCGGCCTGGGCCCTGCGCATGGTCACGTCCATCCGGGACAGGTCCGGCCCCAGCGCGGTAACCCGCATCTCCAGATCACGCTGGATCCTGCCGTCCTTCTCGTACTCGTTGGTCAGCAGACGGCCCTGGACGATGATGCCGTCACCCTTGACCAGTGTCCCGGATGCCCGCTGCGCCAACCTGCCCCAGCAGTTGGCCGAGAAGTACAGCGTGCCGCCCGTCTTCCACTCCCCGGTGTCGCGGTCCTGGTAGCGGGTGTTGCTGGCCACCCGGAAGGAGAAGACCGAGTCCTCGCCGACCCGACGGGTGGTGGGGTCGGTGATCACGGTTCCGCGGACGGTGGTGTGGGTCTCGTTCATGGTCTCGCTCCTGTCACACTCGGACCGACCGTGCGTCGGCCTCGTGCTGACGAGCGTGCCCCACCTCGTCGTCGTCGTATCCCGGTCGCACCGCTCGCGGTGCCCGCCCTGTGGAGGGACAAGCAGGGTGTGGGCAGGGAGGCCGACGACGACGAGGTGGGCACCCCCTCAGGACTTGCGGTCCGCCCGGGACATCGCGCTGAGCATCTCGTTATAGGCCTTGAGCTCGGCGTCGTCGTCGCGCTCGGCCTGCCGCTCGCCGCGCCGGGCGTCCCGCATGTCGCTCTGGTACCACTGCCACGCCAGGGCCAACATGACGATGAACAGCGGGATCTCCCCCGCCGCCCACGCGACTCCGCCGCCGACCTGCTGGCTCTGCAGGAGATCCGGAATCCAGGGCAGTCCGATCCCGCCATACCAGTTCTCGGCGAGCACGGTCTTGTAGTTCATGAGCATGATGCCGAAGAAAGCGTGGAACGGCAGCGAGCTGAGCAGCACCATGAGCTTGTAGAGCGGCGAGAAGTGCCGCGGTGCGGCGTCGACCCCGATGATCACCCAGTAGAACAGGTACCCACTGATGAGAAAGTGGACGTTCATGAACATGTGGCCCAGGTGCTCGGAGGCCAGAGTCTCGTAGAACCCGCCGAAGTAGATGATGTAGAAACCCGCCACGAACTGCACCGACGCCACGATCGGGTGGGTGAGGAAGCGCGAGAGCGGGTTGTTGATGAACTCGACGATCCACTCACGGGCCCCGGGCGGGTTCCCACGGCCCGCGGCCGGGAGCGCCCGCAGCGCCAGGGTCAGCGGCCCGCCGAGGGCGAGAAGCACCGGCACGAGCATCGAGATGAGCATGTGCCCCACCATGTGGCTGGCGAAGTCGGCCATCATGTACATCCCCATGCCGGAACTGGTGGTGAGGAACAGGATCACGCAGCCGAGCACCCAGGCCACGGTCCGGCCCACGGGCCAGGCATCGCCGCGGCGGCGCAGGGTGATCAGGCCCCACACGTACAGGCTCAGCAGGATGACCGCGGCCAGGCCCAGCACCAAGTCGAAGCGCCACACCCCGAAGACGGTGCCGAGCGAGAACGGTCCGGGGAGCTCGAAGCCCAGTAGCGCCTCCTGGCGGGTGGGCACGTACAGCGGCGCCGGCGGCGGGGTGCGACCGAGCGAGACCGAGAGCCCGATCGTGCCCGCCATCACCACAGCCTCGACCAGCGCGATCCGCACGAGGGTCGGGCGGTCGACGGGAGCGTTGGCCGATCTGGACTCGATCCTGGCGATGATCCGGCGGCGGATGGCCAGGCCGAACATCGCGAGCAGGACCAGCAGCAGCGCCTTGGACACCACGAGCAGACCGTAGGTCGAGGAGAACAGGTCGGCGGGGTGCAGCCGCACGAGCGCGTTGATGATGCCTGAGAACCCCAGCGCGATGATCGCGATGGTCGCCACCACCGAGTAGCGGCGCAGGGCCAGCGCCACGCGGGAGCCGCCCCGCATCGTGTGGGCGAGCACGGCGACCAGACCGCCCACGTAGAACGCCGCGGCGAACAGGTGGATGATCAGCGAGTTGGTGGCGATGTCGTGCGCGGTGCTCCCGGAGGCGTGGCCCGTGGCCGCCACCGGCAGGAGCGAGAGCACCGACACCCCCAGCCAGATCACCGACCAGCGCCAGCTCACGGTGAGCCGCTGGCCGATCCCGGCCACCAGCGCGATCACCGCCGCCCACCGCCAGGACGAGGCCACGTCGATCTGGTTGATCGCCACGATCCACTGGTCCGGGGGCAGTGCCGCCCAGAACGTGCGCCCGGCGACGTCCGACAGGGTCAGCGGGATGAGCAGCGCCGCGGCCACCGCCCACGAGATGTTGGCCCACGAGGAGATCCGCTGCGAGCGGTACCCGTCCACGTCGAGGGTCTTGTCCTTCTGGGGCGGGGTGAAGAACGCCGCGAACAGAGCCGTCCCCACCGCCACCGCGGCGAGCAGCTCACCCACCGCGCGGACCGCCGGGAGCCCGGCCGTGGTGAGCACGCCCGGGTCCGGGACGCCCACCAGCGCGAGCGCCACCTCGGTGGACATGCCCGACAGCGGGATCACCACCGCGGCGGCCACCACCGCGAGCAGGATCACGACGGGCACCACGCTGCGGGTCTTGAGCAGTCCGGCGCTGGCGGGTGTCGACTTGGACGACGTCATGGCCTCCATCGTATTAACCCGATCGCCCCGGGCCGATTCGCGGCTGCAGCGCACACCCCCGGATCGGCTATCATCCTTCCGGCGACGCCGGACGTGGGCGTCGCAGGCCTCCGTAGCTCAGTGGATAGAGCATCCGGTTTCTACCCGGCTGGTCAGGGGTTCGAATCCTCTCGGGGGCGCATACTTCTGCGCAGATCGGCTTCTACGCTGATCGGCGGCGCTGGCCGGCACGACACCGGACCACCGCCCGCCGCCTCCCGCAGCACCTCCGCCAGGCGTCACCCGGTGTCACCTGGCGTCGGCGCCGGGCCACCCCTCGTCGCGCGGTCACCTCTGCTCGCGTTTCCCCAGGTGGGGCTCCCCTGGAACCGCGCATATGCGACCACTCGCCGGGCGGGGCAGGGTGGTAGGTTCGCACTTCGAGTCGATCCACAGGATCGGCGTCGATGACACGGGGTGCCCCTACCGGACGGGGCTGAGATCACACCCGCTGAACCTGAACTCGTTCACACGAGCGGAGGGATGTCACATGCGCTGGTGCACGCTGTGCTGAGCCGCCCCGGAGCTCCAGCCGTGGCGCTGGACGGGCTGGGCCACACCTATCCGGGAGCGCGCCGCCCCGTCCTCGCCGACCTCAGCCTGTCCGTGCCGGCGGGCGAGCACATCGCCGTCGTCGGGCGCAGCGGATGCGGCAAGTCGACGCTGCTGTCGCTGATCGCCGGCCTCGCCGAACCGACGACCGGGACCGTCGCCGTCCTCGACCGACACCAGCCCGCCCGGCGCCTGGAGCACTGCGCGTTGATGCCACAGGGCGACAGTCTGTTGCCGTGGATGACCCTGCTCGACAACGTCGCGATCAGTCTTCGCAATCAACGGGTGCGCCGTCGCGTGGCCCGGGCCGAGGCCCAGCTCCTGCTGGACCGCCTGGGCCTGGGCGCCTGGTCGGGGTCCCGCCCCTCGGCTCTGAGCGCGGGCATGCGCCAGCGCGCGGCACTCGCGCGCGCACTGCTCGCCCACAAACCCGTGCTGCTGGCGGACGAGCCGCTCGGTGCGCTCGACGCCATCACCCGAGCAGACGTCCAGCAATGGCTGCGCGAGACCCTCGCCGGGACGCCGGCCACCCTCGTCATGGTCACCCACGACGTTGACGAGGCCCTGCTCTTGGCCGAGCGCGTGGTCCTGCTGGCACGGCACGAGGCCGACGCCCCGGCGCGCGTGGTCTCCACCTGGCCGGGGTGGTTCGGCGACGACCGCCCCCGCGAGGCCCTGCTCGGCGACAAGGGATTCGCGGCAACCCGGCAGGACGTACTCCAGGCCCTGGCGCGGGAATCCCACCTGGCAGACGGCGGAGCCGCCCGATGACCGTCCGACTCCTCCGGTCCGCCGCTCCCGCCAGCGTGACGATCCTGCTTGTCCTCGCCGCGTGGATCACCATCACCGCGCTCGAGCTCGTCCCCGCGTACGTCATCCCCGCGCCCGGCGCCGTGTTCGACTCACTCGTGACCACCTGGCCCGACCGGCTCGGTTCCGCCACGCTGCTGACGGCTTCCGAGACCCTCCTGGGTGTGGTCCTCGGGGTGGTCGTCGCGGTGATCGTGGTGATCATCAGCGCGTTCGTGCCCACCATCGGTCAGGCCATGACCCCACTGCTGGTCGCCTCGCAGGCCATCCCGGTGATCGTGATCGGCCCGCTGCTGACGATCTCCCTCGGGTACGGGATGGCGCCGAAGGTCATCGTCGTCGCCCTGTTGTGTTTCTTTCCCGTCGCCCTCAACCTCCTCTCCGGCGTCCGGACCGTCGACGCCCGGTTGATCGACACGCTGCGGAGCCTGCACGCCACCCGATGGTCGCTCTTCTGGCGGGTGAGACTGCCGTCCGCCGCGCCCCGCGGGTTCGCGGGACTGCGCGTCTCGGTCACCTTCGCGCCGGTGGCCGCGGTCTTTGCCGAGTACACCGGTTCGACCAACGGCCTGGGGTACCTCATGCTCCAGGCCATCCCCCGACTCCAGACGGACTTCGTCTTTGCCCAGGTGGTCGTGCTGACCATCATGTCCAGCGTCCTGCTGGCCACCGTGACCCTCCTCGAACGACTCATCTGCCCGTGGAACACCACCACCGAAAGGACCCCATCATGACCCACGCACCCACCAGCGCGCCCCCACGCCGGGCCCTCACCCGATCCGGCGTCACCCGACCCGGCGTCCGGATGCTCGCGACCGCGGCCGCGGCGGCGCTGGCCCTGACCGGATGCCAGTCGAGCCCGGACGACGCGGAGCCGACCGAGACCGGGGCCGCACCTGTGAGTGTCCTGCTCGACTGGAGCCCCAATCCCGACCATGTGGCGCTGTACACCGCGCAGCACACCGGCGCGTACGACGACGCTGGCGTCGACGTGACGTTCATGACGCCCGCCAACACGGCCGACGCCGCGCGGGAGGTGTCCCTGGGGCGGGCCGACCTGGCCATCTCCTACGAGCCCGACACCCTCATCGCCGCGGAGCAGGGCCTCGACGTGATCTCGGTGGCCGCGTTGATCCCCACCTCGTTGACCTCGCTGATCGCCAGGACGGAGTCCGGGATCACCGCCGCGGCCGATCTGGAGGGCAGGACCGTGGGCCTGTCGGGACTGGCCTCTCAGCAGCCGACTCTGGACTTCATCGCCCGGGAGGCCGGTATCGACCCTAGTTCGATCTCCACCCCCAACGTGCAGCAGAGCCTCAACCAGGCCCTCCTGACCGACCAGGTGGACGCGGTCTTCGGGGCCTTCCGCAACATCGAGGGCGTCGAGCTCACCGCTCAGGGCGACTTCGTGGTGCTCCCGGCCACGGAGCTCGGGGTGCCGGACTACGCGGAACTGGTGATCATCGCCAACCCGTCCCGCCTCGCCGACGATGCCGACTACGCCGAGCGCGTGCGGGCCTTCCTCGCCGGGACCGCGGAAGGTCAGGCCGCGGCGCTGCGGGACCGGCAGGTCGCCATCGACTCCCTCACCCCCGAGACCCAGGGCTCCTACGACCCGGACATCCTGGAGTTGATGATCGACGCCACCCTCGAGCTGCTGCCCGAGGGCGGTTTCGGGAAGCAGTCGGCCGAGGCCTGGGCGGCGTACGCGGACTGGATGTACCAGAACGGGCTGCTGGAGACCGAGGTCGACGGCGCCACCGCCACGACCAACGACTACCTGCCGGGCGCCGGCGGCTAGAACCCTGCCCCGCGAGAGGCCCCGCCGTCATCGCGAAGACTGTTTGGCACGCATCGGTCGAGTGAGAATGCGCGAAACGCTCTTCTCGATGGCCCCGGCGGCTTGGGCCCGGCGGCTTGGCCCCGGCGGCTTGGCCCCGGCGGCGCGTGTCCGCCCGCAGGGCCTCCAGACCGGCAGGCCCACCGACCTTCAGTTCGGGGAGGCCTCCCGCAACCGCGCGAGCAGCGGCTCGGCGGCCTCCTCGAGGAACCGGTCCAGGGTGGAGTCGCCGATCTGGATCAGCGCGACGTCCGTGTACCCGGCCTCCCAGTACGGCCGGATCTTCTCGACGATCGCGTCCAGGTCGGGCCCGCACGGCAGCTGCTCGGCCACGTCCTCGGGCCGCACGAACTTGGTGGCCGCGGCGAACCCGGCGGTGGTGGGCAGGTCGGCGTTGGCGGCCCAGCCGCCGGCGAACCAGCGGAACTGGTCGTGCGCGCGTTCGACGGCCGCCTTCTCCGATTCGGGGTCCCAGCTGATGGGGATCTGGGCGATCGCCCGGGCGCCGTCACCGATCTTCTTCTGCCCGTCGAGCGCGTTCCAGTTCTCGATGTGGGCGGGCTCCGGCTCGGTGGCGATGAGGTGATCGGCGAGCGGCCCGAGTCGGGTGACGGCCTTCTCCCCGCCGGCGGCCACGCCGATCGGCACCCGCTTCTCGGGCAGGTCCCACAGGCGGGCGGAGTCCACCCGGAAGTGCTCGCCGGAGTAGGTCACCAGGCCGCCGTCGAACAGCTCGCCCATGATCTCCAGTGCCTCCACCGTCATCTCGTGGCGTTCGTCAACCGAGGGCCACCGCTGCCCCACCACGTGCTCGTTGAGGTTCTCCCCCGCGCCGATGCCCAGCATGAACCGGCCGTCGGACATGATCTGCACGGTCGCGGCCTTCTGCGCCACCACGGCGGGGTGGTAGCGCAGGATCGGGCACGTCACGTACGTGCACAGATCCACCCGCTCGGTCACGTGCGCCACAGCGCCCAGGACGCTCCACACGTAGGGCGCGTGCCCCTGCGAGGACAACCACGGGAAGTAGTGGTCCGAGGCCACCTCGAAGTCGAATCCCGACTGCTCGGCCTTGGCGGCGTAGCGCACGAGTTCCTTGGGGCCGGACTGTTCGGTCATGAGCGTGTATCCGAAGCGTGTCATGGTTTCGAGGGTGCGCCGGGCCCGGCCGTGTCGCCACCGGTTGCCACCCGGGCGGGGGCCACCGGTTGCCTGCCTCGCGGGGGCGGGGCACGGTCGGACGCATGACCACCACACCGCGCGCCCTTCTCCTCGACGTCGACGGCACCCTGGTCGACTCCACCTACGTCCACGTCTGGACCTGGCACCGCGCTCTGGCCGAGGCCGGCGCGCCGGTGCCGTTCGTGGAGGTGCACCACCGGATCGGCAAGGACGGGTCCACGCTGGTGTCCGAGCTCCTGGATCTCGCCGGTGTCGACGACGACGAGGACCGCGATCGCGTGGCGAGCCGGGCCAAGGATCTGCATTCGGAGTACTACGCGGAGGCGTCGCTGCGCCTGCTCCCCGGTGGCCGCGATCTCATCCATGGTGCCAAGGAGCAGGGCTGGATCGTCGTGCTCGCGACCTCGGCGGCACCGTCGGAGTTCGAGCAGGCGCGGGAGCTTCTCGATGTCGACGACCACGTGAATGCCGTGACCACCGGCGAGGACGTCGACCAGGCCAAGCCCGATCCCACAATCGTGGCGATCGCCCTCGAGCGCTCGGGCGTCGACGCCAAGGACGCGGTCATGGTGGGCGACGCGACGTGGGACGCCATCGCGGCCGGAAAGCTGGGCATCCGCTCGGTGGCCGTGCGCACGGGCGGTATCGGGGACGCCGAACTGCGCGAGGCGGGGTTTTCTGCAATCGCCGACGACGCCGCCGGGGTGCTGGAACTCCTCACGTCCGGCGCCCTCTAAGCGCCCGGGGGTGGCCTGGCAGGGAGCGCCTCTGCCGCGCCTGCCGGGCCCTCCCCCGGCCGCCTCCGCTTCGCCCCTCAACCTCGCCCCCTGCCTTATGCGTCCTCTTCGGCTTATGCGTGCTCTTCGACCGCATTCCGCACACTCGTGCGGCGGCTTGGGACCATTGCGCACGCGCACCTCGGGGTGGCCGGCACGGGACCCGGCGAGCCCGGCGGGCCCGGCGGGCCCGCCTGCCGCCCCGGCAGTCCTCAGCCCGCCGTAGGGGCCGCCCCGTTCCGGCCCCCGAAGGTCCGCCCCGCCTTGTGTGTCCTCTATGGACCAGTAGCGCCGCGCAGATCAGCCGAGAGTGTGCACTTTCGACACGCAGGCCGAAGGGGGCGCACAAGTCAGGGGGGGCGCTGGGCAGGCCAGGCAGGGGGGTGCTGGGCAGGCCAGGCAGGGGGGGTGCTGGGCAGGCCAGGCAGAGGGGCGCTGGGCAGGCCAGGCAGGGGGGTGCTGGGCAGATCAGGCGGTGGGGTGCCGCGATCAGGCCAGGCGGTGGGGTGCCGCGATCAGGCCAGGCGGCAGGGTGCCGCGACCAGTCAGGACGGTGCCGCGATCAGGCGGCGCCGGACCAGGTGGTCGACGTCTCGGCGCGGGTCGGGGTGCGCACGGGCAGCAGCAGGAGCAGGCCCACGAGCAGGACCAGGGCGATCCCGGCGATCCCCGCCCGGTCGGTGCCGAAACCCCACGTGAACAGACCGAACAGCGCGGGCGCGAGGAACGAGACCGCCCGCCCGGTGGTGGCGTAGAGGCCGAACATCTGGCCGTCGCCGCCGGGCGGCGCGAGGCGGGCCAGGAAGGACCGCGAGGCGGACTGCGCCGGGCCCACGAACAGGCACATGAGCAGGCCGAAGATCCAGAACATGGCGGTGCCGTCGACGAACAGCAGGACGGTCATGGTGCCGAGCATCGCCGCGAGTGAACCGATGATCACCACCTTCGGCCCCACCAGGTCGTCCGCGACTCCCGCGACCGCCGCCCCCAGGGCTGCCACCACGTTGGCCGCCACCCCGAAGATCAGCACGTCGCCCGGCGCGAGCCCGTACACCGTGACTGCCAAGATCGCCCCGAAGGTGAACACCCCCGCCAACCCGTCTCGGAAGATGGCACTGGCAACGAGGAACTTCACGGTCCGCGGATCCCGGCGCCACAGTGCCTTGAGGTCCCGCCAGAGGATGCGATAGGACTCGCCGAGGCCCACCTTGTCGTCGTCGCCCTGACCGTCGTCGTCGACCTCACCGTTCTCGGCGTCGCCGCCAGACCTCACCCGGGGCCGGTTCTCCGGCACCGACCGCAGCACGGGCAGCGCGAACACCGCGAACCACACCGCCGCGACCAGGCACACCAGCCGCACGTTGAGGCCGCCGTCGGTGGAGATGCCCAGCAGGCCCCGCTCGTCGCCGTCGCCGGAGATGAAGCCGAGAAACGCGGTGAGCAGCAGGAAGATCCCGCCGAAGTAGCCCATCGCCCACCCGAATCCCGAGACCCGTCCGACGGTGGCCGGGGTGGAGACCTGCCGGAGCATGGCGAAGTAGGACACCTCCGCGAACTCGAACGTGATGGACCCCAGGGCGAGAAGCAGCAGCCCCACGAAGAACCACGGGTAGGGCGCGTCCGCGTCGACGAGGACCATCAGCGCGGTCAGCGCCACCGTGAGGTAGGTCCAGATCGCCAGCGAACGCCGGCGACGCCCGCCCCGGTCCGCGCGCTGGCCCATCACCGGCGCGGTCACCGCGATCACCAGCCCGGCCAGCGCTATCGCGATCGACAGCCACGTCGCGGCAGAGAACGGACCGTCGAGGTCCGCCCCGACCGAGTCGGTGAGATAGACGGAGAAGACAAAGGTGACGATCACCGCGTTGAACGCCGCCGAGCCCCAGTCCCAGATGGCCCAGGAGAAGACCTGGCCGCGGGTGGCGGGGCGGGGATCGGGAGAGAACGACGACGACGAGGTCGCGGGACGGGGATCGAGCGAAAAGGGCGACGACGACGAGGTCGCGGTCTCTGGAGGGGGCGGTGACCCGGTGCTGCTCACGCCCTCGAACCTAGTGGGTGGCGGTACATCCAGGGTCTCGGGAGCGGAGGTGGGCTCACCGTGGAAGGCCCCGGGTGGCGGGTGCCCGAGATCGCCGGGGCCGCGCTCGTCGTCGTCACCGACTCCCCCGTTCACCACCCTCGCCGGTACGCTCACCCTCGGCCCTGACCACCTGACCCGAGGACGCATGATGCCGCTTCCCCTGCCCACCGCGACGAATCGTGCTGTCGTCACCGGCGCCTCCTCCGGGATCGGCATGGCGCTGGCCGCCGAGTTGGCCCGCCGCGGGCATTCCCTGATCGTGGTGGCGCGGCGCGGCGAGGTGCTGCAGGAGCTCAAGGAGCGGTTGGAGGGCCAGTTCCGGGTGTCGGTCGAGGTGCGGGCCTGCGACCTGTCCGATCCGGCCGAGCGGGCCCCGCTTCTGGAGGAACTGGCGGGCCGCGAGGTCTCGATCCTGTGCAACAACGCCGGCATCGCCTCATTCGGCCCGGTCGCCACGCTCGATCCGCAGTACGAGAAGAGCCAAGTGCAGGTCAACGCCGTCGCCTGCCACGACCTCGTGCTGGCGGTCCTGCCCGGAATGGTGGAGCGTCGCTCGGGCGCGATCCTCAACGTCGGCTCGGCGGCCGGCAACATGCCGATCCCCAACAACGCCACCTACGCCGCGACCAAGGCGTTCCTCAACACCTTCTCCGAGTCACTTCGCGGCGAGCTCAAGGGCTCCGGGGTCAACGTCACGCTGCTGGCGCCCGGCCCGGTACGCACCGAGGAGATCGCCGAGGAGGACAAGACCTTCGTCGACCGCCTGGTCCCCGACCGCTTCTGGGTGGACACCACCTACACCGCCCGGATCTCCCTGGACGCGCTCGCCCGGAACAAGATGCGCGTGGTCCCGGGCCCGCTGGGCCAGGCCATGTCCGTGGCGGGCAACTACACCCCGCGTGCGCTCATGGCCCCTGTGGTGGGTCGGTTCTACGCCAAGCTCGGCGAGGAGCAGGCCGAGGCCTGAATCGCCAGCCGGTGGTCCGGGTGGCGGGCCCGGAATCGGTACTCGACGGCCTGCCGCCTACTCCAGTCCCAGGTCACGAACCTGACGGGCGGCCACTAACCCGTACAGATCGTCGGCCGGGTCGGCCAGGCCCACGAAGTACCCCGCGAGCTCGAGTCCGACGAAGCCGACGAGTTCGGAGATCGCCGCGACAACCGCTGCCGCAGCCGACGGAGTGACGCCGACGTCCTCTGCGAAAGCGTGCATCCCACCGCCATCGCCGGGGAGTTCGAACCCGGCGACCTGCCGGGACCGGAGGCAGGCCAGAAATGGCCCCGCCACCTCCCCCGCGGCCGGGATCGTCTCGGCCGGTGCCACATAACCGGGGATCGGCGTGCCGTAGATGAGCTGGAACTCGTGCGGTGCTCGCAGTCCCCATCTGCGGAGGGCGTCCGCGAGACGGCGCCACCGTTCGGCGTCGGAGCCGGCGTCGGGATTCCCGGTTGCGGCCTCATCGCGCTCGTCCGCGGCCTCGGCCTCGGCCTCAGCCTCGCGGAGAGCGTCGGCCAGGCCGCGGTAGCTTTCGAGGATCATCGCGGTGAGCAGGTCCTCCCTTGACGGAAAGTAGCGGTAGACCGCGGAGGAGACCATCCCGACCTCGCGAGAGACCGAGCGCATCGACAAGCCCACCCCGCCGACCTTTGCGATCTCCCCCCGCGCGGCGGCGAGGATCCGCTCGATGGTCTCGGCCCTGGCCTCGTCCCGTTTGCCCATACCGCGAGTGTTCCAGAAAACCGAGAGCGGCGCTCTTGCTTTGTCAGCGGACTGGGCCTACTGTGAGCGTCAATCCAAAACGAGAGCAGTGCTCTCCCAAATGGCCGGAGGTCCGATGTCTTATCCGAAGCCCAGCCCAGCGTCTCGCCGGGCACCGTCCGTCCTCGCCGTCACCGCTGGCGCCCTCATGGCCGTCTACCTCCTGCTACGCCCCTACGGCGATGCCGACGGAGGGGACACCCTCGCCGCGGCGGAGGCGTTCTCCTCGCCCCTGTGGATCGTCTCCCACCTGGCGGGAGCGGCCTCCCTCGTCGTCCTCGCCGCGCTCTGGTCCCTCCTCACCACGAGCCCGCTCCGGTGGGCGGGCCCCGTCGGTGCCGCGCTCGTCCTTCCCTACTACGGCGCCGAGGCGTTCGCACTGCACGAGATCGGGAGCAGGGCCCTGGAAGGCGACCCCGGCGTTCTCGATCTGGTGCCAGCTGTCCGGGACAACCCCACTGCCATGGCCCTCTTCGCGGTGGGGCTGATCGCCCTGGCGGTGGCCGGCGTCGTGGCGGCCCTCTCGTGGCGTCGGCTGCACCAGCCGGGTCGAGTGGCAGTGGCGTTTGTTCCGCTCGCGGTGATCGCGACGCTGTTCCTCCCGCAGTTCTTCCTCCCGCCCTCCGGTCGGATGGCCTACGGGCTCGCTTTTGCGGTTGCAGCCGTCTACGCAGCGATCACCGCAGCCTCTGCCGGCGATGCGCGACAGGGCCGGGGCTGATCCTCCGGGTCCGGTCAGCACCTCGTGCGGCGATATAGTCGAACGATGCCAGAGTCGAGCCCTGCTTCCACCGCCGTCGCGACGTCGAGCCCCACGCCCCACAAGGAATCCAAGAACGACCGGATCGTGTGGATCGACTGCGAGATGACGGGCCTCGACACCACCAACGACGCGCTGGTGGAGATCGCCGCACTGGTCACCGACTCGGAACTCAATGTCCTCGGCGAGGGCGTGGACATCGTCATCCACGCCTCCGATGCCAAGCTCGCGGCGATGCTGCCGGTCGTGCGGGACATGCACTCCTCGTCGGGGCTGACCGAGGAGATCCGCGCCTCCGCCGTGACGGTGGCGGAGGCCGAGAAGCTGGTCCTGGATTACGTCCGGGCGTGGGTCCCGGTGGGCGGGACCGCTCCCCTGGCCGGCAACTCGATCGGCACCGACCGAGGGTTCCTCGCCCGGGACATGCCCGAGCTCAACTCCTACCTGCACTACCGGATGATCGACGTGAGCTCGATCAAGGAGCTGTGCCGCCGCTGGTACCCGCGCATCTACTTCGGCCAGCCAGAGAAAGGCATGTCCCACCGCGCGCTGGCCGACATCAAGGAGTCGATCCGCGAGCTGAAGTACTACCGCGCCACGGCGTTCGTGCCCCAGCCCGGTCCGACCACCGACGAGGTGCGCGCGGCGGCCGGGGCCCTGCCCCCGGTCAACTGAGCCCCTGCCGCCCGTGTGCGGGTCCGGTCCGCGTCGACACCTCCCGATTTCCTGACCGGGGCTCAGACCGGGTAACATCGTCAACGCTGTTCGCGAGGACGGCGATGGTGGCTGTAGTTCAGTTGGTAGAGCACCAGGTTGTGATCCTGGCTGTCGCGGGTTCGAGTCCCGTCAGCCACCCCACCGGAATCGGCGGGTGACCTGCACATCGTGCGCGTCGCCCGCCGTTTTTGTTTGGGCCCATGCAACGGTTCCTGCAATAGCAGCCGCTCCTGCGTGAGTCCCGACGGGGGATCACGCTCCGTCCCGGTCGTCTCCGGGATCTTCATTCTTTTCGGCGGCGATCCTGCCGAGGCCTTGGTGGCCCTTGTCCTCCGAGTCGGGCGACGAACCCTTCTCCGCCTCGCCCTCGTCTTCATCGCCGCCGGACAGAGCTGCTCCGAAGGCAATACCGATGGCCATGCCGATCGCGATGCCGGCGCCGATGTTCTCCATCGCCAGACCGAACGCGGTTCCGATCGCAAGGCCGAGAGCGATGCCTACCCTCAACTTGTCATTCTTCACGCCTCGGCCTCCGGGCCTAGCGGGTCTCCGGTCTCGACATCCTGGGCCTGCCGCTCCCGAAGCCACTGCCTCTGCAATACCCGTTATGGTCGAGGGCGGTATGGGCTCGGTGGTCGTGAAGGTCGAAAGCGGGCAGCACGGCTTTTCCTCGATCGTCGATGGGCGGCCCTCGGGATCCTTCCCCAGCGGTTCCGTCTCGCGCTAGAGTCGCTAGGCGAATCGGGCGGGGCCTCTCGCACCCGGCAACGGCCGTTTCACACCGCCCCACCACATGTGACGTCCAGTCTCGGGTGAACCGCCCCAGGTTTCCCGCCGCTCCCTATGTGGGTTGCAGCTCTCGGTTGAGAGCGGCGTAGTAGCTCTGCTCGAACTCGATGGGCGGGACGTAGTCCAGGCTCGAGTGGAGCCGTTCATTGTTGTACCACTCGACCCACGCAGCGGTGGCGTACTCGACGTCGGAGATCGTCTTGTACGGCCCGTCGTGGAAGATCGACGAGCGGATGCACTCGGCCTTGTAGAGGCCGTTGATCGTCTCCATGAGCGCATTGTCGTACGCGTCCCCGACGCTGCCGATCGACGGGTCGATACCCTCTAACGCGAGGCGTTCAGTGAACGCTACAGATGTATATTGGGTGAATTCAATCGGTCGTCGCAACACTTGACGTTTGTAGTGACTGTAGATGATCGTCAAGGGCTTCGGCCGGAGTTCGCCACCCAAGTGTCTTTCGTGGCCGTGTGTTGAGGGTGTGTGCGATGGCTGCAAGGTCTTCTGCGGTCCAGCGGGAGAGGTCGGTGCCCTTCGGGAAGTACTGGCGCAGCAATCCGTTCGTGTTCTCGTTAGAGCCCCGCTGCCAGGGGCTGCGGGGGTCGGCGAAGAACACCTGCAGACCGGTCTCAACGGTGAACTGGGCATGCGCCGACAGCTCTTTGCCGCGGTCCCACGTCAACGAGCGCAGGAGGTGCTCGGGTAGGTCGGTGATCGTCCTGGCCAGCGCCCGCGACATGCTCTCGGCGCCGTATCCGGACAGCGCGGGCCCGTTCTTCACTCGTGGCGTTTGCCCGTAGCCCTCCTCGCGGGGCAGATGCACGAGCATGGTGAACCTCGTGGTGCGCTCAACAAGGGTGCCGATTGCGGAGCGGTTGAGGCCAATGATCAGATCGCCTTCCCAGTGCCCGGGCACGGCCCGGTCCTCGGCTTCGGCGGGGCGCTCACTGATCAGGACTTTGTCGTTCACGTGCGCCCACGTGGCCGAACGGGTGCGCTCGCGCGGCACCCGCAGAGCGCGGCCCGTGCGCAGGCAGGTCACGAGTTCCCGCTTGAGAGCACCTCGCCCTTGGATGTAAAGCGCCTGGTAGATGGCTTCGTGGGAGATGCGCATGGACTCATCTTCCGGGAAGTCGACCTTCAGGCGGTTGCTGATCTGCTCGGGGCTCCAGCCCTTGACCCACCGGCGATCGCCTCGATGCGGCTTGTTGCGGCCCGCCCATTTTGCTTCCTCCGGCCCGTCGACCGGGGCTCCGTCACTGTCGGTGATCCTGCCGGCCAGTCGGTCCTGGACGTACTCGCGCAGGGGCTCGTTTCTGACCAGCTTCGCCTCTTTGGGGCGGGCGGCGAAGATCTCCGACTTCCACTGCGCAACCGATGCCCGGTACTCGAGCTTGCCGCCGCGAGTGGCAGCGTTGCGGCGCAGTTCGCGCGAGATCGTCGACGGCGCGCGATCCAGTGTGCGGGCGATTTCGCGTACCCCCTTACCCTCGGCGACCATCACCGCAATCTCTTCGCGCTCAAAGAAGGACAAGTACCGGGAGGACACATCCGTGGCCAGGTGTAGCGGCATGCCACCACGATGGCGGAACCACCGCGTGCCGACGGCACTCGACACGCCGACCGCCGCGGCGGCCTGCTCGCTGGTGACCCCCGTGGCGATCTGCTTCCAGAACAACCGCTCCACCTCACGACGGTGCGAGGGCCGTCCCGGCGACTTCAACGCCGACCTTCCCGTGAGCTCCTTCATCCATCCTGCAGGCCTACCCACAATCCACCTCCATTACCTGGGGTGTTGCGACGACCAGTTGAATCTGCCTTGACTGCCCGCGTCCGAGTGGCTGACCAGCGACTTGGGTTCGATCGGGTGTCCCTCGCGATCGCGTTGCCACAGCGCCATTCGCAGTGGAGTCATGACCAGG
>NZ_AOSR01000143.1:0-328 GCF_000349585.1 Dietzia sp. UCD-THP
CCTCAGTCTGGCGGATAGGGGAACGCCGAGACGTTCCGGGCGGCCGTGGCTCCGTACATCGAGGCCGGCCACCGGGTGACAGGCAGCAAGACCAAGACGGCACGCAAGAGCACGGCCAAGACCCCGTCTAGTGACACCAAAGCGATTCGCGACTGGGCCCGCACCAATGGCCACGACGTCTCCGATCGCGGACGCATCCCCGCCGACATCATGGACGCATACGCAGCCGCCAACTAGCCACACAGTAACGGCGACAGGCGCAGAAACCGCCCCCAAGCTGGATCAATGTTAACGCCGATAAGTTATCTTATGACAAGCTAAAATCTGC
>NZ_AOSR01000144.1:0-1284 GCF_000349585.1 Dietzia sp. UCD-THP
GGGCCCGGCGCCCGCGCCGCGATTCTCGCGCACCCCTGCCGCCCCGGTCCCGGCCGCGCCGCCGCGCGAGGTGACCGACATCGACCAGGTCTGGGTCTGATCATGAGCGAAGCGGGGGTCGGCTCGCAGGTTGACGGGATCATTCTGGCACTGGACCCATACTCGCCCGAGCCCCCGTTTCGCCAACTCAAGGGGCAAATCGTCGAGGCCATCCGCCGGGGAACGCTGACCCCCGGGACCCGCATGCCGGCGATCCGCACCATGGCGACGGAGGTCGGGATCGCGGCAAGGACGGCAGCCAAGGTCTACAGCGAACTCGAGGAGGCGGGAATGCTCGAGGGCCGCGGCCGCTCAGGAACGTTCGTCACGGCTCCCGATCGGACGAGCGCGGTTCTGACCCGCGCCGCCGAGGAGTTCGCCGAACGGGCCGTCGGCTCTGGTTTCACGTTGAACGAGGCGATCACCGCGGTCCGCGTGGCATATAGCCACGTAGACTGAGCAGTCTCGCTTGGGTGGATCGGTCGCGATTCTGCAGGCACCGACCAAGCAGTCGCATGCAGAATCGCCACCCGCGACGATGACGGCGCTCACGGAGCTAGAAGGTCGTCCAGTTTGATGTAGCCGTCTTCCACAGCGTGCACGAGCAACCGCACTTTGGTTCTCGCGGGTCGTCCGGCGGCCTGATACTTGGCCCGAACTCGCTGGATGTAGGTGCTGACAGTCGATTCAGCTAGATATAGGCGCTTGGTGACCTCCCGCTTGCTGTCTGAAACCAGCCAGGCGGTGAGGACTTCGACCTCTCGATCGCTCAGTACGGGACGCCTGCTTGGGAGTGAGGATCGCTCGGTTGCAGGTTCACGCACGAGTTCGACAACATGGATGGTGGTCACGTAGTCCTCCGCGAGGTTTGGTTAGACGTACTAGTGTCGGGCCTGCGGGAACCCTCTACCCCTTATGGAACAGGCGCTCGAACAGCTGTTATAAAGGTCGAGCTTATTGACTACCGCCATGGCGGGCCATCCCCTAAAACTTGGGGTCGGGCGGTCGCTCAGTACTCGCCGGTAGGGTGTCCGTCATGGTCGTACTCGATGCGATGTATGCCCTCGGGTGCGCTGTGAACGATGGTTGCCAGCACGGGACGGTTTGGAGGAAGTAGCCGGATGGTCAGCGTTCCCGTCTCCACTTCGACAAGGGTGTCAGTCACTGCATCGAGAATGCGTTGACGGACCGCCTCGTCGGTGGCGGCGTCGAGACCGTGATCGTCGAGAAGGACGACTTCAACCC
>NZ_KB714678.1:0-3397 GCF_000349585.1 Dietzia sp. UCD-THP
TTCGTCGATCACCGCGGCGTCGTACTCGGCATCCGAGTGATCGTTGGGCTGCTCATCGTCCCGGATCTGCCACCGGTGACAGATCTTCTTGAACGTCGTGTTGTACGGCAGGAAAGCACTGTCGAATGAACTCAACGCTTCCCGCGCGGCGACCGTCTCCGCATCGTCCGCAAGGAGCCGGGCGGCCTCACCCTTTCCCTTCGGCGTGAGCATGTAGCCGGCCATCGCACCGCCGCGGGCGAGGACGAGCCCTGCATCCACGAGCGGTTGACACCTGGCCTCCAGATCGCGGACCGGGACGCCGGACAGGCCGCTGAGAACCTCGGGCCTGGCAAGACCCTTGACACGCAGCGAGTGCAGGAGGGCGAAAGTGGTATCCATGTCTTCCTCTCGTAGGGGGCACGGTGACCGATTTCGGACCCGGGCTTTAAATGTGACCCGATAGTCACTATGGTAGGGGTCACACTATCCGCCGCCGGTGGGCAAAGCAACGGAGCCACTCCAGCCGCGACCCTCGGATTAGTGGTTTAGGTGTCACAAAATCGACTCTTAGGAAAGTGCGGATGTCTACTCCTCCCAGCCCCGATCTCATGGATCTGGACGCCTTCGAGGGCGGTTACGACCATGAGCTCTTCGCCCACCTTCGCGAGCATGATCCCCTGCACTGGAACGCTGAACCGGACGGAGGTCCCGGATTCTGGTCGGTCACGCGCTACCAAGATGTGGTTGCGGTAGCCAATAACCATTCTGCCTTCACCGTGGCGCAGGGCACGCAGATCCCGAGTCGCCGAGCCGAAGGTGAGGGAGCTCGGAGTATCCACCACGTGGATCCGCCGGACCACGGACCTCTTCGGCGGGTCTCGACCCCGCATCTGCGTCCCGTCAAGGTCAAGGCCCTCGAGCCGGACATCCGCACCGTGATCGATGAGCTACTTGATAAGCACGTCGGGCAGGGCACGTTCAACTTCGTCCACGAGATATCGGCACGCCTGCCTGTGGTGATGATCAGCCGGCTCCTTGGTGCACCCCTGGAGGACTGTGACCGGATCATCGAATGGACCAATCGGATGTCCCCGGACGACCCGGAGCATTCCACCGGTCCGGAAGACGCCGTGGCCGCCCGCAATGAGATTTTCGAGTATTTCCGTAGTCTCGAGGATCAGCGACGGATCGCCCCCGCTGACGACCTCATCTCCGCTCTGGTGAATGGATCCGCTAACGGCAAGCCCCTGACCCGAGGCGAACTCGACGCGTACTACCTCATCATCATGGTCGCCGGAAACGAGACCACCCGGAACCTACTGTCTGGTGGCACCTACGCCCTCCACCAGAACCCCCAGGCGTGGGAGGCCCTCTACCAGCAGCCCGCGAAGTCGCGCCTGGCCGTGGAGGAGATGCTGCGCTGGGTTAGCCCCATCATCTGCATGCGACGCAACGCGACCCGCGACGTCGAGATGCACGGCAAGACGATCCGCCAGGGCGACAAGGTCGTCATGTGGTTCACCTCAGCAAACCGCGACCCCCGGGCATTCGAACGAGCCGATGAGTTCATCGCCGACCGACACCCCAACGACCACCTGGGCTTCGGCTGGGGCGAGCACGCCTGCCTCGGCTCCAACCTCGCCCGGCTCGAGGCGCGACTCTTCTACTCGCGGTTGGCCGAGCGGAACCTGCGACTCGAGGTCATGGGCGGTCCCGCACGACTGCGGAGCAACTTCTTCCGTGGTACTAAGCGACTCGACGTCAGGTTGGAGCACCGTCATGCCTGAGCCACTCCCCCCGGCCGCCTGCTTCATCGGCGGCGAGCATCTCATCGCCGACGGGCCGCTGAGAGACATCATCAACCCGTACACCGAGCAACCCATGGGCAGCCTCCCCGAAGCCGGAGCGCAGCTCGTGGACAGGGCCGTGCACTCGGCCGCGGGCGCCCACGCGGTCTGGCGGGAGACGCCAGTGAGCGACCGCGCTCAGCTCTTGGAACTCGTCGCCGATCAGCTGGAGCACCAGGGCGACCAGCTCGCGGCACTCGTCACCCGCCAGATGGGTATGCCGATCACCCTCGCCCGGGTGACCCAGGCCCAACTTCCCGCGCGGGTCCTACGGGCCACCGCCGCCTTGGCTCGTACCGATTTTCCCTGGCAGGAGGAGGCGGACGGCGCGATCCTCCACCGTTACGGCGCCGGCGTGGTGGGAGCCATCACCCCGTGGAACATGCCCGTCCACCAGATCATCGCCAAGATCTCGGCGGCGGTCGCAGCGGGATGCAGCGTCGTTCTCAAAGCCTCGGAGCAGACCCCGTACGACGCCCTCAGGATCGCCGAGATCTTCCACGAGGCGGGCGCACCGGATGGGCTCATCAACGTGGTGACCGGAACCGGTCCCGCCACCGGCGCTGCACTGGCGGCTCATCCCGCCCTGTCACGGCTGTCGTTCACCGGGAGTGTCCGAGCAGGTAAGGCGGTCGCCGGTCTCGCTGCGGCGTCCCTGACGAAGTGCTCGCTCGAACTCGGAGGCAAATCCCCGGCGCTAGTCCTCTCGGACGCCGACCTCACGGTGGCCATTCCGTCCGCATTGACCTCCGGCCTCGTCAATTCCGGTCAGGCATGTAACGCCACCACCCGGATGCTCGTCCCCGCCGACCGCATGGATGATGTCGTAGACCTTCTGCAGGACGCCGCCGCGCAATTCTCGCTCGGTGACCCCATGGACGAGGCCACGACCCACGGGCCCCTGGTCACCGAGGTCCAAAAGACCGCAGTGCTGGCTCACATCCGACGAGCAGTAGATCAGGGAGGACGGTTGATCACCGGATCTGACACCGGGCCGGCAACCCGCGAACGCGGTTACTTCGTCGATCCGACCGTGATCGTCGACCTCCCAGAGAACGCCGATGCGGTCCGCGACGAGATCTTCGGCCCCGTCGTGGTGGTGCAGCCCTACCGCGACGTCGAGGACGCCGTCCGCATCGCCAACGACAGCGACTACGGTCTGTCCGCCGAAGTGTGGTCGGGAAGCGTTGACCACGCGCACGCGGTGGCCGCGCGCCTGTCCGTCGGGCAGGTGAAGATCAACGGTGTCCGCACACGGAACAGGCCGATGGTCCCCTTCGGTGGCGTGCGCAACTCGGGCTACGGTCGAGAACTCGGCACGCTCGGGATCGAAGAGTTTGTGGACGTGCGGGCGGTGATGGCATGAGCGACCACCCCATCGTCGTGACCGGCGCGGCCTCCGGGATCGGCGCCGCCCTGGCCACCCTGCTCCGCCGACGCGGCGTGCAGGTCATCGGCCTCGACCGGACAGCGACCGACGACACCATCCCGTGCGATCTCTCCGATCCGCACTCGATCCAAGCCGCCATCGACAATCTCCCCGCCCAACTCGGAGGGCTGGCCAACGT
>NZ_KB714678.1:3420-4197 GCF_000349585.1 Dietzia sp. UCD-THP
ACCCGGAAGCCGTCCTTCGGGTCAATGTCCTGGGCCCGAAACTGATGGCCGAGGGGCTACTGCCCCGTCTCACGGCGTCATCGGCGGTCGTCAACGTCGCCTCCGTAGCCGCCCATCGCAACACCCAGCCCCCGGAGTCCGTCGAGCAGCTGATCTCGGCCACAACGCCGGAGGACATCCGGGCCTGGCTGGGCGACCACCCGGTTGACGGCCCGGCGGCCTACGACACGTCCAAGCGAGTTCTCGTCGACTGGACCACTCGGCTCGCCGCCCGCCTGATCGGCACCGACCGGCGCGCCATCAGTGTGAGCCCTGGCCCCGTGGAAACCCCGATCCTGGGGGACTTCGCCACCAGCATGGGCCAGGAGTCAATGGAGCGCTCGGTCGCGACCGTGGGCCGGCACGGGCGACCGGACGAAGTGGCCGCGGTCATCGGTTTTGCGCTCTCTCCAGAAGCGTCGTGGCTCAACGGAATCGACCTCCTCGTCGAGGGCGGCTTGATGGCCGCTCGCGCCGCCGCACGTGCCACCACGCTCAATCCGTCAACTGGCCCCGAACCCGGCCCGCACGAAGGAATCCCATCATGACCACTCATCCCTCCGTCGTTCTGCTCGACGGTGCCCAGTCCGGCGACCGTGATGTCCTGGGGGGGAAGGCATACAGCGTCAACCGCATGCGCACCCTGGGCTTGCCGGTGCCCCCGGCTTTCGCCCTGCCCACCCACGTCTGCGGGATCTACCACTCCAACGACCGAGAGCTACCCGATCAGGTCTGGAA
>NZ_AOSR01000147.1:0-6463 GCF_000349585.1 Dietzia sp. UCD-THP
CGCATGAGCCAGTCCACCGAGCAGATGCTCGACGGTGCTCTGGCCGCGCACCCGACTCCCCACCACTACCGATAGAAGAGCGCGGAGGACAGCTGGTGTCTATGACAGGCGAGCAGGCGGACCTGCGGCTCTACACGCTGGGCGAGAAGTCGCAGCGCACGGGCATGTTCGGCCTGCCACTGCGGGCGACGATCATCGCCGGGGTCGCGTTCATCGTCGCGATGTTGGTCCTGATGCAGGGCGGGTTGGGCGCGGGGGCGCTCATTGCGGTGCTGGCGGTGGGGTACCTGGCCCCGGCGGTACTGCGTATCGGAAATCGAACTCTCTACGAGGTGGCACAAATGAGATGGCAGTTCTGGCGGGCGCAGGCAGCTGGGTCGACGGTGTACCGGTCCGGGCCCAACTCACGAGTGCCGGGGGGTCGATACCGGCTACCGGGAGCACTGGCCAAAACCGAGCTCCACGTCGGCCGAGACGTGGCCGGCAATGACTTCGCGCTGATCCGAGACCGAGCACTGAACCAGTACACGGTCCTACTCAACGCGTCCTCGCGTGGGCAGGAGCCGCTGACGGTTGCCAACCGTAACGACATGACGGCCGAATGGGGAGCCTGGCTGGCCGACCTCTCGCTCAACGACGACGTGGTGGCCGCCACGGTGACAGTCGAGTCCTATCCGACCACCGGCCAGGACCTCATGGCGGCAGTGAAGAACTCGGTAGACGAGTCCACGCCCGAGATCGCCCGCAGGATTCAGGCCGAATCAGCGGTGGAGTTCGCTCGAGGCAAGCTCGTGACCCGCTCGTGGATCGCGATCACGTTCAAGGCCGCTACAGCGATGCAGCGCAAGGACCCCGAGGCGATGGCCACGGACCTGGGGTTCCGGCTTCCGGGCCTGTATCAGCGGCTCGAGTATGCCGGGGTGTCGGCCACACCGATGAGCCCGGAGGCCGCGGTGGGTCTGGCGATGCGCTGCTATCGCCCAGACCTCGAGGAGGTGATCAACAGGGCACGCTTGGCGTCCGAACCACTGGGAGTGGACTGGGAGGATGCCGGTCCAGCCACGGCAGTGGCCAAATGGAACCACTACCGGCACGAAGACTGGGTCTCGCGCAGTTTTGAGATGGCCGCCCCGCCGGCAGCAGCCTTCCCGGACCACGTTCTGCGTCCGCTGCTGGAGCCGAAAACGGACATCCCGCGTAAGCGGATCACGTTAGTGTACCGGCCGATCGCCGCCGGTGACGGGCAGCGGCAGGTGGAGAAAGAGCACACTGACGCGGTCAACGCCGCGAACAAGACCCGCTCGATCGGTAAGGCCACGGCAGGCCTGCGTCTGGAACGCACCGAGGCCGCCCGGCAGGCGCTGGCCCGAGGTGGGCAGCTGGGGGAGTACTCGCTGCTGGTGACCCTGACTCTGCGGGAGGCAGAGCTGCTCGACCAAGGGGCGGCGATCATCGGCCAACTCGGCAACCGATCGCAGCTACGGCTGCACTCGACCAACGGCCAGCAGGATGCAGCGTTCGCCGCGGGCTTGGGCCTGGGCGTTCTGCTCGATCAGAAGTCTACGATCTCGAGTTTTGCGAGGGCCGAGTGATGGCGCGCCGGCCTGAGACCCCTATCGGGCCGGCCGAGCTTGAGGAGCTGCACTCGCGCGTCACGGCGGGTGATGCGCCGCCTCCGTGGGTGGTGACTCCGACAGGTCGGGCGTACAAGCGATGGTGCGATGAGCACCCGGAGCGCGCCGAGCAGGTGCGCACCGCGCGACAGGCGCCTCAGGTCCGCTACCGCAAGCCCCGGTTCACCAGTCGATACAGCTCGGTCGACGGTCGCGGGTTCAAGGGCGCGTTCTCGGGCCGTATGGCTGTGGCCTCTGCTCCTGGTGTGACGCAGACCTCGACGAACTACGGCTGTGGGTTCAACCCGTGGGTGGTGGGGGCGACCGCCCCGGCAGTGGGTGTGCCGTTGGGAGTCCACGCCCAAACGGGGCAGGACGTCTCGGGGGACGTGCTGTCGTGGTTCAAGGCGGGGATCATCGGCAACCCCTCGGCCTTTGTGCTGTCGCTACCCGGTCTGGGCAAGTCGACACTCATTCGCAAGCAGTTCATCGGCGCGGTCGCCCAAGGGCATGTGCCGATCGTCGCTGGTGACATTAAGGGCGAGTACGTGGCGGTGACCGACGCGATGGTCACCCCGGCCGGAAAGCGCGGACAGGTGATCCGGCTGGGCCACGGTCACGGGCACCTGAACCCGCTGGCCGCGGGAGCGCTCGGGGAGGCGATCCCGGTTATGCGGGCTCATCTGGAGGAACTGCACGCCCGGGGCGAGGACAACACCAGGCTGGCCGAGGCGATCACCGAGACCGAGGAGTCGGTGCACTCCCGGCAGGTGACGATGGTGATGGCTCTGGCCGAGCTGATCCGTGGCCGGACCCTGGCCGACTTCGAGGGGTTGGTGATCTCCGCGTCGTTGCGGTCCATGCGAGAGTCCGGGCAGTTCTCGTTCTCCTCGCCGCCGCTGTTGCGCGATCTGATCGACTTCATTCGGTCGGGTAGCGACGGGCTACGCCGCGCGCTGTTCGTGGCCGACGAGACCGAGTATCGCCGCACCGTGCAGACCCTCGTACAGACCCTGGAGTCACTGACTGACGGTGTGATGGGACAGGTCTTCGCTGAGCACACCACCACCAAGATCGACCTCGACGCCCCCGCGATCTGTATCGACGTCTCGGCCATCTCGCGCGGTGACCAGTCCCTCAAGGCAGGGGTGTTGCTGGCGTGCTGGTCGGATGCCTACGGGGCGATGGAGGCCGCGCACGTGCTGGCCGACTGCGGCCTGGCCAATCAGCGCTACTTCCTGGCGATCCTGGATGAGATGTGGGCGACCCTCGGAGCCGGCGCGGGGATGGTGCAGCGAGTAGACGAACTCACCAGGCTCAACCGCACCGATGGCACGGGACTGCTGATGATCACCCACACAGGACGCGACCTGGAAACGCTGCCCAATGAGGTCGACGTCAAGACCGCGATGGGCTTCATCGAGCGTGCCGGCATGGTCATCTGTGGCGGTCTGCCCGCCGGAGAGCTGGATCGCCTCAAGGGCGTACTCCAGTTCAGCGATGCGGAAGCGGCCATGATCACCGCGTGGTCCAAGGGCGCTCCGATCGAGCGCACACAGCTACGCCAAGAGAAGAAGCGACCGCTGGGTCAGGGCATGTTCATGCTCAAACCGTCCAAAGACGGAACCCACGGGATCCCGATCCACGTGCAGCTGACCCATACCGAGCGGGCGACCAACATCCACGACACCAACACTCGGCTGAGGGAGTTCCTCGACGCCGCGCCCTCGTCCCAGCAGGCGGCGATCGCATGAACGCCTCACCGTACGACGACGCCTTCCGCAACCAGGTCGTAGAGCGGCTGGTCGACCTGGAGCCCGGGTTCCCCTCAACCTCCGCCGCGGCAGAGGTCGTCGCCCGCGAGTTCGGCATCAGCCGCGACTCCGTGCGCCGCTGGGCGGTCGCAGCCGGGGCATGGATGGCCCACAACTCCTCCACCCTGCGGGCACTGCAAGCCGAGAACGCCGCACTGCGGGCACAGCTAGGCCGGTAGTGACGATGCGTCCGGTCAAGCTCGTCGTCGGCCTGGTCATCGGTGTCATCCTGCTGGCGCTGGTGATCGTGGTGATCCTCGGTCCGACCAGCGACGACCGGTGCCTCCCCGACGGCGGCATCACCGGAGGCGGCGGCGTGCCCGCCGGCGAGCTCAGCCTGCCGATCGCCGAGGGTGACTACGTCGTGTCCTCGACGTATAAGAGCGCGGACCGGCCCGATCACCGGGGCATCGACCTGGCCGCCCCCGACGGCACCCCGATGTACGCGATGGCCGGGGGAGTGGTGACAGCCGCCGGCCCCGCCTCCGGGTTCGGGAACTGGATCATCATCGACCACACGATCGACGGCAAGCCCTACTCGACCGTCTACGGGCACATGTGGGACGACGGGGTCGCAGTGCAAGTGGGCGACACCGTCACCGCAGGACAGCACATCGGCAAAGTGGGCAACAACGGCCAGTCCACCGGCGCTCACCTGCACTTTGAGGTGTGGGAGGGCGGAAGGCTGGCGGGGGGAACCGAAACCGACCCGCAGCCATGGCTCGACAGGGCAGTCAACCCGGGCTCCGGCGGGAGCGAACCAGACGACCAGCACAGCAGCAGGACCCCGGCCCCGTCCTCGCCGAAGCGGCCAGCTCCGCCGTCTGGCGGCCAGATGCCCGATTCGGACAAGATCCAGTCCAAGGAGAACCTGCAGGTCGACTCGATCCGCGTTGCCCGGGCCGTCGCACAGCGATTCCCGTCAGTGCAGACCATCGGTGGTTGGCGCCCGGTCGATGCCTACCCGGATCACCCCTCGGGGCGGGCGGTGGACATCATGATCCCGGACTACGAGTCCGGCGAGGGCCGTGAGCTGGGGAATCGGATCAAGAACTACCTGCTCACGCACCGCGAGTTCTTCCATCTCGAGTACATGATCTGGCGGCAGATGTACATCCCCGCCGAAGGTCAGCCCAACCAGATGCCAGACCGGGGCACCCCGACCGAGAACCACTTCGACCACGTCCACGTCACCGTCGTCGGCGGCGGGAAGCCGACGGACGACCAGCGCTACGGATCGGCCCCCACCGACGGAGCTGACGACTCCTCGGAGACCAGCGGAACAGCCGCCGGCGAGGACTGCGCCCCGGACTTCGGGCACCGGAGCCTGAACACCGGCGAGATCCCCGAGGAGCTGCGCAAGTGGATCGACCTGGGCGGCCAGGTGTGCCGCGAGGTCGATTCGCCGCTATTGGCCGGGTTGCTCTACCACGAGTCGGTGGGGTTCCAGGCCACCGCGGTGTCACCGGCCGGCGCCCAGGGCTACGGGCAGTTCATGCCTGGCACGTGGGCGTCCAAGGGCGCGAAGGTCGACGACAACGGTCAGGTGGCCGGACCGCCCGGCTCGGGATCCCCGTCCGATCCGGCCGATGCAACGATGGCCGCCGCCCGCTACCTGTGCGAGATCGCCGAGGGCCAGCGAGAGGGCATCGCCTCCGGCCAACTCAGCGGGGATCCGCAGGCACTGATGCTGGCCGGGTACAACGCTGGCCCGGGAGCGGTGCAGCAGTACGGAGGGGTTCCGCCCTACGCCGAGACTCAGAAGTACGTGGTCATCGTGCCTCAAGAGGCCGAGCGGTTCGGACGCGCATGAACGAGATGAGGGATCAAGCGATGAGCAGAATGAAACTAGTCCTACTAGCGGCACTAGTGATCGCCGTAGCGGTGGCTGCCGTGGCGGTAGCGATCACGCTGGGCCGCAAGGACGAACCCGGCACCGACGCACACGTGCACATCGACCCGATCACTACGGCAGACGAGGTGGCGGTCGCGGTGATGTCCGGGGTCCACACGTGGACCCCGGCTCAGCAGCAGTCCCCGTGGGATGCGATGCACGCGATCGCCGACCAGCTGACCGGGCCGATGGCCACCGCAGCGGCGACTCGTCCCGATCCCGATCCCACGCCCCGGCAGTGGCCGGCCTGGGCCAGGTCCGGTGACCGCGTGATCGGAGCTGCCAGCCTGGCCGGCGAGCAGGACCCGGTGAACGACGACGCTGAGACCGCGCAGCGGGTGGTGCAGGTCCAGCAGAAGGTGCTGCACACCGACGGTGCGACCACCCCGCTCGAGCAGATCACCGTGACCGTCGAGTTGGAGCTCGCCGGCGACCACTGGAAAGTCTCCGGCTACCAGTACAGATCCGTCGGCGACTAGACCAGCGCGAACACCACATTAAGGAGCAGTCATGGCAGGCAAAGACGTCGCAAGAAAGTCACAGACGCGCGAACCCGGACCGACAATCGCACTGGCCACCATGGGTCTCATCGCGGCCGCGGTACTCGGCGTGTGGGCGTGCCTCACACTCGGGGAGAAGCTCACGGCCAGCGACCAGGACGTTCCCGGCAACCCGGTAGTCGCGGTGATCGACCTGGCGCAAGGACAGATCGAGTGGACCACCGGCGCCACCATCGTCGCGGTCGCCCTGGTGCTCATCGCCGGCGCCCTGCTGGGCGGTGTCGCAGGTGCACTGGGGCGCCGGCAGGCCCGCAAGACTCGGGTAGACGACGTGAGCCAGCACCTGGCCGGCCGCGCGGACGTGAAATCGCTGTCTGCCAAGAGCGTGACTCGCGCGAACCGCAGCCGGGGCGAGGCCACCAGCGTCCCCGGGGTGTACATCGGCAAGGAGGTCTCCACTGGGCAAGACCTCTGGGGCGGTTGGGAGGACCTGCACCTGGATCTGTGGGGTCCCAGGCAGGGGAAGACCTCCAGCCGGATCATCCCGATGATCCGGCGAGCGCCGGGCATCTGCATCTCCACCTCATGCAAGCGCGATGTCATCGAGGCGACCATGCCGTTTCGGCAGCAGGTCGGCCGGGT
>NZ_KB714679.1:0-583 GCF_000349585.1 Dietzia sp. UCD-THP
TCGAGGTGTTCTACAACCGTCGCAGACCACACTCCAGCATCGGGTACCGCACCCCGGCCCGAGCCTGGAACGATCACCACGCCGCCCAAGACCTATCCCGGGCGGCCTGACAGTTCAGAAATCACCGAGGAACTGTCCACATTCCTTGACACAGCCCAGATCTACGGCGCCGCTGACATCGGCTGCTATGGGGCCTGGCCGGGTAGCGGTCCCGTGAGGTAACGCTGGATGGTCGGGCCGACGAGTGCCGCGAGATTATCGATGCTCTGTTCGCGGATCGGCGGCGCCTGCAGGATGTAGCGGGTGAGGGCGATTCCCAGGAGGTGGCTCATGGATACGGTGACGCGCAGCCCGGGGTTGCTCATGTTCAGCTTCCGGCTTGCAGGTTCCAGGGCAGTGGAAACGAGGAATGAGCGAAGGCTCTCGAGTGCCTGGTCGTTCGTGAATGCGGAGACGAGGATCGCACGGAGGGGTGCGGCAGTGTCGGGGCTTTCCCAGATGGTCAGATACGCGCGGGTCAGTCGCTCGCCCCATTCCTCAACGGCGTGATCGAAGACTGCAAGAATCGTGGACGCCGCTTCGG
>NZ_KB714679.1:760-2414 GCF_000349585.1 Dietzia sp. UCD-THP
CACGGTCGCGCCCTTATAGCCGTGCTGGGTGAATTGGTCGCGGGCGGCGTCGAGGATCATTTGCCTACTGGACCCGGTGCCGGGTCGTCGGCCTGTCTTGCCGTTCGCGTCGATCGCCATTGCTTCTCCCCTGTCTTGCAAGATCGATTCTAGATCGGTATTGACGTCCACAACTGAAGAATTCTACACTTGAGGATATCGATTGCGACCGGCATCGGGCAAGGGAGGACAGATCGATGATCAGCTACATCATCCGGGCGATGGTACGACCTGGGGTGGGTCGTCGTCGCTGGCGCGGTCGCATGGATGATCTTCGGCGGTTTGAGCGTGGTGCAGATCATTCTGCTGCTCAACCTTGTCGCGCTTGTCCTTCACCAAGTGGAGGAGATGCGATGGCCCGGCGGCTCTGCGTGAATTCTCAACAAAGTCTTCAACCGGGCACCGGACGGCCTGGCCGACCGCTACAAGCTCAACCAGGCGAGCTGTGCGTTCATCAACATCGCGGCGTGGGTGTTCTACCTGATCCCGGTGTTCTTCCCCCGCCTGATCTGGCTCGGTTTCGCCCAGGTGCTATTCGGCATGGTGGGGCAATTCATCACGCACATGATCATCACCAACATAAAACTCAACCTGGTACAACCCGGGCACGGCGGCCGTCGTCCACGGGCACGTGCCCCTCGGGATCTGATATCTCATTGAGGTGCACTCCCAGGGTGTCGTAACGATTTGGGACTGGGTCTTCGGGGTGCTGCTGCTCGCCGCGTTCGTCGGCATCATCATGCTCCGCCTCGGCTACGGGCCCATGGGTAACCGGAACAGTCACTGGCCCTTCGAGCCTTGGGAGATGCAGCGGTGGGATCGGCTGCGCAGACTCGCCCGCGCGGGTATCACTCCTCTGCCGATGGGGCCGCCCGCAGCCATGGACGACAGCCCGCAGGCCCGCTGAAACCTCTCGATCACGAGTCCTTCGGACTCGATCGCATCATCACAACCACCTGATCTAGGAGCCACACAGGCATGTCCACATCCACCGTCACGCCCCACACCGGCTGGCCGCGCGCCATCCTGATCGGCGTGCTTGGCTCATTCGTCGTCGGTATCGTTGTGCTCGCCTTCCTCTGGCCGGCCAAGACGAGTACGCCGCAGCATCTCCCCGTCAGCATCAGCGGGCCAGCTGAGACGGTGTCCGCGCTCGAGAGCGCTCTCGCTGAGAAGGCCCCAGATACATTCGACTTCGTCGACGCGGACGACCGAGATGATGCGGTCTCTCAGATCGAGCAGCGTGAAACATACGGCGCGATCATCCTCGACGAGACCCCCGGCACCGCACCCGAAGTATTGACCGCTCCCGCGGGTAGTGCCGTGGCGACGCAGATGCTCGGCCAGGTCGCCACCCAGCTCCAGGCACAGCTCACCCAGGCCGTCACCGCGGCAGGTGGCGACCCGACGACAGCGGTCGTCACTGTCACCCCAGTCGTGCCGCTCTCTGACAGTGATCCGACCGGCACTGGCCTCGCCGCGGCATCCTTCCCGCTCACCATCGGCGGCATGCTCGGTGGTGTGCTCATCGCCCTAGGCGTGGCCGGTGCGATCCGCCGCCTTGTCGCCCTGGCCGGCTTCGGTACTGGCGTCGGGATCGTGCTGACGCTCATGC
>NZ_KB714680.1:0-3102 GCF_000349585.1 Dietzia sp. UCD-THP
GATATGGAGTGATGGGTGGCCGCGCAGCGCGCACGCGCTTTGCCCGACGTTGTGCGCTACGAGCGTGGCTGCCGAGTCGCCGCTGGCAAACTCCCAGCCGGTGAGGGCGACGGTGATGGTGGCGGGACCGCATGGGGGGAGCCCGGCCGCGGGCAGGGACGGTACCGGTTGTTCTTGCGACCCGGGCGCGGGGAGGGGCTGCGGCTCGGGCGTGTTCTCGGGTATCGCCTCCGGGGCAGGGCCCGTGCGGGCCACAGCATCGGCCGGTGGGGCCGGGACGGGTGTGGCAGCGTAAGCCGCAGCCACGCCGATCACGAGAAGGCCGGCTGCCAACACGGCGCACCAACGCGCCCGGTGAGACGTGCCGGCGGTGGTCTCTACCTGCTCATCTCTACTGATGGCAGCTGCGTGGGACCTGGAGAGGAACAGGTACACCGTCATGGCGCCGGCGATGTTGCCCGCGAAGATAGCCACTATGGCTCCCACGAAGAAAAGGGATGGCCACAGCAGTGCAGTTGCTAGTGCTCCGGTGATTAATACGGTGGCGACCACGAGGGCGGCTGCGAACCACGCCTGGCGCTGCCTGCCTGTGCTCAGGCGCAGTGACCACCAGATCAGGACTGCGGCGACGACGGCGCACCATGCCGCGGCTGCCAGCGCTCCGGTGAAGGTTTGGCGCGAGGCCGCGGCCAGCGCCGTGACGGGGCCTAGGACGGTGGCCGTCGCGTAAGCGCCCCCAGATCCGAAGAATCCACCGGACGCGTTGCCGGCCCGGTGCGCCTTTCTCGGCAGGGTTGCACCAATAGCCAGCCAGGCCAGTGCCCCGAGCACCAGCGCCCCGCATCCGATGGCGAGATATCGAATACGCGCCGTTCGCCACAGGCCCTCAAAGGGGGTGTCGTTGCAGCCGAACAGCCAGGCCGGCTCTTGGCACAGACCCGAACTGTGTACGGCGACGGTGGTCAGAACGGCCAGGCAGGCCAGGACAGAAGCGATCGCCAGAACGCGCGCGGTGATAAGCGGAGACATCCCTCTCCCCTCCGGTCAGCGAGCCACGCGTCGCCACCGAGTCGGGGGCGCCGCTGTCGGTCACCACAGTGCCCGCGGGAGCGGCGGGAGCCTAATCCCGCTGTGCCCGGTAGTGGATAGGAGTCCTCAATCGGGGCAGGTGACGGGGGGTCGTGTCGGGCAGAATATGCCCATGCCGTCTCGCTCTGGTTCCTCATCGCGTGTTGACCTCACGCGCCTGTGCGCGCTCTTTCTCGCGGTCGCCGAAGAGCGTCATTTCGGCGCGGCGGCCGACCGACTGGGCACCACCCAACCGACGGTGTCTCAGGGACTGCAACGCCTGGAGGGCCATCTCGGGGTGCGATTGCTGGACCGGACACGCGACGGCGCGGTAGTCACCTCTGCGGGTCGTCATCTGCTTCCGCTGGCCCGCACTCTGGTCCGCGACGCCGCGCATTTCGAGGCAGCCGCTGGAGAACTGGCCAGCCGAGGGTTGACGTTCGCCGTCGGCGCGTCTGCCACCACCCCGGCTCAACTCACTGCCGCCGCCGTGACGTCGATGCGCTCCCAGGTCGAGTCGGTGACTGTGGCCCGCGGGCAAGGACCCGAGTTGGTGTCGCGAGTCGAGAACGGCGAGCTCGATGTGGCGGTGTTGGAAGATCCGAGCCCCGCCGGGGATCTCGTGCGCGGGGTGATGCACCGCCTTCCACGCCGACTGGCCGTACCGGAGGGCATGATCTCCGATCCGCGGGCGCGTATCCCCCGGCAAGAACTTCGGCAGTTGGATCTGGCCGTGACACCACGAGCCACCGGACCGGCGGCTTGGGACCTGCTGATTGACCTCCTCAAAGAGGCAGGCATCGACCCACGGCCGGTGGAGGCCCCGAGCAGCGCCGACGTCCTGACCCAGGTCGCTGGCGGTTCAGCGTTCGCGGTCGTGGATGCCTTCAGCCCCACGATCGACGGCGTGCAATTGCTGGACCTGCCCGGCCGCTTCGACCACCGCTTTCGCGCCCTCGTCCACCCGGACCGGCAACGCACCCCCGACGGCCACGACATCAGGTCCCTCGTTGACAGGGGGCTGGCCAGGGTGTGCCGCACGGTGACTGGGGGCCCCACCCCGTGACCGCGCTCGATCTAGTCCGTGCCGAGCTAGCCTTCGCCGGTTGCGACGGGTGGTGCTACGCCGAGCTCATCGACCGGCCCGGCACCGGTCTGGGTATCGGCCAGGACGTTCCGGTGGTGGTGGCCTCGATGTACAAGCTGCACCTCATGGTGGCGGCCTGCCGCGCGGCAGCCGCCGGCACTCTGGACCTGACACAACGGGTCACCATCACCCCCAACGAACACACGCCGGGGCCGACCGGCTTCGCCCTCTTCGCCGACGACGTCGAGGTCTCGATCCGCGATCTCGTGCGCATGATGATTACGGTCTCAGACAACACCGCCGCCGAAGCAGTGCAACGCCTCCTACCCGCGGGCGCCCTCGACGAGACCCTCTTGGCCCTTGACCTCCAGACCACGGTGATCCGCGGAGGTGTGAGAGCCCAGCAACAGCTGACGATCTCCGAACTCGGCGCACGCGACTGGCAAGACGCCGCCCACCTGCTGGCAACCGACCCCGCCACCGACCAGGTCCACGCCTACGACCCCGCGTACGTCTCGCACAGCACTGCCCGAGCGCTATGCCAGCTGATGCGCGCAATCTGGACGAACACCGCCTCCGACCCCCAGCAGTGCGCGTTCATGAGGGAGGTCCTAGGCCAGCAGATCTGGCCGCACCGCATCGCGAGTGGGTTCCCTTTGGCATCGACAGCGGTCGCCGGTAAAACCGGCACCATTGGCCGGATCCGCGCCGAGACCGCCGTCGTCCAACCAGACGGTGAGCCACCGGTCGTCGTGTGCGTAGTAACCCGGGCAGCCCGCGCCGACGCGGCGCTGCCCACAGTCGACACCGCCATCGGACGTATCGCGCGGCTCCTCGTCAACGAGATACGAACAGGCGCTCAGCTGTAGCGATAACGTCCGCCAATCACAGGCGGCGAACCCTGCACTTGGACAGGTCAGCACCCGACGGCTTTCCTAATCGCATGC
>NZ_KB714680.1:3131-3389 GCF_000349585.1 Dietzia sp. UCD-THP
ATCCTGACCGCCACACTCCCCTTGGCGTCCTGCGGCCTGTTGTTCTCGGATCCACGGCAGGAGAACCTCGACGGGTTCGTTGACGCCCTCCAGCGCAAGGACGCCGTAGCGGCCGCAGCGTTCACCTCTACACCGGAGATTGCGGCCACTGACCTGCAACGCACCTTCGACGGGATCGGCACCACGCAGATCTCCGCCCGCGTCCCCGACATCGGAGACTCGGTCACCACGCGACACGAACTCCAACTGCAATGGCGG
>NZ_KB714680.1:3483-5319 GCF_000349585.1 Dietzia sp. UCD-THP
CCACCAGCACAGGAATCGTCACGTTCGCACCCGGCGACAAGGTGGCATGGTCACCATCCATTCTCGACTCTCGCGCGACCACCGGCGGCTACCTTGGCTACTCGGACACCAAGAAGTACACCGCGCCCATCGTCGACCGAAACGACATCCGAATCATGGGCTGGGCCCCGGTCACAATGGTCTCACTGGCCCCCGATTCCCACGCCTCGGCAGCGCAAGTCGCATCCCTGCTAAACGAAATCGAACCATCTATCACGGCGGAGACGATCCGAACCGGGATGGCCGCCGCACCCGGCACCGACTACACCGTGGTCTCGCTTCGCCAAGAAGACATCGAGCCGATTCGGGGCATGCTGGAGACTGTCCCCGGGATCAGCCTCACCGAACAAGGTCGACTCATCACCTCCGACCCCCGAATTCACTCCCCGGCCTTCGCCGGCCTGCCCGACTACTGGAACGAGCGCCTCACCGCCGGCGCCGGATGGGCCCTGCAAGTCATTAACCCCTCGGGCACCTTCGAACTCGGCGGACGCGAACCCGAGAGCCTGCGCAACATCAGAACCACCATCGACGTCGCCCTCCAAGCAGCCGCGCAAAACGCCGTCGACGCCCAAGACGCCCCAGCAACGATCGTCGCAATCGAACCGACCACTGGCGGGGTCCTGGCCGTCGCCCAGAACCCCGCCGCCGACGCCCAAGGACCCATCTCGTTGACCGGCCTCTACCCGCCCGGATCCACCTTCAAGACAGTGACGACAGCAGCAGCCCTCGACGCCGGCCTGGCCACAGCCGACACCCCCCTTGCCTGCCCCTCCCGGGCCACCATCGAGGGACGATCCATCCCCAACGACAACGAGTTCGATCTCGGTACCGTCCCGCTACACACGGCATTCGCCCAATCATGCAACACCACCCAAGGGGCACTCGCGGTCCAACTCAGCCCCGAGGCGATGCGCGACACCGCCGCGCGACTCGGGTTCGGTGTCGACTTCCACGCGCCCGCACTAACCACCGTCACCGGACAAGTACCAGTGACCACCGGCGGAGCAGCACGCGTCGAAGCGGCCATCGGACAAGGCACCGTCACAGCAAGCCCATTCGGCATCGCAGTCATGGAAGCCTCACTCGCCAACAACGGACAAATGGTCCTGCCGACCCTCATCCAGGACGAACACACAACCTCCGACCAGACACCCGACCCTCTCCCAGCAGAAACCGTCGCCGCACTCCGGACGATGATGCGCGAAACCGTCACCAGCGGCTCTGCCAGCAGCCTGGCCGACATCGAAGACCTCGGCGGCAAAACCGGCACCGCCGAAACCGGAAACGGACCAGCCCACGGCTGGTTCGCGGGAATCGTCCACGACATCGCATTCTGCGCATTCATCGAAGGCGCCGACAGCTCAGGACCCGCCGTCGCGATGTCAGGCCAATTCCTCCGCGGCGCCGGAGAAGCCCTCACCCGCTAAACCGGCCCACCCAAACTCAGAACGTCTGTCGACCCCCCGTACAGATCGAACGCCGATAGCCAGACCTTATGACAAGTAGCCCAAGCCGCCGGCATTCCCGTCGCGCCCGCCCCAGCCGCCGACCGCCGAAGGGGGCATGGGCGGGTGCGCGCTCGTTCCGCTCCCCACCACATGACGTCTATTGGCGCGCTGGGCTTCTAACCATCAGTTCTATAGTGCGCACGAGGAGCACCGTGGCTTGCGCTGCTGCGAAGGAATCAACGTCGTCAATGTCGCCGTGCGTCACCTTCTGAGCGAGATCCCACGTCTTGCGCATCAGTGCGCGAAGCTCGGAGCGGTCGCGGCCACAGGCTCGGGAGTCGAGGAA
>NZ_KB714680.1:5429-8308 GCF_000349585.1 Dietzia sp. UCD-THP
CGCATCAGCCCCGCGGGGAGGGTCTTGGCCCTCGGGGACAATCGCTGGACTGGCAATTAGCTTGCCGAGATCGATCAGAATCTCACGGCTGCGACGCCCGACGTCTTGCCATGTGTCCTTATCGCGAGCGCCGGTGTACTCGTTGATCAGCCCTCTGATCCGTGCGTTGATGACGTCCCAGGTAGGAGTGGGATCGCCTCCGGCGGGGTCATGGACTGTCACTCCGTTGGCCTGCTCTTCCAACTGCTCGAGAGCCTTGCGTTTCAGCGCTGCGACATGAACCCTTCGGGAGGCGTAGGTCGGCAGCTCCTGCGAGTAGTAGCCGTGCCACTCCCACAGCGACCGCCAGGGGAATGGGGGATCGAATCCGAGGCGCCGGAACTGGGTTGCCAGCGTGCGATCATTGCGCTGGTAGTCCGCTTCGAAGTCGTCGAATCGACCCTGGCCAGTCCCGGTTGCAACGATGACGTTGGCCTGTCTTTCCACCAGCTCCACGAGCTGGTGGATCGAGGTTGCAGGGGTCGTCATCCCTTGAGCTTCCGGCTCGAAGGATGGACGCTCGCCTCGTCGATCTGCTGCAACTCGTCCAACGAGAGGAAGTAGTCCATCCGGCTGAAACCACGGCCCCTGCCGTCCATAATTCGGCGGTACTCGGCCAGCATGCGCAGGTACATCTCCAGCACGCGATGATGCGAGTTGCCGTTGTCATGGCGCTCAAGTTGGGCTCCCAGCTCAGTCCATCGGCCGTCACGCATGAGGAACTGGACGTAGCTGGCCATCTGCCCCTCCAGCGGGTCGTTGTGATCGAACCCTACGAACTCGAGACTCCCCTTGAGCTCTTCGTCGACTTCCGCACCGTCCTTCTCGAGACGCTCGATGCTGTAGGTGATGACCCGGAACATATCGAGGATGTCTTTGACCCGGTCACAGTCGCGGTGAGATAGCTCGGTCTGAAAGCCGGCGGTCGCATACCAGTACTCGCCCGTGTAGCCGGCCTCCAGAATCTGAGCACGCATGAGCTGATAGTTGAGGTCTCCATCGACATCGTTCGCATCCTCAGGGAGAACTCGCCCGAGGATGCGATGCAGCATCGAAAGGATCTGCCGATCAATTAGGCGCAAGGTCTCCTGCGGCGGCTCCCCGCCGTGTCTTGCTTCCTGCTGCTCGCGGACGGGCACTACGGCTTCCATCACCAGGTTGCGAACATACTCGCTAAGGGATATGCCCTCGTCGTCTGCCAGTTCCTTGAGTTGGTCGCGGACCCGATCCTCGACCCGGATGTTCAGAACAGCCATGTCGTACTCCAATCATCTTGTATGACAGTAAGCGTAGCACCGTCATACGGTAATGGAGGTGGGCGGTTCCAGCAGTGTCGCAGTAGACGATCCTCCATTGCGACGCACCGAGAACGGCTTGATTGGAAGGCTCCGCCCGGGCCGGTCGTCTCGCAGACATGTCGCACCAGCGAGTCGCGTTGAACACGGTCATCTGCGACAGATGGCCCCGAACAGCCCTCCCGCCGATGCCCCTACACAATGGAGCGCCAAGTCGTGATGCGCCAGATCTGAAGTCATCGGTTCAGGTCGCCCCAGAGTGTTGCCCACTGCTCGGGGCGTAGGTCGCGTGGAAGGGCTCGTGGGCTGATTCCTGCTTTCCTCAGCTTGT
The DNA here is from genome assembly GCF_000349585.1 of Dietzia sp. UCD-THP. Taxonomy (NCBI): domain Bacteria; kingdom Bacillati; phylum Actinomycetota; class Actinomycetes; order Mycobacteriales; family Dietziaceae; genus Dietzia; species Dietzia sp. UCD-THP. The sequence goes on from NZ_KB714680.1 coordinate 7,095, forward strand.
CGCGGATGAGGTCGCGCGGCGCCTGGGTGGCCTGCTGCACGATGCGGTCAAGGTTCCCCCCGCGGCCGGTGAATATCGCGCGCACGAACCGTTCGTACGCCCGTCGTTGCATAACAGGGACCAACGGAGTGGGGCGGCGGATGATGTGGATGATGCCGCCGTCCACGCCTGGCCTCGGATGGAAGGCCGTTGATGGCACTCGCCCGTGCAGGGTGAAGGTGAACCATGGTGCGGTCTGAGCAGTCAGCAATGTGGAGCCCCCAACGCCGGCACGTCTGCGGGCCACTTCCCATTGCGTGAGTAGCACTGCGTGCTGCCACGTGCCGGTGGCGAGCAGTCGGCGCAGGATCGGTGTTGTGATATGGAACGGAACGTTTCCAACGACTACCGGGGTGGTGAGCGGGTAAGCGAGGACGTCGGCCTGTTCGACCGTCACACCGGGCATGCGCTGTCGCAGCTTAGCTACCCGGTGCTCGTCGATGTCGATTGCGGTGAGCGGCCTCTGAAGGCGCGCAAGGTGCCGTGTAAGTGCGCCATTGCCGGAGCCGATTTCCAGAATCGGCCCTTGCGTACCCGCAATGAGGTTGGCGATTTTTTCTAGCGTGGGGGTATGAACGAGAAAGTTCTGGCCGAGTTCGTGTCGGCCGCCATGGGATGAACGGGGCATGATCGCGCTCCAAGATCGAAATGGGAGCGCCTCGAGAACAGGCAGGTCAAAGACCGAGAATGAGGGTACGCAGAGGTGCCGTTCCGAGACGCATAAGGTCTCTCGGACGGACGACGCGCTAAAACGTTCAGCGAAACGCGCCGTCAGGCGCGGCGGTCGCGAACAGCGAGCGAGTGCGCCGCAGCGAACCCGCAAATCAATTTACCCATGACCGAAAACATAGCAGCACCCGTTGATGTTTCCGTGGTCGGCGCTGGCAACGCAGGCAACATGAATGGCCTCGCCGTCTCTTCTACTAGCTGTACTGACCGGACACGTTAGTCGGTACGGATCGTCGGGATCGATAACGTGCCGTCAATGCTTTGGCACGCACGTACATCGCATCGCGGACGGATTCTGGCGCTAGTGTCGCGTTTCTGAAGTTGGTTTAGGGTTCGCTTTCGCGAGGATCTGTTCGGGGGTTTTAGTCCAGACGAACGGGTGTTTGCGGTCGTTCCAGCCCGTGATGAACTGGCGAATCTTGGCATTGAGGTCCTTGACGGATGTA
>NZ_KB714681.1:0-381 GCF_000349585.1 Dietzia sp. UCD-THP
GTGGTGCCGACCCGGCGCGACTTAGCTCGATCACCAAGGTCACGCTGGACGAGTCGGCGAAGACCGACAGGTCGTCGATCCCTGTGGGCGCGTCACTGAGGAGCTTTGGATTCGAAGACATCGGCGAACTCGCGACAAGAGTCGTCGCGGCGGGGACCATNNNNAGAATAGGAACTGGCGGCAAATCAGTGACGATTCGCGGCGCGGACGCGCTGAGTCTGCCGCTGTCGAAAAAGCCGGGGGAGTTCCTCGCTGATCTGGACCGACTGGTCGCGATTCTGGACAAAGCGCCCGCGAGCGAGGAACTGGCGGACCTGGAACGGCTGGTTCTAATCAAAGACAGGACGCTGATCGAGCAGCTCGACGTCGAACTGGTGGAGG
>NZ_KB714681.1:530-796 GCF_000349585.1 Dietzia sp. UCD-THP
CGAGTTCGGCCTCGCGCAGGGATTCAAGGTGAGCCACAGCGGTCATCGAGAGGTCCAGGACGGACTGCCGACCCTCGCGGACGTGCTGGACCCCGTCAAGAAAGGTGATCGCGGGACGTGGAAGAAGCGGCTCGGCGAGGTGTCGGTGCTGCTGTACGAGAGCGCCGACCCCAACGGAGTCGTCAGTCCCCGGATGCCAGTGAGAAAGTGGCTCACCTTCGAGGTCGAGAAGCATGACCGTAGGTACTTCCTGCACAGTGGCCGGT
>NZ_KB714681.1:803-1476 GCF_000349585.1 Dietzia sp. UCD-THP
GATGGACCGGACGTACGCCGAAGCGGTCGCCGAGCGCACGCGAGAGATCTTCGGCCGCCCGCCTCCCATCGCGGATCTGCCACGGTGGGAGGCGGGCATGAACGAAGCCACCTACAACGAACGGCTTACAACGAGCACCGAAGGGCTCTTGCTTGACCGGAAGCTCATCCAGGGCGAGACGAAGAAGGGTCAGTTCGAGGCGTGCGACGTCCTGTTGAAGGACGGTACATTCATCCACGTCAAGCACGTCAGCTCCTCGGCACCTGCGAGCCATCTCCTCGCGCAGGCGCTCGTCTCGACGGAGGTCCTCACCCACGACAAAAAGGCGCGGACCGATCTACGTCGCCGCCTTCGCGAAGCCGGTCAAGACCAGAAGGACTACGAATGCACGCCGAAGAGGGTCGTAGTCGTCCTCGCCAAGGAGAAGACTGCGGTCACCGCTGATTCTTTGTTTACTTTCACCCAGGTGAACCTCGGCAGGCAGGACAGGCTGCTGAAGTCGAGAGGGGTCGACCTTTCGATCGCGTCCGTCGTGAAGGAGTAGGACCGCTAGTCGATCGGTTCTACCTTGAGGGCGAGCCCGAGCTCCGCTGCAATCTTGGAGAGAGTCGCGGTCGACACGTCTTCCCCGGTCTCGACACGGGCGACAGTGGGCCGAGAGACGTCGGAGTAC
>NZ_AOSR01000156.1:0-516 GCF_000349585.1 Dietzia sp. UCD-THP
GGCGCGATGGCTCCGGCGTGGGAGATCACCCCGACACCATCAGCAGTAACGGACAGACCGGACGACCACGAAGTACGCTTCAACTACCGAGTGCTTTCTACTGGAGACCATGGGTCCTTAGACAAGAACCCGTTTCCCCTTTTTAGGAAGCACTTCAGTCTATTTTCGCCCGGTAATCCGCAGATCCCCGTGAACCACCGGGGCTAGCCGGAGGGTGGTCTTTCAAAGCCGGATCGAAAGCGCTTCATCACGCTTCGTCCATCTTGGTGCGCTTCAGAGCACTGAAGTATGCCCGGAAGCCTGTAAGTTGCAGAGACGAGCCGGACAAGACGCCTGCAGTAGTTGGCCCCTCCCGTCACTGAAATTCCCATCCGTCGGATACTTGTGCGCATCGCCTTGTAAGACTGTCCGCATGGCTTCCGCGCATGAGGTAATCGAGGCGTCCGAGGACTCGCGATGACAATCCCGGACTACCAGACCCTGATGCGCCCGGTTCTTGAGTACCTCGCCGACGGA
>NZ_AOSR01000157.1:0-270 GCF_000349585.1 Dietzia sp. UCD-THP
GACCGGCGCCCTCCCCCGACACCTCCAGCTCGAGGCCGGAGTCGATCGTGGTCACCGTGATCGTGTCGTACAGCCCCAGGGCCACCCCGAGCGCGTCGAAACCCGGCCCGAGGTTCGCGCTGGACGCCGGTACCTCGATCGTGACCGTGCGCCCGACCGGCAGGATGTGCCCACCCGAGCTGCCGAAGACCTCCGGGCCGGGACCGCTCACCTCGCTCACTGCAGGCCGAGGGCGCCGGCGACGGCCGACGGATCCACCGGGATGGCCTC
>NZ_AOSR01000158.1:0-1182 GCF_000349585.1 Dietzia sp. UCD-THP
CGACGACCACCTCTACATCGTCAACCTCATCGCAAAAGTCACACGGGTTGCTGTCGAGACAATGGAGATCGTCGATCAGATCGCCACGAACTCCGAGTTCGTCGATGGCGCATCTTGAGACTTCGGACGGCATTGCTCAACAGACAGCGTTTTGCATTTCCTCGCTCCCTCTGGAACGCATTCGACGTCTTCAAGAAACCTTCAAACAATGATGGCTTTGTTGAGCACAAATTTGAAGTGGCAACGCACGATGGCCCTGGGGGCGAGATCTCGCTTCGGTTGGTATGCACCACGGCGCTAGCGGTCTCGATGGTCGCCCTTTATCTTGCGAATGACGAACAGGTCTCCTTACGTGAGTCGGCTGTATCCATTGATGCAGTGGACCGCGAACTAGGGGCGAAGACCGACATCGAGGACCCCCTGCTCACCGCACACAGATTAGTAAAGTTCTACCTGATCTCAGCTGGCGAAGCTCTTAACGGCGTTGGCAACCTCACACTCGCGAGCGGCCCGCGACACGTAACGGTTGGCACGATTGCCCGAACAGTCTCGGAGCTGGCCGCCAAGTGCATCTACGTAGCTTGCCCTACTGACGACCATCTAGTTCGTGCCCTTCGAGCCTGCAAACTGATGGAAGCGTCAATCGAGGACTACAAGTCCGGTGACCTCGGCGGCGCTCACGAATTAATTACTCGATGGTCGCAATGGAGAGTGCGCAACAAGGACAATTTCAACAATGTTCCAAAGCAATCAAAGCCGACTTCAACTTCAATGATAAAACGGGCCTTCCCCGTGGAAGACTACTCTGCCTATAGGCAGCTAAGCAGACCAGCTCATGGAAATGCTGCATGGCTTTCAGCTGTGGCAATTCAAGAGCAAAAGCGCACTCCATTCGCCACGATATACGCGATGAAGAACATTAGCTACGCCACTCGCTGTCTTGCCACGGCCATCAGCAATGCCGGTAGCCTCTGGTCGGGTGACCTCAATGAGATCACACGTCGGGCCCTCGCCGATTTCGATATTGACGCTGACTGGGATCGGGTGACGCAACTACTTCAAACTCACGCACGAGCNNNNTCGGACTTGAACGAGAGCGACTACGCCGATACCCGTCAGGCCCCTCAGCCACGGAGATGAACGCCGGGCCCGGCAGTTATAGAACGCACTCTGATCGGCGCC